>NZ_JBJHAC010000019.1:0-100065 GCF_054050835.1 Blastococcus sp. SYSU DS0510 | reverse complement strand
TGACCGGGGGTACATGGTGTTAGGCGGGGGGGGGGGGGGGGGGGGGGGGGGGGGGGGCGGGGGGGGGGCGGGGGGGGGGGGGGGGGGGCCCCCCCCCCCCGGGCCGGCAGCGGCCGCGAGGCCGTCGAGGCGGTCTGGCGCATCGAGTCCGCGCGCATCGTCGGCCGGCTGGCGCGGTACACCGGCGACTTCGCGCTGGCCGAGGACCTGGCCCAGGAGGCGCTGGCCGAGGCCCTGGTCACGTGGCCGCGGGAAGGGCCGCCGCGCGATCCCGCGGGCTGGCTGCTCACCGTGGGGCGTCGGCGGGCCATCGACGCCTTCCGCCGCCGGTCCGCCCGCGACGAGCGGTACGCGACCCTCGCCCGGGGCCTGACCGATGGAGGCGCCACGTCCGGCGGCTGGTCACCCACCACGGACGACGACGACCTCCTGTGGGACCCCGACCAGGTGGACGACGACGTCCTCGCGCTGATGTTCATCGCGTGCCACCCGGTGCTCTCGCGGGAGGCCCAGGTCGCGCTCACGCTGCGCGTCCTCGGCGGCCTGGGCAGCGACGAGATCGCCCGGGCCTTCCTCGTGCCGACCGCGACCGTGCAGGCCCGCATCACCCGGGCCAAGAAGACGCTCGCCGCGGCCGAGGTGCCCTTCGAGGCACCGCCGGCCGAGGAGCGCCGCGAGCGGCTCGGCTCCGTGCTGAGCGTGCTGTACCTGGTCTTCACCGAGGGGTCGACGGCCACCTCCGGGAAGGACTGGATCCGGCCGGACCTGGCCCGCGAGGCGATCCGGCTGACCCGGGTCCTGACGCGGCTGGTGCCCGACCAGCCGGAGGTGCACGGACTCCTCGCCCTGCTCGAGCTCACCGCGGCCCGGTTCCCGGCCCGGGTGGGCGACGACGGCGAACCGGTGCTGCTGGAGGACCAGGACCGGCGGCGCTGGGACCGGGCCGCGATCCGGCGCGGGCGGGCGGCGCTCGCCCAGGCCGGGCGGGTCGGCCGCGGGCTCGGCGCGTACGGCGTCCAGGCCGCGATCGCCGAGTGCCACGCGGTCGCGCCGTCGGTCGAGGGCACCGACTGGGAACGGATCGTCCTGCTCTACGACGTCCTCTCCCGGCTGGCGCCCTCGCCGGTGGTCCAGCTCAACCGGGCGGTCGCGCTCTCCATGGCCCGCGGCCCGGCGGCCGCGCTGCCCCTGGTCGACGACCTCGTCGCGGCGGGCGCCTTGTCCGGCTCCCACCTGCTGCCGAGCGTCCGCGGCGAGCTGCTCCGGCGGCTCCACCGCCACGGCGAGGCGCGCCGGGAGCTCGAGCGCGCGGTCGCCCTCTGCGGGAACGAGCGCGAGCGCGGCCTGCTCCGGCGCAAGCTCGCCGCGCTGCCCTGACCCCGGTGCGGAGGCGGGCGTGCCGCGCGGTGGCCGGAGTCGTGCGGCCGCTGGCAGGGTGGGCGCCATGGCATCTCCCTCTCCCGTCGTCGTGGTCACCGGTGCGAACGGACTGGTGGGCACCGCGGTGTGCCGGGCGCTCGTCGAGCGGTCGGCGCAGGTGCGTGCCGTCGTCCGCCGGGCCGGCAGCGCGCCTTCGCTGGACGGCGTCACCGAGCACGTCGGTGACTTCGCCGACGAGGAGTTCGCCCGCTCGGTGACCACCGGCGCCGACGCGGTCGTCACCACGGTCCACCCGATGGGCTCCCCCCGGGAGGTGCAGCACCGGGTGGGCGTCGAGGGGACCCAGGCCGTCGCCCGGGCCGCCCGGGACGCCGGCGTCGCCCGGCTGGTGCACGTCTCCACCGCCGGGGTGTACGACCGCTCGGCCGGCGTCGGCGACGTCGCCGAGGACGGCGCCCTCCTGCCCGAGGGCAGTGGCGCCTACCCCGACACGAAGAACGCCGCCGACGCCGCGCTGGCCGAGGTCGGCGGGCTCACGACCGTGCTGGTGCGCCCCCCGGCGATCCTCGGCGCGGGCGAGACGTCGGTCTGGAACACGCTGCGGCCGCAGCAGCTGCGCGACGGCGAGCGCCGGGCGAACCCGGAGCAGACCTGGGCCTGGGTGCACGTCGAGGACCTCGCGGCCCTCATCGCGGACGTCGCCACCGGTGCGATCGCGGCCGCCGACGACCCGGAGCGGGGCCCCGTGGCCGGCGCCACCACGCCGGTCGTCGTCGCGGGTGAGCCCGCGACGTGGCGGGACTACCTGGGCACGGTGGCCGACGCGCTCGGCGTCGAGCCGCAGTGGACCGACGAGCCGGTGTGGACCGGCGCCCTGCGCACGGACCGCGCGCGGGCGTGGGGCTGGGCGCCGCGGGTGAGCCTCGCGCAGGCCCTGGACGAGCTGCGGCGGGGGCTGGCCCCCGCGTCGTGACGGGCTCGGCCACCCCCTCCCGGCTCGTGCGGCCCCGCGAGCACGGCCCGGGTCAGAGCAGGGACAGGTCCAGTCGCTCCGACAGCAGGTGCAGCGCTGCCCGCCCCGCTCGCGAGTTGCCCTTCTCGTCGAGCGGCGGCGACCACGCGCACACGCCGAAGCGCCCGGTCACGTCACCCATCACGGCTCCGGCGACCCCGCTCTTGCACGGGAAGCCCAGGTCGTAGGCGAACTGCCCGGCGGCGTCGTAGGTGCCGCACGTCAGCATCAGCGCGTTGACCCGTCGCGCCAGGGGCTCGGACAGCACCGCCGCGCCGGTGCGCGGGTTGACGCCGTCGTTGGCGAGGAAGCGGGCGGCGCGGGCCAGCGTGCGCGTGGTGACCGTGATCGAGCACAGGCGGAGGTAGAGCTCCACGACCTCGTCGACCGGGTGGTGCACGTTCCCGAACGAGCTCATCAGGTGGCCCATGGCCCGGTTGAGGGAGCTGCTCTCCCGTTCGGCGTCCAGCGCGGTCCCGTCCAGGGTCGCCTCCTCGCCGGTGAGGTCACCGACGAGGCCGGCCACGGCCCCGAAAGGGTCGTCCGCCGCGTCCAGCAGGACGTCGCAGACGACCAGCGCCCCGGCGTTGATGAAGGGGTTCCGCGGGACGCCCTTCTCGTGCTCCAGCTGGATGAGCGAGTTGAACGGGTCGCCGGAAGGCTCACGGCCCACCCGCTCGAACAGCTCCTCGCCGACCAGCTGGAGGGCGGCCGTGAGGGCGAACACCTTCACCACGCTCTGGACCGCGAAGCCGACGTCGGCGTCGCCGGTCACGTGCTCCGTGCCGTCCAGCTCGGCGAGCGCCAGCCCGAACCGGGCGGCGTCGGCCGAGGGCAGCTCCTCGGGCTGCTCCTCGACCTCGCCCTCCTCGGCCAGGTGCCGCGAGCGGTCGGCGACCTCGGCGAGCACCGCCTCGAGGTCGGCGGTGCGGTCGGGGGAGGAGCGCTGGGGCGAAGGGGGCATCCACCCCCGCTACCCGTCGTCCGGGTGCGGACACTCCCGCGCCGACCGGTGCGGAGCGCTCCACCGGGGACGAGTGCCGACGTCGGGAACGGGGACGGTGGCGTCGCGGATCAGCACCGGCTCCCGTTGACGCCGGCGGCCGCGCCCAGGATGCTGCGCGAGTGCCCGGCGTCGGGGCACCAGGCGGCAGATCACCGTCGTCCCAGCCCCGCGGGCCACGGTGAGGCGCGCCGCGCCCAGGGAGGACGCCATGACAGCTACGCAGGAACGTTCGACGAGGTCCGGGGACAAGCTGCTCGGCAGGGTGGCCTTCGTGACGGGTGGCACCCGCGGGATCGGCGCCGCCATCTGCCGCAGCCTGGCCAAGCAGGGCGCCGACGTCGCAGCGGGGTACAGCGGCAACCAGGAACGGGCGGAGATGTTCGCCCAGGACTTCGCCGGCGCCTACCCGGAGCGGAACGTGAGCGTGCACCGGGGGGACATCGCCAACCCCGACGACTGCCGCCGGACCATCGCCGAGGTCATCGAGCGGCACGGCCGGCTGGACATCCTGGTCAACAACGCCGGCATCACCGCCGACCGGACCGTGCTGAAGATGACCGACGACGACTGGCGCCGGGTCATCGACGTCAACCTGTCCGGAGCCTTCTACCTCTCCCAGGCCGCGCTCCGGCACATGCACGAACGGGGCAGCGGGCGGATCGTGATGATCTCCTCGGTGATCGGGGAGACGGGCGGCATCGGGCAGTCGAACTACGCCTCGGCCAAGTCGGGGCTGCTGGGCCTGACCAAGACGCTGGCGCTGGAGGCGGCGATGCAGGTGAAGCGCTCGGGCAAGACCGACGGGCCGGGCATCACCGTCAACGCCGTGACGCCGGGGTACACCGCCACCGAGATGCTCGATGCCGTGCCCGAGAAGGTGCTCGACGGCCTCAAGGCGAAGATCCCGCTCGGCCGGCTCGGGGAGCCGGAGGAGGTCGCCCGCGTCGTCCACTTCCTCGCCGCGGACGCCTCCGGGTACATCACCGGACAGGTGTGGGGTGTCAACGGCGGCCTCGACATGTGACGGAGACGGGCAGCGGAACGCCGACCGTCGGACATCGACCGATGACGAGGAGGGGAGCACCGGTGTTCAGCCGTATCGCCGTCGTCAACCGGGGTGAGCCGGCCGTCCGGCTCATCCGCGCCGTGCGCGAGCTCGACGCGGAGCACGGGACCGCGACCCGGGTCATCGCCCTGCACACCGAGGCCGAGCGCCGGGCGACCTTCGTGCGCACCGCCGACGAGGCCGTCCTGCTCCGCGAGACCGGGGCGGGGAGCCCCTACCTCGACCACGCCGAGCTGGCCCGCGCACTGCGCACGAGCCGCGCCGATGCCGCCTGGGTCGGCTGGGGTTTCGTCGCTGAAGACCCGGCGTTCGCCGAGCTGTGCGCCGACCTCCGCGTGGTGTTCGTCGGCCCTCCGCCGCAGGCGATGCGGTTGCTCGGGGCCAAGATCGAGGCGAAGGTGCTCGCCGAGCAGACCGGTGTGCCGGTGGCGGCGTGGAGCGGCGGCCCCGTGCACGGCATCGAGGACGGGCGCCGGCACGCGGCCGCGATCGGCTACCCGCTCATCGTCAAGTCCCGGAGCGGTGGCGGCGGGCGGGGCATCCGGATCGTCCGGTCCGAGGCCGAGCTCGGGGAGGCGCTCACCCGCACGCAGACCGAGGCCGAACGCACCTTCGGCGACCCCGCCGTCTTCATGGAACGCCTGGTCGAGGGCGGCCGGCACGTCGAGGTGCAGATCATCGCCGACCAGCACGGGACGGTCTGGGCCCCGGGCGTCCGGGACTGCTCGGTGCAGCGGCGCAACCAGAAGGTGCTGGAGGAGTCGAGCTCGCCGGCCCTCACGCCCGAGCAGGACCGCTCGCTGCGTGACTCGGCGATCGCCCTGGTGCAGGCCGCCGGCTACGTCGGGGCCGGCACCGTCGAGTTCCTGTACCAGCCCGAGGAGCAGCTGTTCACCTTCCTGGAGGTGAACACCCGGCTGCAGGTCGAGCACCCCGTGACCGAGGAGACCACCGGCCTCGATCTCGTGAAGCTGCAGCTGCACGTCGCCGGGGGCGGCCGGCTGGCCGGCGAACCGCCGGCGGAGTGGGGCCATGCCGTCGAGGCGCGGCTCAACGCCGAGGACGCCGAGCAGGGATTCGCCCCCGCCCCCGGCCGGGTGGAGCTGATGCGCCTGCCCACCGGCCCGGGCGTGCGGGTGGACACCGGCATCGGGGTCGGCGACGTCATCCCGCCGGAGTACGACTCGATGATCGCCAAGGTCATCGCGTGGGGACGGGACCGCCCCGAGGCACTGGCCCGCCTGCGCGTCGCGCTCCGGGGGACCACCGTGGTGCTGCGGGGCGGGACGACGACCAAGTCCTTCCTGCTCGATCTGCTCGACCGACCGGAGGTCGTGGCCGGGACGGCGGACACCGGCTGGCTGGACCGCACCGGGATGGCGGGCGCGCCCGATGCCACGCCGTCGGCCCACGTGGCGCTGGCCCAGGTGGCGATCGACGCCTCCGATGCCGAGGAGCAGCGCGAACGCGCGGCATTCCTCGCCTCGGCCCGGGGCGGGCGCCCGCGGTCGCGGCACGAGGTGGAGCGCGCGGTGGAGCTCGGGTACCGCGGCCAGGTCTACCGACTCACCGTCGCGAAGGTCAGCCAGGACCGGTACCGCGTGGAGCTCGACGACCGGTACGTCGACGTGGACGTGGACCGGCTCGGGCCCCTCGAGAGCCGCCTCACCATCGGGGACCAGCGGTTCTCGGTCGTGGCCGTCGAGGCGCCCGGCTCGCACCTGGTCGAGGTCGACGGCGTCTCGCACCGCGTCACGCGGGACGCCGGGGGAGTGGTGCGCGCCCCGGCCCCCTCGGTGGTCGTCGCGCTGCGCGTGCAGCCGGGGCAGGCCGTCGAGGCGGGGCAGACGGTCGCCGTCCTCGAGAGCATGAAGATGGAGACGGCGGTGCAGGCCCCGTTCGCCGGCCGGGTGCGCGACCTGCTGACCGCAGCCAACTCCCAGGTGGACGCGGGCGCACCGCTGCTCACCCTCGAGCGGGCCGGCGACGACGCCGAGGAGGCATCGGGGGAGCGGGTGGTCTTCCCCGGGAACGGCGCTCCGGCACGCAGCCACCGGGACAGGGCGCTGTCCCTGCTCGCGGCGCTCCAGGCCCTGATCACCGGCTACGACGTCAGCGCCCGGTACGCCCAGCAGCTGGTCGCCGAGTACGGCAGCGCCCGCGACGAGCTCCCCGGGGACGACGCCGAGCTGCTGGACGGCGAGCTCGCCGTCCTCACCACCTTCGCCGACCTCTCGGAGCTCTCCCGGAACCGGCCGGTCAGCGAGGAGGAGGAGACCGACACGCAGGTGCACAGCCCGCGGGAGCACTTCCACGCCTACCTGCACTCGCTCGACGTCGAGCGCGAGGCGCTCCCGGAGAGCTTCCGGGGCCGGCTCTCCCGGGCCCTCCTGCACTACGGGGTCGCAGACCTCGAGCCGGGTCCCCGGCTCGAGGAGGCGGTCGAACGGATCTTCCTGGCCCAGCAGCGGGTGGCCGACCAGCTGCCCGCCGTCCTGGCGCTGCTGGACCGCTGGCTGACGGCCGGGGAACCGCCGAGCGGCCCGGCGCGGGCCCGGGTCGGGGAGGTGCTCGACCGGCTCGTGGTCGCGACGCAGCTGCGCTACCCCTCGGTGGGCGACCTGGCCCGCGCCGTTCGCTACCGGTACTTCGAGGAGCCCGTGGTCCTGCAGGCACGGCAGCAGGTCCTCGACGAGGCCCGACGGCTGCTGGACGAACTCGACGCCGGAGTGCGGGACGGGGAGCGCGCGGACCTGGCCCGCATCGAGGCTCTCGTGGCGAGCCCCGAGCCGTTGGTCCGGCTGCTGGCACAGCGTTTCGAGCGGGACACGGCCGAGCCCGATCCCGTCCTGGAGGTCCTGACCCGCCGCTACTACCGCAGCCGCGACCTCCAGGACGTCCGGTCCTTCCTGCTCGACGGCCACTCCGCCGTCTCCGCCGGTTACGAGCTCAGCGGGACCCCGCTCCGGCTCGTCGCCGTGATGGTGCGGTCGGCAGGTCTCCCGTCGGCCCTCGCGTCCGTGGCGGAGTGGATCGCGGACGTCCCGGACCCGTCGCACGTCCTGGTGGATCTCTACCTCTCCTGGCCCGGCCGGCCGGCCGACGCCGACGCGATGGTGGCGGAGCTGCGGGAGGCGATCGCCGGTACCGCCGTGTTCCGGACCGTCCGCCGCGTGACCGTCACGGTCTCCACGCCCGACGGCGACGTGGAGACCGTGACCTTCCGGCCGTCGCCGGACGGCGCGGACGCCGGGGAACTGGTGGAGGACCGCATCATCCGGGGTCTGCACCCGCTGACCGCACAGCGGCTCGCCCTGTGGCGGCTGAAGAACTTCGACGGCGAGCGGGTGCCCTCCGCCGAGGACACCTACGTCTTCCACGTCACGGCGAAGGAGAACCCGAACGACGAGCGGTTCATCGCCATGGCCGCGGTCCGCGACCTGACCCCCGTCCGGGACGACGCCGGCGAGATCGCCGGGTTCCCGACGGTGGAACGGCAGCTGACCGCCTGCCTCGACAGCCTGCGCAGGGCGCAGTCCCGCCGACGGTCACGCCGGCCGCTCCAGCACAACCGGGTGTTCCTCTACGCCTGGCCGTCGATCGAGGTGCCGTTGGCGGAGGTGGCGGCCTTCGCCCGGACGGCCGCGCCGCTGACGGTGGGGGCCGGCATCGAGCAGATCGTGCTGCTGGCCCGCCTGCAGGCGGAGGGGGCGGCGCCCCGCGAGGTGGCGCTGCGGTTCTCGTACCGCCCCGGCACCGGCGTCCAGATGCAGCTGACGGACCGGCCGACCGAACCGATGCGCCCGCTGGACGACTACACCGAGAAGGTGCTCAGCTCCCGTGCGCGGGGTGCCGTCTACCCGTACGAGCTGAGCACGCAGCTGGCCGGACCCGGCGGCTCGTTCGTCGAGCACGACCTGGACGGCGACGGCCGGCTCGTCCCCGTGGAGCGGCCGGCCGGGCAGAACCGGGCGGGCATCGTCGTCGGCGTGGTCAGCACGCCCACGGAGCGCTATCCCGAGGGCGTGACCCGGGTGGCCCTCTTCGGCGACCCGACGAAGCAGCTGGGCACCGTCGCGGAGCCCGAGTGCGCCCGCGTGAACGCCGCGCTCGACCTGGCGGAGGAGCGCGGCATCCCCGTCGAGTGGTTCGCACTGTCCTCGGGCGCCCGCATCTCGATGGACAGCGGCACGGAGAACATGGACTGGGTCGCCCGGGCCCTGCGCCGGATCATCGAGTTCACCCAGCGCGGCGGCGAGATCAACGTCGTCGTCGCCGGGATCAACGTCGGGGCCCAGCCGTACTGGAACGCCGAGGCCACGATGCTCATGCACACCAAGGGCATCCTGGTCATGACCCCCGACAGCGCGATGGTGCTCACCGGCAAGCACTCGCTGGACTACTCCGGAGGCGTGTCGGCCGAGGACAACTTCGGCATCGGCGGCTACGACCGGGTCATGGGGCCCAACGGTCAGGCCCAGTACTGGGCGCCGAACCTGACCGCCGCCGCGGCGCTCCTGATGCGGCACTACGACCACGCCTACGTCGCACCCGGTGAGCGCTGGCCGCGGCCCGCCGGCACCGACGACCCCGCCGACCGGGACGTGCGCTCCTTCCCGCACCGGCACCCGGCCAGCGAGTTCACCACCGTGGGCGACATCTTCTCCCCGACCACCAACCCGGAGCGCAAGAAGCCGTTCGACATCCGGACGGTCATGCGTGCGGTCACCGACCAGGACCACCCCGTGCTCGAGCGGTGGGCCGGCATGGCCGACGCCGACACGGTCGTGGTGTACGACGCGCACCTCGGCGGACAGCCGGTCTCGATCCTGGGGGTCGAGTCACGGCCGATGCCCCGACGCGGCAGCTTCCCCGCGGACGGCCCGGACCAGTGGACGTCGGGGACCCTGTTCCCGCACTCGTCGAGGAAGACCGCCCGCGCCATCAACGCGGCCAGCGGCAACCGGCCGCTCGTCGTGCTGGCCAACCTCTCGGGCTTCGACGGGTCACCGGAGTCGCTGCGCAAGCTGCAGCTCGAGTACGGCGCCGAGATCGGCCGCGCCATCACGAACTTCGACGGCCCGATCGTCTTCTGCGTCGTCTCCCGCTACCACGGCGGGGCCTTCGTCGTCTTCTCCGGCGTCCTCAACGACAACATGGAGGTGCTGGCCGTCGAGGGCTCGTACGCGTCGGTGATCGGCGGCGCCCCCGCGGCCGCCGTGGTGTTCACCCGCGAGGTCGACAAGCGGACGTCGGCCGATCCGCGCGTCCAGGAGCTGGAAGCCGCGGTGAACGCCGCCGACGGCGTGGAGCAGGCGCACCTGCGGGTCGAGCTCGCCACCCTGAGGGCCGCCGTCCGCTCGGAGAAGCTGGGCGAGGTGGCCGCGGGGTTCGAGGCGGTCCACGACATCGAACGAGCGCGCCGCGTCGGCTCGGTGCACGACATCATCCCGGCCGCCGAGCTCCGGCCGCGTCTCATCGCCGCCGTCGAGCGGGGCATGGAGCGCGCCACCGGACGTCGATCCCAGGAGAGAGGCCCCGTCCCATGAATGCCTTCGTCATGAACCGGCACGGCCGCATGGTGTTCCCCTCGAACATCATGCCCGAGCTGGACTTCTCCACCATGGAGACGCTGGAGCAGCTCGACAGCGTCGTCCGCCGGGACTTCGAGACCAAGGCGCCGAGCGGCACCGAGATCCTCGAGCGGGTCCGGACCGGCGCCTACGGAACCCGCTACGACCTGATGCGGGACCTCGCGCTGAACCTCTTCTGGGCCAACCGCTTCTCCATCACGATGTACGACAAGCGGCCCACCCGCTGGGCCGACGTCCCGCGCAACCGCCCGGACGTGTTCCTCCCGGTCCTGGAGCCGTGGGAAGACGGCGAGGCCAAGGTCGCCGGCGTCCAGCAGGCCTTCCCACAGCTGCCGGCGAAGTGGAGCGAGGGCTGCGAGGACCGCATCTTCGACATCCTGTTCGACGTCTTCGCCAACCGCCGGCACCACGCGTCGACGCTGCCGGCGCTCAAGCCGACCGTCGCGGAGTTCCTGCAGCAGCCGGGGAACCTGACCTTCCGGCTGCCGAGCTACGACCCGGACTACCCGGTGTACGACTACGCGGACATCCTCGACGTCTCCGAGGACGTCCCCGAGCTCGAGGCGCTGCACCGCTGGGCCATGGTGCTGCACAACCAGTACCCCTGGGAGCGGTCGGAGGTGGAGCTCGCCGAGGCCGGTGACCTCCGGGACGACGACTACGTGGTCGCCTTCCACCCTCGGGACAAGGAGGTGCGGGCCTTCTTGCGCCGGCTGCGCGCCGGAGCGCAGCCGCGGCAGGTCGCCGCGCCGCGGGAGTCCCGCCCACCGGTGCGTCCGTACCCGGAGCTCGACGTGCGGGAGCGCTTCGCGGTGCGGCCGCGGATCGAGGCGCTGGCGGCGGTGCACGGCGACCAGGTGTGCGGCAACGACGACCTGATCCGCAACACGGCCTACAACTGGTCCCCGATGAGCGCCGACGAGATCGCCGCCAAGACCGGCATCGAGCAGCGCGAGTACAGCTCGCTGCCACTGGAGGAGCTCGCCCTGCAGGCCGCCGAGGCGGCGCTGGACAAGGCGGGGCGGCAGCCGGAGGAGATCGGCGGCGTGCTGGTCTGCACCTGCACCAGCTCGCGGCTGATCCCGTCGCTGGCCACCTACCTCTGCGGGCAGCTGGGGATGCACCAGGTCTACGCCGCCTACGACATCATCGCCGCCTGCGCCGGCATGCCCTACGGCGTCGCGGACGCCGTCCGGCTGCTCCAGGAGGTCGAGCGGCCGGTCCTGGTCGTGTGCGTCGAGAAGTTCTCCGACAAGATCGGCAACGTCCGCACCTCGCGGATGATCTTCGGGGACGGCGCGGCGGCGCTGGTCGTCGGGCCGGCCGCGGACGGGGGCGACGGCGACATCGACGTCATGAAGACCTACGCCAGCGGCCCGGCCAGCGAGGTGAACTCGATCCTCTGGCCCAACCCCGAGTTCGACAACAACATCACGGTGTTCGGCCCGCAGGTGAAGGCGCTGGCCGGGCGCTACCTGGGTCAGATGATCGACGAGCTCGGGAAGCTGCCCGCGCCGGAGGGCCGGGACGGGTCGCTGCTGGACGCGATCGACCTGATCGTGCCGCACCAGGCGAACAAGACGATGGTGATCCAGCTGGCCGAGCGCGCCGGGCTCACCGCCGACCAGCTCTACTTCAACATCGAGACGGTGGGCAACACGTCGTCGGCGAGCATCCCGCTGGCCATCCACGACGCGGTGCGCGACGGCGTGATCACCGAGCCCATGCGGGTCTTCGCACCGGGGTTCGGCGCGGGCGCCGTGGCCGGCTACGCGGTGATGCGGGTCGACCCGGCGGTGGTCGCGGTGCAGCGCCCGGGGGAGCGGGGAACCGGCGAGGTCCAGGCGGACATGCCCGCGCAGCCCGAGCGCGCCCCGGCGTCGGAGGAGATGCAGACGGCGTTCGGCTGACGAAGGACCCCCTCCCTCCCGACCCCTCGTTCCTCGGGGTGGGGCCCTGGGAGGGGGCCGGGCTCAGCCCGGGCGGCGCTCGACGACGTAGGTGCCCGGCGCCGGCTCCCGTGCCGGATGGCGCGTGCTGCCGACTGCGGTGGGTGCGGGGATCTCGTCGCCGGAGCGTTCGAGCATCCACTCGGCCCAGGGTTCCCACCAGCTCCCGGTGTGCTTCGTCGCGGCTGCCCGCCAGGCGTGCGGGTCCGGACCGGGCTCGCCGCCCGTCCAGTAGCTGGCCCGGGGGTTCCCCGGGGGGTTGACCAGGCTCTGGATGTGGCCGCTCGAGCTGAGCACGAAGGTGGTCGGCCCGGAGAGCAGCTGCGTCGTCCGGTAGCAGCCGTGCCACGGCGTCAGGTGGTCGGTGAGCGCGCCGGTGACGAAGGTGGGCACGGTGATCCGGCTCAGGTGGACGGGCGTCCCCAGCACGCGCATCGCGCCCGGGTGGACGAGGGTGTTCTTCCCGAAGATCTCCAGGAACTGCTCGTGCAGGCGCGCCGGCAGGTTGGTGCCGTCGGCGTTCCAGGCGAGGATGTCGAACGCGGGCGGGTCCTCACCCATGAGCCATTCGCTGACCAGGTAGTTGAAGATCAGGTCGTCGGGTCGCATCCAGGTGAACACCGAGCCCATCTGCCGCGCGGTGATGACCCCGCCACGACGGGAGTTGCGCCGCGCCAGGTCGAGCAGGCGCGGCGCGGAGAACGCCCCCAGCGGTGCCCGGCTCGAGAAGTCGAGCAGGGTCACCGCGTAGCCGGCGGCGTGCACCCGGTCGTCGCCGGTGGCGGCGAGGTGGTTGAGCGCCGTCGTCATCACCTGCCCGCCGGCGCAGAACCCGATGGTGCTGGCGTCGGGGGAGCCGGTGATCTCCCGCGCGACGTCGACAGCGGTCAGGACACCGCCGGAGTAGGTGTCCAGGTCCCAGTGGGCCTCCTCCTTCGTCGGGTTCCGCCAGCTGACCATGAACACCTGGAATCCCTGGCTCACCGCGTACTCGACGAAGCTGCGTCCCGGACTCAGGTCCAGGAAGTAGAAGCGTCCGATGGGCGGCGGCACGATCACCAGCGGCCGTTGCCGCACGCGTGCCGTCGACGGTGCGTACTGGATGACCTCGATGACCTCGTCGCGGTGGACCACGGCACCCGGGGTCACCCCGAGGTCCTTCCCGACCGTGAAGGCGTTGCGGTCGACCTGCCTCGGCATCCCCCCGTTGTGCCGGAGATCGTGGAGCATGTTGCCGGCGCCCCGGATCAGGCTCCACCCGCCGGTGTCGAAGGCGCGCTTCAGCGCCGCCGGATTGCCGAGCAGCGTGTTCGTCGGGGCCAGAGCGCTGATGCACGCGTTGAGCACGAAGCGGGCCTGCTCCACCTCGCGCCAGTCCGGGCCACCGGTCTCGTAGTCGTCGACGAGGCGGTGCAGCGACTCGGACAGCGCCACGTAGGACTGCGCGAGCCGCCGGTAGCCCGGGTGCTGCGACCAGGCGGGGTCGGCGAACCGCTTGTCCTTCGGCGAGGGGGCGATCACGTCGGTGCCGCGGAGGATGCGGACGGTGGCGCCTCCGAGTCGGGCCGCCTCCCGTGCCAGCGGTCTCGGCCGCGCGAACGTGGCGACGAGTCCGCGGACGACGCCTCGCGGTGTGGGCAGGGCGACCGGCTCACCGCCCTCCACCGAGGCGAGGGCCTCGGACTCGCTCCTCGGAGCCGGGTCCTCGGGAGCTCGGCTCCGGCGATCCGGCGAGGTCGGGTTCGGCGCTGCGGTGGTGGTCGGCACGACGCCCCCAGGTGATCCAGATCACTGCAAGGAGATGACCGTAGCCGCCGACTGCCGTCCGGGGGGCTCCCGGCGCCCTGGCGATCGGCGACCGGGAGGGGCGGCTCTACCCGGGCGCCGCTGCCGGCGCGACGCTGCGGACGGCCCCGCGGTTCGCCGCCGTGCCCGCTGCCCGGTACCAGGCCGTCAGGCGGGCGAACCCCTCGTCGAGGCCCACCTCCGGCCGCCAGCCCAGCGCGGTCCGGGTCCGCCGCTGGTCGAACCAGTGCGCCGTCGTCAGCTGCTCGGTGAGGAACCGGGTGAGGGGTGGGGTCGAGCGCCGTCCGGTCGCCGACCAGATCCCCTCCACCACGGCGCCCGCCAGCCAGGCGGCGTGCGCCGGGACCCGGCCCCGCGGTGGAGCCACGCCGGCCGCCGAGCACAGCCGTCGGAGGATCTCGGCCACCGGGCGGGGTTCGCCGTTGGAGACCACCAGCGCCTCACCGTGCACGGGCCCGCAGGCGTCGACCGCCGCCACGAGGGCGGCCGCGGCGTTGTCCACGTAGGTGGTGTCGATCAGGGCGGCGCCCGAGCCGATCAGCGGGAGGCGGCCGGCGCCGGCCCGCGCGACGATCCGGGCGACGAGCTGCTCGTCGCCCGGCCCCCACACCAGGTGCGGGCGCAGCACGAGCACGGCGAGGCCGGCCGAGTCCGCGTCCAGCGCGACCTGCTCGGCCACCGCCTTGGAGCGCGAGTAGGAGCCGCGGGCCCCCGCCGGGTCGGCGGGGCCGGCGCCGGCCCCGAACAGGGGCGACCCGGCGTGCGAGACCGACGGGGACGACACGTGCACGAGCCGACCGACCCCCTCCGCGGCGCAGGCGGCGACGACGTTCGTCGTCCCCTGGACGTTGGCCCGCGCGTACTCGTCCCACGTGCCCGTGACGTCCACCTTGGCCGCGAGGTGGACGACGGCGTCCTGCCCCGCGACGGCGCGCGCCACCGCGGACGGGTCGGCGACGTCCCCGAGCACCTCGGTGCAGGGCAGGCCGGCGGCACGGCGCTGCAGGACCGTCACCTCGTCCCCCCGCGCCAGCAGGCGCTGGGTGGTCACCCGGCCGAGCATGCCGCTCGCGCCGGTGACGAGCACCCTCACGGTCTCCTGCTCCGCCGGGCGGCCCACCGGACCGGGGTGCCGGAGAGGACCCGCGTCGCCCGGCGGGCCAGCTCGGCCCGGTCCACCTTCGACTGGTGCCGGATGTCGACCGGCAGCGCGCCGGCCACGAGCACGGCGGCGAGGTCGATCCCGGCCGCGTCGCGCACCGCCCCCGCGAGCTCGGCCGGCGCCACGGTGAGCCGGCCGGCGCCCGGCAGCCGGTGCCGGGCGCGGCCGGGGGGCACGACGACGGCCACGGCGACCTGGGCGCCTCCCGGGCCGACGCCGACGACCGCCGCGGCGGAGACGGTGGGCAGCTCCTCGACGCGGAGCTCCGGGCCGACCGGGGTGACCGGGCCCTCCGCGGTCGTGACGACGTGCGCCAGCCGGCCTTCGATCCAGAGCCGTCCCTCGGCGTCCAGGTGCCCCACGTCCCCGGTGCGGTGCCAGCCCGGGTCGCGGGCGGCGGCCCGCTCGGTGGCCCAGAGCGCGTCGTAGCGGTCCTTCACGTGCGGGGCGCGGACGCAGACCTCGCCGGGGACGTCGGGGGAGCCCGTGAGCGGTCCGTCGGCGCTGCCGAGGGGGGAGAGCGGGCTGATCCGCACCTCGACTCCGGGCACCGGCCGGCCGACGCAGACGCCGTTCCCCGCACCGGCGGCCTCGATCTCGTCCAGGGAGACGTCGGTGACGGGCAGCGCCTCGGTCATGCCGTACGGCGTGTGCGGCTCGGCCGCCGGGAAGGTCTCGCGGAGAGCCCGCAGCAGGGGGGTGGACACGGGCGCTCCCGCCGACATGAGCAGCCGGATGCGGCGCAGCGCAGACCGCTGCTGCTCGGTCAGCTCCGCGGAGGTGGCCGCGACGCGGCGCAGGGCGGCCGGCGCCGCGAACACCACGGTCGCGTCCACCGCGGCCGCGGCGTCCGCCAGCTTGGCGGCGGTGAGGGTGGCGGGCGCCGTGACGTCGATGTCGGGGACGGACGAGGCGATCCCGAGGCCTGGTCCGAGGACGGAGAAGGGGGCGAACGCGGCCACCAGCGAGTCGCCCGGCGTGAGCCGGTACGCCGTCCGGACCAGCTCCAGCTGCGCACCGACCTGGCGCTGGGTGTAGACGACCCCCTTGGCCGGGCCGGTGGCCCCGGACGTGAAGACGACCGCGCAGTCCGCGTCCAGCGGCGCCTCCGCCGGTGCGGGCGACATCCGGCCCAGCGCCTCCAGCGAGGCCAGGTCGTGGCCGGCGCCGAGCGCCCGGCGGAGCCGCGCCGGCGCCCGGCCGGCCAGGATCCGCGCCCCGGGCAGGCCCATCGCCCGCGCGGCGGCCAGCCCGGCGGTGCTGCCGAGGACGTGGTCCGGTGCCGCGCCGCGGAGCGCGCGCCGCATGCCCCGGAGGCCGAGGCCCTTGTCGGCGACGACGATGACCGCTCCGGCGCGCCAGGTCGCGTAGACCGCCGCCGTCAGGTCCGCCGAAGGCTCCAGCAGCAGCGCCACCCGGTCCCCCGGACCGACGCCGGCCGCTGCCAGGCCGGCGGCGAGGTCGGCGACCCGGCGGGCCAGCCGCGCCCAGCTGACGGCACCCCCGCCGGCCGCCACGACCGCCGGGGAGTCGTCGTCCGCGCGGGCGGCCAGGGCGGCCCAGGGCCGGGCCGGCTCGGGTGCTCCGCCGGGATCCGGGGCCGGTGCCCTCGGGGCTCCGAACGTGTCGGTCACCCACGTGGCCACCGCCTCGGCGTACTGCGGAGCGTCCTCGGGGAGGAGGTGGGAGGCGCCCTCGTAGCGGTGCACGACCGCCCGCGGCAGCCGCTCGCGCAGGTCCGCCAGGTACTTCTCGCCGAAGACCGGGTCCCGGGGCCCCCACAGGAGGAGCGCCGGGACGTCCAGCGTGCGGATCCCCTCGGCGATCGCCTCCTGCGCCGGGCGGGAGACGTGGCCCGGCGCGAAGGGGATGTCCGCGACGAACTCGCCCACGGCCCGGCGCCGCTCGGCCGACCGGTAGGGCTGCGCGTACGCCCGGCGGATCTCCCGGGGCAGCGGAGGCCGCGACAGCGCCGTCGTCCCGCGGACGAACACCGAGCTGGCCTGGGTCACGGCGGAGCGCAGGACGGGTGCGTGCGCCAGCCGGATCAGCGCGGGCCCGAGGTCGCCCTCCGGCATGGCGACGGCGGTGTTCGCGAGGACCACGCCGCGCACGTCCTGCCGGTGCTCGAGGGCCCAGCCGAGCGAGATGATGCCGCCCCAGTCGTGGGCCACCGTCACGACCGGGCCGCGGACGCCCAGCTCGGCGGTGAGCCCGCCCAGGTCGGCCACCCGCTGGGTCAGGGTCCGCGGTGCGGCGGGGCGGTCGGACCAGCCCATGCCGAGCTGGTCGGGGGCGACGACGCGCCACCCCGGCGGGGCGGCGGCGACGAGGCGGCGCCACAGGTAGGACCAGGTCGGGTTGCCGTGGACGCAGAGCAGGGTCCCGACCGGGTCGGTCACGCCGTTGTCCAGGACGTGCCAGCGCTGCTTCTCGCCGTCCCCGCCGGTCACGGTGACCCACCGCGACCAGGACGGGTCCAGCCCCGGCAGCTCGACCGGCGAGCCCGCCGTCACCAGGCGATCTCGAGGCAGCAGGCGTTCAGGCCGGAGCCGATCCCCATCAGCAGCACGCGGTCGCCGTCGGCGAGCCCGTCCACCTCGCCCGCCAGGGTGAACGGCACCGACGCGGGGCCGAGGTTGCCGCGGGTCGGGAAGGTCGTCGGCACCCGCGCCCGGTCGATGCCGAACCGGTCGCACAGCGCCCCGGTGTGGACCTTGGAGACCTGGTGGATGACGTAGCGGTCCATCCCTGCCGCCCAGTCGAACTCCGCCCCGGCGTCCGCCCAGAGCTCCCCGGACAGGGCGAGGCCAGCGTCGAGCAGGCCCTTGAGGTCGGTCTGCATCCCGTCGTTGTCGCCGGTGCACAGCCCGTGGTGCTGGGTGGCGGCCCGGCTGACCGACCCGACCAGCCGGTGACCCTCGGGGTGCTCGTCGGCCCGGCCGAGGACCATGGCCACGGCCCCGGAGCCGAGTGTCAGCGTGGCGAAGTGCCCCATGACGTCCTTCGCGACGGTGTCGGGGCGGTTGAGCAGGTCGATGGTGCGCTCCTGGACGGGCCGCGAGTCCTCGCCGTTGACCACCAGGGCGTACTGGACCATCCCGACGTCGATCATCGCGGCGGCCAGCTCCATGCCGTTGATGAACCCCAGGCAGGCATTGGTCACGTCGAAGTTCTGGCAGGAGCTCGGCAGGCCGAGGGCGTCGTGCACCGCCACGGCCGTGGACGGCTCGAGGTGCTTGCGGCTGACCGACGTGTTGACCATCAGGCCGATGTGGGCCGGGTCCACGCCGCTCTCGCTGATCGCCTTCGCGCCCGCGGTGGCGGCGCCGTCGACGAACGAGGCGCCGTCGGCCCACCAGCGGCGTTCCCGGATGCCCGCGAGCCGCTCCAGCAGCCCGGGGCGCAGCCCGACCCGCTGGTAGGTGTCACCCAGCTGCTCGTCGAGCGCGGTCGACGTGATGATCTGAGGCGCGTCCGCCGTCTGCACGGCGAGGATCGCGGTGTTGCTGAATCGATGTGTGGCGTTGCCGGTCATCAGGTCCACTCGTGAGGTGCGGCGGGCGGCCGCCGTCCTCGTGCGCCACCCTCGTCGGGCGCGCTTACCCCGCAGGGCGGCGCGTACACAGCGCCATCATGCCGACCAGGGCGGAGGTGGCACCCGGGGGGAGGGCGGACGGCGGGCGGACGCACCCCTGGCGGCCCGCGATCGCCCCCGGAACGCGCCCGGGGTCGCCGTCAGCTCCGGCGGTACCGGGCGATGGCCAGGGGTGCGAAGACGACGAGGACGAGCGCCATCGACAGCGCCGCCCACGCCAGGTCGGGCATCAGCTCGAACGGCTCCCCGAGCGCCAGGGCGCGCACCGTGTCCGTGACCAGGGTGATCGGGTTCACCGTGACGAAAGCCTGCAGCCAGCCCGGCATCGACTCCACGGGCACGAAGATCGAGGAGGCGAACACCAGCGGGAAGATGATCGGGAACGAGGCGGCCTGCACGGTCTCGGGGCTCCTGAGCGTCAGGCCCAGGAAGGCCCCGACCCACGAGAAGACGAAGCCCCACAGCAGCAGCACGAGCACGGCGAGCACCGCACCGACCGCGCCGTTGGTGAAGCGGAAGCCGACCAGGTAGCCGACCGCGACCATGACGGCGATGACGACGGTGTTGCGCACGAGGTCGGCGCCGGTGCGCCCGGCCAGCACGGCGGCCCGCGAGATCGGCATGGACTTGAGCCGGTCGATCAGGCCTCGGGACACGTCCTCGGACAGCCCGATCCCGGTCTGGATCGCCCCGAAGGTGATGGTCTGCACGAAGATGCCGGTGAGCAGGTAGTTGACGTAGTCGATCGGCCCCGGGACGGCGATGGCGCCTCCGAAGACGTAGCGGAACAGCAGGATGAAGATCACCGGCTGGACCGTCGCGAAGACCAGCAGCTGGGGCTGGCGCGCGGCGGTCCGGAGGTTCCGGCGGGTCATCGCCCAGCTGTCCCGCAGGGCCCACGTCAGGGAGACGCCCTCCCCGTCGTCCGCTGCCGCCGTTCCGCTCGCGCGGTGCCGGCCGGCGTCCGTCGTGGTCATCGCGTGCCGACCTCCACCTGCGGTCCTGCTGCCGCGGGATCTCCCTCGGGCGTCTCGTCTGGAGCCGCCCGGCCGGTCAGGGTGAGGAAGACGTCGTCGAGGCTCGGGCGGCGCAGGGAGATCTCCTCGATCGGCACACCGGCGTCGCCGAGAGCCGCTGCCACCCGGACGACGAACGGCCCGCCGTCCGGGGCGCCGAGCGTCAGCGTCCCCGGCTCCGGCTCGCTGACCCCCTCGGCATCGGTCAGGGACGTCAGGACCCGCCGGGCGTCGTCGCCGCGCTCCCGCGGGACGCGCACCTGGAGCACCTGTCCGCCCACCTGGGTCTTGAGCTCGTCCGCGGTCCCCTCGGCGATGACCCGGCCGTGGTCGATGACGGCGATGCGGTCGGCGAGCCGATCGGCCTCGTCGAGGTACTGGGTCGTCAGCAGGAGGCTGGTGCCGCCGCCGACCAGGTCCTCGATCACCTCCCACAGCGCCAGCCGGCTGCGCGGGTCCAGCCCCGTCGTCGGCTCGTCGAGGAAGAGCACCTCCGGCCGGTTGACCAGGCTCGCCGCCAGGTCCAGCCGCCGCCGCATGCCGCCGGAGTAGGTGCGGGCGACGCGGTCGGCGGCGTCCACGAGGTCGAACCGCTCGAGCAGTTCGTCGGCGCGGGCGGCGGCCCCGCGGCGGAGCCGGTACAGCTCGCCGAAGAGGCGGAGGTTCTCCCGGCCGGTGAGGTTCTCGTCGACCGCGGCGTACTGGCCGGCCAGCCCGATGCGCCGCCGGACCCGGCGCGGATGGGCCACCACGTCCTCGCCCAGGACCATGGCCCGCCCGGCGTCCGGCCGCAGCAGCGTGGTCAGCACCCGCACGGAGGTCGTCTTGCCCGAGCCGTTGGGTCCCAGCAGCCCGAGGACGGTGCCGCGGGCGACGCGGAAGCTCATGCCGTCCAGTGCGCGGGTGCGCCCGAAGGCGACCCGCAGGTCCTCGACGACGACGGCGTCGTCCTGTCCCGCTCCGTTCGACACTCCCGCGATGGTCCCATGACCGGGCTCCCGCGCACCTCGGGACGAGCGCGTCCTGGGGCCGTCGTCCGCGGCCGTGAGGGGTCCAGAGCCGCCGTGACCGCGGCACCGCGACGAGTAGCGCTCGGACCGCCGGTCGCCTCACGATGTCCGCGGAGGTGGAGCCGGTGGCGGCGAGCGCGGACGGTCGTGGGGGAGGGGCGGACGGGCGCGGCGACGACCCCGCCCTGGCCGACTTCCCGGTCCGGGCACCGGCGACGCGGCGCTGGTGCTTCGCCGACCAGCTCGGCCCGCACTTCCTCGACGGGCCGCAGCAGCCCGTCCTGCTCATCGAGGCCCGATCGGTCCTCGCCCGCCGGCGGTTCCACCGCCAGAAGGCGCACCTGGTGCTCTCGACCCTCCGGCACCGCGCCGCCGAGCTCGGTGAGCGCGCCGAGTTCCACCAGGTCGGCACCTACGCCGAGGCCCTCGACCGGGTCGGGGAGCCGCTGAGCGTCTGCGCGCCCACCTCGTGGCGCAGCCGCGACTTCGTCCTGGGCCGGCCGGGCGTGCAGGTGCTCGCCGCGCGCGGGTTCGTGAGCTCCCAGGCCGAGTTCGCGGCCTGGGCCGACGGGCGGGGGCGGCAGCGGCTGCTCATGGAGGACTTCTACCGCGACGCCCGGCGGCGGCACGACGTCCTCATGGACGGCGCCCGCCCGGTCGGTGGCCGGTGGAACCTCGACGAGGAGAACCGGCAGCCGCCCCCGGCCGACGGCCGCTCCCCGGCGCCGCAGCCGTGGTGGCCGGAGGAGGACGAGATCGACGAGGAGGTGCGCGCGGACCTCGACCGCTGGGAGTCCGCCGGTGACGTCTCCTTCGTCGGTGACGACGGTCCGCGGCTGTTCCCGGCGACCCGGCGGGAGGCGCTGCACCGGCTGGAGGACTTCCTGGAGAACCGGCTGGGCGCCTTCGGCCCGCACGAGGACGCGATGCTCGCCGGCGAGCGGTGGCTGGCCCACTCGCTGCTCTCGCCGGCGCTGAACCTGGGGCTCCTGGACCCCGCCGACGTCGTCTCCCGGGCCGAGCAGTGCTACCGCGACTCGGTGGCCGCCGGGGACCCGCTGCCGCTGAACAGCGTGGAGGGCTTCGTCCGGCAGGTCATGGGGTGGCGCGACTACATCTGGCACATGTACTGGCACCTCGGGCGCGACTTCCGGAGAGCCAACGTCCTGGGGGCGCACGCGGAGGTGCCGTCCTGGCTGGCCGGCCTCGACGCCGCCGCCGTCGAGGCCGCGTGCCTCTCCGACGTGCTGGGCGACCTGCGCCGGGACGGCTGGGTGCACCACATCCCGCGGCTGATGGTGCTCGGGAACTACGCGCTGCAGCGGGGCATCGACCCCTCGGCGATGACCGACTGGTTCCACGAGAGCTTCGTCGACGGCTACGAGTGGGTGATGGTCGCCAACGTCGTCGGCATGAGCCAGCACGCCGACGGCGGCGTGCTCGCCACCAAGCCCTACGCCTCCGGCGGCGCCTACATCGACCGGATGAGCGACTACTGCGGCGGCTGCCGGTACGACCCGAAGAAGCGGCTCGGGGAGGACGCCTGCCCCTACACCGCGGGCTACTGGACCTTCCTCGACCGCACCCGCGACCGGCTGGCCGGCAACCACCGCATGCGCCGGCCACTGCAGGGCCTCGACCGGCTGAAGGACCTCGAGGCCGTGGTCGAGCAGGAGCGGCACCGGGGCACGGAACCGCCGTAGTCGTAGGCCACGGTCGCACCGGCCGGCCGCCGGGAGGGACGGCGTGGCAGACCGCTCGTCGTGCGGCCGGGCCCCCCACCTGCCCCGGCCGTACCCCGGTCCGACTTCCGCCGCGCGGAGATGTGTGGCCGCGGTCACAGGGTCTGGTTGAGTGTGCTCGTTGGCGACGACGGAAGGCTGGCGCATGAGCATTCTGGGGACCCGGGTGGTCCGCACCGAGGATCCGCTCTTCCTCACCCGGGGCGCGATCTACACCGACGACCTCGTCGACGAGCGGCTCGCCGGAGCGCTGCACGCCACGTTCGTGCGATCCACCGTCGCGCACGGCCGGTTGCTGTCGGTCGACAGCTCCGCGGCCCTGGAGGCGCCCGGTGTGGTGGCGGTCGTGACGGCGCAGGACGTCGCCGACCTCATCCCGCTGCCACCGCCGTTCCCCTTCGTCAATCCGGCCATGACGCGCCCGTGGCTCGCGTCGGACCGGGTCAGGTTCGTCGGCGACCCCATCGCCGTCGTCCTCACCGAGGAGCGGTACCAGGGGGAGGACGCCGCCGAGCTGGTCGTGGTCGACATCGACCCCCTGCCCGCGGTGATCGGCACGGCCGAGGCGGCCAGGGACGAGGTGCTGCTCTTCCCCGAGGCGGGCACCAACGTGATGGCCAGCTTCGGCGGACCGGCGCCGGAGGACTTCTTCGACGGCTGCGAGGTCGTCGTCACCCAGCCGATGGTCAACCAACGGGTGGCCCCGGTGCCGCTGGAGACCCGTGCCGCCGCGGCCGCCTGGGGGGAGGACGGCCGGGTCACCGTCTGGTGCACCAACCAGGGCGCCCAGCAGGCCCGAGGGCAGTTCGGCGACTGGCTGAAGATGGACCCGGACCTGATCCACCTGATCACCCCCGACGTCGGCGGCGGTTTCGGGGCCAAGATCGGTGCCGACCCGGAGTACGCCCTCGTCGCCTGGATGGCCCGGCACGTCGGCCGGCCCGTCCGCTGGTCGGAGAGCCGGTCGGAGAACCTGATCGGCATGCTGCACGGGCGGGCGCAGGACCAGGTGGTCACGATCGGCGGGCGCCGGGACGGCACCATCGAGGCCTACAGCCTGGTGGCCGACCAGGACTGCGGCGCCTATCCGCGGATCGGCACGGTCCTCCCCACGCTGACCATGCTCATGGCACCCGGTGTCTACGGCTTTCCCCGGGTGCACGCCCAGGCCCGCGCCCTGGCGACCACGACGACGTCCATCGGCGCCTACCGGGGCGCCGGCCGACCCGAGGCGACGGCGGCCCTGGAGCGGGCGGTCGACCGGTTCGCCGCCGAGATCGGGATGGACCCCGCCGAGGTGCGCCGGAAGAACCTGCTGCCGGCGTTCGACGAGCCGCACACCACGCCGACGGGTGCCACCTACGACAACGGCGACTACGTCGGGGCGCTGGACAAGGCGCTGGAGGCGGCCGGCTACGCCGAGCTGCGGGCCGAGCAGGCCCGGCGGCGCGAGCGCGGCGACGTCCGTCAGCTCGGCATCGGGATCTCGGTGTACGTCGAGATCACCGGGGCCGACAACGGTGCCGGCACCGGAGAGGCCGCCGCGCTCGAGGTCCACGAGGACGGCACGGCCACGGTCCTCACCGGCACCTCGCCGCACGGCCAGGGGCACGCCACCGCGTGGGCCATGATCGCCAGCGACCAGCTCGGCATCGCCGTCGAGAAGATCACCGTGGTGCACGGGGACACCGACCGGGTGCCGCAGGGCGGCGGCACCATGGGGTCCCGCAGCCTGCAGCAGGGCGGGGCGGCGGTGCACCAGGCAGCCGGTGAGCTGATCGAGCTGGCCCGGGCGCGGGCAGCGCAGAGGCTGGAGGTCGACCCCGCGGACCTCGTCGTCGACCTGGGTCTGGCCGGCCTCGCCGTCCGGGGCACCCCGGGAGCGGCGGTCACCTTCGCCGAGCTGGCCGCCGACGAGCAGCTGCTGGTGCAGACCAGGTTCACCGCCGCCGCCCCCACGTTCCCGTTCGGGGCCCACGTGGTGGTGGCCGAGGTGGACGTCGAGAGCGGCAAGGCCGAAGTCCAGCGGCTGATCGCCGTCGACGACGCCGGCACGATACTCAACCCGCTGCTCGCCGAGGGCCAGCGGCACGGCGGCTACGCCCAGGGGGTCGCCCAGGCGCTGCTGGAGGAGGTGCTCTACGACGAGGACGGCAACCCGACCACCTCGACGCTGGCCGACTACCCCTTCATCTCCGCCACCGAGCTGCCCAGCTTCGAGCTGGTCGACATGGCCACCCCGACGCCGATGAACCCGCTGGGAGCCAAGGGCATCGGCGAGGCGGGAACCATCGGAGCCACCCCGGCGGTGCAGAACGCCGTCATCGACGCCGTGTCCCATCTGGGCGTCCGGCACATCGACATGCCCACCACCCCCATGCGGGTGTTCCGGGCGATCCAGCAGGCGCAGCAGGGAGGCAGCTGATGCAGGTCTCGATCACCGTCAACGGCACGCAGCGCACCGACGAGGTCGAGCCGCGGTTGCTGCTCGCCCACTACCTCCGCGAGACCTGCGGCCTGACCGCCACCAACATCGGCTGCGACACCACGTCCTGCGGTGCCTGCACCGTCATGGTCGACGGGCTGTCCGTGAAGAGCTGTACCGTGCTGACCGCCCAGGCCGACGGGGCGCAGGTCACGACGTTGGAGGGCCTGGCCGGTCCGGACGGCGAGCTCCACCCCGTGCAGGCGGCGTTCCAGGCCGAGCACGGGCTGCAGTGCGGCTTCTGCACCTCGGGAATGGTGATGGCCGCCGTCGGCGTGCTGGCCGACAACCCTGACCCGACCGACCGGGAGGTCCGGGAGGGGCTGGAGGGCAACCTCTGCCGCTGCACCGGCTACCACAACATCGTCCGCGCCGTCCGGGCGGCGGCACAGGCCGGTCCGGCCGCCGGCCAGGTCCCGAAGGCGCAGGAGGTGCAGGCATGATCCCGTCGCCGTTCGACTACGTGCGGGTGCGCTCGGTCGACGAGGCGCTGGCGGCCCTCGCCGAGCACGGTGAGGACGCGAAGCTGCTCGCCGGCGGCCACTCGCTGCTGCCCATCATGAAGCTGCGGCTCGCCGTGCCGAGCGTGCTGATCGACATCGGCGGGATCGCCGACCTGTCCTACGTCCGGGTCGAGGGCGACGAGGTGGCGATCGGTGCGTGCACCCGCCACCACGAGCTGGAGCGCGACGACGTCGCCCGTGCCGAGGTGCCGATCCTGCCGCACGTGGCCGGCCGGGTGGGCGACCCGCAGGTCCGGCACCGCGGCACGATCGGCGGCACGACCGCGCACAGCGACCCGGCGTCCGACCTGCCCACCGCCCTGCTCGCCCTCGGCGGGACCGTGGTCCTGCAGGGACCCGGTGGACGCCGCGAGGTCCCGGTGACCGACTTCTGGACCGGCTTCTTCGAGACGGCCATGTCGCCCGACGAGATGGTCGTCGAGCTGCGGGTGCCGCGCACCGGCTCCGCCGGGTGGGGCTACGAGAAGTTCACCCGGCGGGAGAACGACTGGCCGATCGTGGCCGCCGCCGCCGTCGACGGACGGGTGGCGCTGGCCAGCATGGCGGGCACGGTGCTCCGCGCGACGGCGACCGAGGAGGCGCTCGCCCGCGGGGCGTCGATCGCCGAGGCCGCCGAGCTCGCCGACCAGGGGACGTCGCCGGGAGCCGACATGCACGCCGACGCCGAGTACCGGCGGCACCTGGCCCGGCTCCTCACGAGGCGCGCCCTCGAGCGGGCCGCCGCCTGAGCCCGCTGCCGGCAGGACCGGTACGCAGTGGTCACCTCGCGGGAGCCGCGAGCGTCGTCAGGTCGTCGACCAGGGCTGCAGCCGGCCGCCTACGGGTCGCGCCCACCGCCCCTCCGGGTGAGGCTGTCCCGGTGAGAATCCTGGTCACCGGCGCGTCGGGGTTCGTGGGCAGCCGGCTGGCCACCGCGCTGGCCGACGCCGGCCACGACGTCCGGGCGATGACCCGGCGGCCGGAGAGTTACCAGGGCGCCGGTACCCCGGTGGCGGGCGACGTCGGTGACGAGGAGTCGCTGCGGACGGCGCTCGAGGGCTGCGAGGCCGCCTACTACCTGGTGCACTCCCTCGGCGACCGGGACTTCGAGCGGAAGGACGCCGACGCGGCGCGCGCCTTCGCCCGGGCGGCGGCCGCGGCGGGGGTCGCCCGGATCGTCTACCTCGGGGGCCTCGGCCGCGACGACGACCGGCTCTCCCCGCACCTGCGCAGCCGCCGCGAGGTCGAGCGGCTGCTGGGCGGCACCGGCGTGCCGGTCACCGTGCTGCGCGCCGGCATCGTGGTGGGCCACGGCGGGGTCTCCTGGGAGATGACCCGCCAGCTCGTCGCCCACCTGCCCTGCATGGTCACGCCCCGGTGGGTCAGCACGCGGACGCAGCCGATCGCGGTCGCCGACGTCGTCCGGTACCTGGTCGGCGTCCTGGAGGCACCGGGCACCGAGGGGCGGGTGTTCGAGGTGGGCGGCCCGGAGGTGCTCACCTACCTGCAGATGCTCACCCGGGTCGCCGACATCCAGAACCGGCACCTCTTCGTCGTCCCGGTGCCGCTGCTCAGCCCGCAGCTGTCCTCGCGCTGGCTGGCCCTCGTCACCGACGTGGACGTCGCCACGGGCCGGTCGCTCATCGACTCGATGACCATCGAGGTGGTCGTCACCGACGACGCCATCCGGTCCGTCGTCCCGTTCGAGCCGATGGACTACGACGAGATGGTGCTGACCGCGCTCATCGAGCGGGCGCGGGAACGCCGGCAGCAGGTGGGGGAGCGGCGCGGCGGGTGGCTGAGCCGCGGAGCGCGGCGGTGAGCCGCCGCGGGCCCCTGCGGAACAGCGTGCTCCGGGCTGCCCATCCGCTGCTGCGGAGCGTCCCGCGGGACCACCGGGAGAGCGACGCGGCCTTCCGGCGACGCCGGCGGGTCACCGGCGCCGTCGCGGTCGCGGGCGCCTCGCTCCTGGGGGTGTCCCTGTCGACGCCGCCGGGCTCGCCGCGGTTCTACGGGTTGACCCTCGGGGTCGCCGGCACCTGGGTGGTCGGGGGGCTGGCGTCCGGGCCGCTGCACCTGGGGCGGATGTTCGGGCCGGGGGACCGGCTGCGCCGGCCGGTGCTCACGCCGGTCGCCTCGGGGGTGGGCGCCTTCGGGGCGTTCTACGCCGCGGCGCTGGTGGCCCGGCGGATCCCCGTCCTGGAGCGCGCCATCGGCTCGGTGCTCCGCTACGCCGACCAGGGGTCGACCGCGCTC
Source organism: Blastococcus sp. SYSU DS0510 (assembly GCF_054050835.1). Classification (NCBI taxonomy): domain Bacteria; kingdom Bacillati; phylum Actinomycetota; class Actinomycetes; order Geodermatophilales; family Geodermatophilaceae; genus Blastococcus; species Blastococcus sp. SYSU DS0510. Next base: position 72,480 of record NZ_JBJHAC010000019.1, on the reverse strand, counting down.
GTGGCGACGACGACGCTGGCCAACGGCGTCGCGGAGGAGGTGTTCTTCCGCGGCGCCCTCTACGCGGCCGCGGGGGCACGGCGGCCGGTGGCCGTCTCGACGGCCGTGTACGGGCTGGCCACGACGGCCACCCGCAACCCGGCGCTCGTGCTGGCCAGCGTTCCGATGGGGCTGCTGTTCGCGCAGCAGCGCCGGATCACCGGAGGCATCCAGGCGCCGGTGCTCACCCACGTCGTGTGGTCGGCGCTCATGCTGCGCTACCTGCCGCCGCTGTTCGCCGACCGGCTCGCCGAGGAGCGGTCACCGGCGCCCGGGGAGGACGACGGCGACCGTCACGAGGAACTCCGAGCCCGCGGGTGAGACCACCTCACCGGTCCACGGGTCCTCCAGGTGGCCGTCGTCGTCCTCGCCGAAGCCCCGCAGCGCCTGGCCGCTCGGGACGCGGAGGACCGCCTGCGCCGGTCCGCCGTCCCGGACCACCCGGATGTCGGTCACCCGCCCCCGGACGCGCTCGTCGGCCGGGACGTCGAGCCCGCCGTGGTGGCTGACGACCAGCCTCATCCGGCCGTCCGGCCCCTCGTGGCGGATGCAGCGGAGGTCCACCAGCTGGCCCCGCTCGATGGCATCGCCGCAGCACTCGTGCTCCCAGCCACCCACCTCCACGACGACGTCCACGGCGGCAACCTATGCCCAGCCGGCAGCGGACCCGGACGTCATGTTGCGGTCCGGTGACGACGGGCGGACCCCGGGATGGGTCCGGCTCCGCTGGGTAGGCCGTGGCAGGCGTCCTGAGGGCGGTGCCGCGCACCCGCCTCTTCCTGTCGCCGGACGCGCGAGGACACGGCAGAACGGAGCGGAGCATGACGGCGACCTCGCCGGACCACGAGGTGTTCGCGGCACTCCCGGAGGCGCCGGTGTCGGCGCTGCAGACGATCGGGACGCCGTTCCTCTGGACCGTGACCCTCCTCGCCGTCGTCCTCCTGCTGGCGCTGGACTTCGTGATCACCCGCCGGCCGCACGCCGTGTCGATGCGGGAGGCGGTCGGCTGGTCCATCTTCTACGTCGCGCTGCCCCTGGCCTTCGCCGTCTTCGTGTGGCTCCAGTACGGCTCCCAGACGGGCCTGGAGTACCTGACCGGGTACCTGGTCGAGAAGTCGCTGTCGGTGGACAACCTGTTCGTCTTCATGCTCCTGCTCTCGGCCTTCGCCGTGCCGGCGGAGCTGCAGCAGCGGGTGCTGCTCTTCGGCATCGTCGGCGCCCTGGTCCTCCGAGGGATCTTCATCGCGCTCGGCGCCGCGGTGCTGGCGAACTTCAGCTGGGCGTTCCTGCTGTTCGGCGGGATCCTGCTGGTCACCGCGGTGAAGGTGCTGCGCGACCAGCGCTCGGGTCACGGCAACGAGGTCGACATCTCCTCGATGCGGACGGTCAAGCTCATCCGCCGCTTCATGCCGGTCACCGAGGAGTACCACGGTCCCCGGCTGTTCGTGCGGGAGGCCGGCCGCCGCGCGGCGACCCCCATGGCGCTGGTGGTGCTGGCGGTCCTCGCCACGGACGTCGTCTTCGCCGTCGACTCGGTGCCCGCCGTGTACGGCATCACCAGCGACCCGTACCTGGTGTTCGCCACCAACGCCTTTGCGCTCCTCGGGCTCCGGGCGCTCTACTTCGTCCTCGCCGGCGCGCTGAGCAAGCTGGTGCACCTGGGCTACGGCCTGGCCGCCATCCTCGCGTTCATCGGCACCAAGCTGGTCCTCCACTGGGCCCACGGGGTGTGGCCGGGGGTCCCGGAGATCCCGACCCTCCTGTCGCTGGGGGTCATCGTGGGCATCCTCGCGCTGGTCACCTTCACCAGCCTCCACGCCACCCGCGACGACCATCGCTGGGAGGAGCACCCCGAGCACCAGACCGGGCACGTGAGCCACCCCGGCGCCCACCCGGGAGCGGCCCCCGGGTCGCGTCCGGCGCGCCGCCCGTACGACGATGCGGACCGGCCCCCGTTGCCCTGAGACCTGGCTCACTCCTACCGTGCGCTGGCCACCTCTCGATCAGGAGCCGCGCGATGAAGAAGCTCATCAACGACCCGGCAGACGTCGTCGACGACGCGCTGCGCGGCATGGCCGCAGCCCACCCGGAGCTGCGGATCGACCCCGAGCACCGCGTCGTCTTCCGCGGCGACGCCCCGGTGCCGGGCAAGGTCGGGTTGGTCTCCGGAGGTGGCTCCGGCCACGAGCCGATGCACGGCGGTTTCGTGGGCCTCGGCATGCTCGACGCCGCGTGCGCCGGTGAGGTGTTCACCTCGCCCGTGCCGGACCAGATGGTCGCGGCGACCCAGGGGGTCGATGCCGGCGCCGGCGTGCTGCACATCGTGAAGAACTACACCGGCGACGTCATGAACTTCGAGATGGCCGCCGAGCTGGTGGCCGCCGAGTCCGGCACCGAGGTGGTCGCCGTGGTCACCGACGACGACGTCGCCGTCACGGACAGCCTCTACACCGCCGGCCGCCGCGGGGTGGGCGTCACCGTGCTGGTGGAGAAGCTGGCCGGCGCCGCCGCCGAGCAGGGCCGCCCGCTGGCCGAGGTCGCCGAGGTGGCCCGCCGGGTCAACGGGCACGGCCGCAGCATGGGCATGGCGCTCACCTCCTGCACCGTGCCGGCCGCAGGCAAGCCGACCTTCGACCTGCCCGCGGGGGAGATGGAGCTGGGCATCGGCATCCACGGGGAGCCCGGCCGCCGCCGGGTCCCGGTGGCCCCGGCCCGCGAGGTCGCCGAGATGCTGCTGGAGCCGGTGCTCGCCGACCTGGACTTCACCGGCGGGGACGGGGTGCTCGCCTTCGTCAACGGGATGGGCGGCACGCCGCTGATCGAGCTCTACGTGGTCTACGCGGAGGTGCAGGCCGTGCTGGCCGAGGCCGGGGTGACGGTGGCCCGTTCGCTGGTCGGCTCCTACATGACCAGCCTGGAGATGGCCGGCTGCTCGGTGACCCTGCTGAAGGTCGACGACGAGCTGATCCGGCTCTGGGACGCGCCGGTGAACACCCCCGCCCTGCGGTGGGGGGTCTGAGCGTGGCCGACCCCGTGGACGTGGACGCGCTCGCGGCGTGGGTGCGCGAGTACGCCCGCGCCATCACCGAGCACCGGGACGAGCTGACCGAGCTGGACTCGGCCATCGGCGACGCCGACCACGGCACGAACATGCACCGCGGGATGACCGCCGCCGTCGCCGCCCTCGACGCGACCCCGCCGGCCGACGGTGCGGCGCTGCTGAAGACGGTCGCCATGACCATGATCAGCAAGGTCGGGGGCACCAGCGGACCGCTGTACGGGACGCTCTTCCTCCGGATGTCCGGAGCCCTGGACGACGGCTCTCCGGCCGCCTTCGCCGCCGCCTTCCGGGCCGGGGTCGACGGCGTCGTCGCGCGCGGCAAGGCCGAGCTGCAGGACAAGACGATGGTGGACGCCCTCCTTCCGGCGGCCGAGGCCCTCACCGCGGCCGTCGGCGCCGGGCAGGACCTGGGCGCCGCCCTGCGCGCGGCCGCGGACGCCGCGGCGGCGGGGCGCGACGCGGTCACGCCGCTGGTCGCCCGCAAGGGCCGGGCGAGCTACCTGGGCGAACGCAGCGCGGGTCACGTCGACCCGGGAGCCGCCTCGGCGGTCCTGCTGGTCGAGGCCGCCGCGACCACCCTGGCGAGGAGCTGACCGTGGCGGCGGTGGGGATCGTCGTCGTCTCGCACAGCCGGCCGCTGGCCGAGGCCGCGGTCGAGCTGGCCCGGCAGATGCTGCCGAACTCGACCGTGGCGATCGAGGTGGCCGCCGGCACCGACGACGGCGGGCTGGGCACCGACGCGGTCGCCGTCTCCACGGCGATCGCGGCCGCCGACACCGGCGACGGCGTGGTGGTGCTGATGGATCTGGGCAGCGCGGTGATGTCGGCCGAGACGGCGCTGGAGCTCCTGGACGACGACGTCCGGGCGCGGGTGGTGCTCAGCGCGGCGCCGCTGGTCGAGGGCCTGGTCGGTGCGGCGGTGATCGCCGCGGGCGGAGCCGACCGGGACCGGGTGGCGGCCGAGGCGGCGCGCGGGCTCGCACCCAAGGAGGCCCACCTGGGTCGCTGAACCGCTCGGCGGCAGCGGCGGCCGTGCCGCGACCGGTGTGCCGGTGGGTGGCGAGCGCCACGCCGTGGCCGGCTGCCCGGGAGGCTCCGCTCCCGGGCAGCCGCTGGCTCAGGGGCCGGCGAAGACGCCGTGGCCGCGGGACTCGGCGCGACCGGGGGCGGGCTCGGCGTAGCGACCCGCCTCGTTGCGGGCGACGACGAAGTGGTGCACCTCGTCGGGCCCGTCGGCCAGGCGCAGGGTGCGCTGGCTGGTGTACATGTCGGCCAGCGGCGTCCACTGCGACACCCCGGTGGCGCCGTGGATCTGGATGGCCTGGTCGATGATCTGGCAGACCTTCTCCGGCACCATCGCCTTCACCGCCGAGACGTAGACCCGGGCCTGGGAGTTGCCGAGCACGTCCATCGCCTTGGCGGCCTTCAGCACCATGAGCCGGCAGGCATCGAGCTCGATGCGCGCCCGGGACACCGTCTCCATGTTCTTGCCGAGGTCCAGGATGGGCTTGCCGAACGCCTCCCGGAACTTGCCCCGGCGGATCATCAGTTCGAGCGCCTTCTCGCCCTGGCCGATGGCACGCATGCAGTGGTGGATGCGCCCGGGCCCCAGGCGCACCTGGCTGATCTCGAAGCCGCGGCCCTCGCCGAGGAGCATGTTGGAGGCGGGCACGCGCACGTCGGTGAACCGGATGTGCATGTGGCCGTGCGGGGCGTCGTCGCGGCCGAACACGGTCATCGGGCCCAGCACGTCGACGCCGGGCGTGTCCATCGGCACGAGGATCTGCGACTGCTGCATGTGCGCCGGCGCGTCCGGGTTCGTCTGGCACATCACGATCATGATCGTGCAGCGGGGGTCGCCGGCGCCGGAGATGTAGTACTTCTCCCCGTTGAGGACGTACTCGTCGCCGTCGCGCACCGCCCGGAGCCGCACGTTCTTGGCGTCGGAACTGGCGACGTCGGGCTCGGTCATGGCGTAGGCGGAGCGGATCTCGCCGTTGAGGAGCGGCTCCAGCCACCGGGCCTTCTGCTCGGGGGTCCCCACGCGCTCGAGGACCTCCATGTTGCCGGTGTCGGGGGCCGAGCAGTTGAGGGACTCGGAGCCGAGCGGGTACTTGCCGAGCTCGACGGCGATGTAGGCGTAGTCGAGGTTGGTCAGCCCGCCGACCTCCGAGTCGGGGAGGAAGAAGTTCCACAGGCCGGCCGCCTTGGCCTTGTCCTTGGCCGCTTCCAGCACCTCGAGCTGCCCCGGCGCGTACGACCACGGGTCGGTGCGTCCTGCGCCGAGCCGGAAGTACTCCTCCTGCATCGGCGCGACCACGTCCTCGAGGAACTGGACGACGCGGTCGTAGAGGGGCCGGGCCTCCTCGCTCATGCGCAGGTCGAACAGCTCCGTTGGCTCAGCGGTCTGCATCAGGTGTCCCTCTCAGCTGGTCCGTGCGGCGGCAGGGGCGTCTCCGCCGGGGGCGAGGCGACGAGCGCGGCACGCATGGTCCCGGGAGGACGGCACCCGGAGCGTGGCACAGCGGCGGTCGGCCGCTCGAACCGGTTCACACCGAGATGCCGATGAGCTTGGTGTCGAGGTACTCGTCGATGCCCTCGTACCCGCCCTCGCGCCCCAGGCCGCTGGCCTTCACCCCGCCGAAGGGGGCGGCTGCGGACGTCGGGTTGATGTCGTTGACGCCGATCATCCCGAAGCGCAGCTTCTCGGTCACCCGGATCGCCGTCGACAGGTCGTTGGTGTAGACGTAGGCCGCGAGGCCGTACTCGGTGTCGTTCGCCCGGGCGATGACCTCGTCCTCGTCGTCGAACGGCGTGACCGCGGCGATGGGCCCGAAGGTCTCCTCGCACGAGATGAGCATGTCCGGCGTGACGTCGGCCAGCAGCGTCGGCGCGAAGAAGGTCGTGCCGTCGAGTCCGTCGACCTGCACCCGCTCACCACCGGCCACGACCCGCGCCCCCTTGCTGCGGGCGTCGAGCACCTGGGCCTCCATCTTGGCCACGGCGCGATCGTCGATCAGCGGCCCGATCGACACCCCGTCGGCGTCCCCCTTGCCCACGCGCAGCGCCGCGATGCGCTGGTCGAGGGTCGCCACGAACGTGTCGTAGATCGAGCGGTGGACGTAGATGCGGTTGGGGCTGATGCACGCCTGCCCGGTGTTGAGGAACTTCACCAGCGCGGCACCCTTGGCAGCACGCACGGGATCGGCGTCGGGGAAGACGATGAACGGTGCGTGGCCCCCCAGCTCCACAGACACCCGCTTGAGAGTGGCGCCGGCCTTCTGCACCAGCATCTTCCCGACCGCGGTCGAACCGGTGAACGTCAGTTTCCGGACCACCGGGGACTCCAGGAGCGCGTCCCCGACCTCGGCCGCGCGCGTGGTGGTGACCAGGTTGACCACCCCGGCGGGGAGGCCGGCGTCGGCCAGCAGCTGCACGGTGGCGACGGCGCACAGCGGGGTCTGGTCGGCGGGCTTGAGCACCGACGTGCACCCGGAGGCGATGGCCGGCGCGAGCTTGCGGGTCAGCATGGAGATCGGGTAGTTCCACGGGGTGATGGCGGCGACCACGCCGACCGGTTGGCGCATCGTCACGAACCGCTGATCAGCCCGCGCCGAGGGGATCGTGACACCGCCGATGCGCTTGGCCTCCTCGGCGAACCACGCCAGGAAGTCCGCCGCGTACGCGACCTCGTTCATCGAGGCCTTGAGCGGCTTGCCCTGTTCCCGCGTCATCAGCGCAGCCAGGTCCTTGCGGCGCTCCCGCATCAGCGTGTCCGCCTTCGCGAGGACGGCCGCGCGCTCGTAGGCCGTCGCGCCCGACCAGGCCGGCAGCGCACGATCGGCAGCGGCGATCGCCGCCTCGGTGTCGGCCCGGCCACCGTCCGCCGCCTGGCCGATGACCTCTCCCGTGGCCGGATCCGTGACGGCGAAGGTCGCACCCCCGTCGGCCGGACGCCACTGCCCGTCGATGTAGATCGTGCGTCCTGCGTCCTTCGTCATGGCGCCTTCCTCACTGACCAGCCGGTTTCGCGGGGCGAGCGGTCGGCGCCCCCCACGGTGATCGTGTCATCCACGACGCAGGAGACCTACGACCTCGACGGTCACCGGCGCAGGGTCGACGCCGAGCGGGTGCGCACACGGCCGCGACGGTGCCACCGGCCCGCTCGGTGGCGTTCGAGGCGGCGAGTCGGGAGCTCTTCCTCAGCAGACGGGATCGATGACGCCGTGGTGGATGGCGAAGCGGGTGGCCCCAGCACGGCTGGTGACCGCGGTCTTCACGTAGATGCGCTCGATGTGCGTCGCTGCGGTCTTGGGTGAGATGCCGAGCAGGTGGGCCACCTGCTTCGCCGATGCGCCGGTGGCGATCAGCGCCAGCACCTGGGTCTCCCGCGCAGTCAGGCCCGCCGGTCCGCACACCCGCCTCGACCTCCGGCTGACCGCGCTGAGCACGATCTCCACGGCGCCACCGTCGAGCCGCCCGGCGCGGGCGTCGGCCCGCAGTTCGGCGGCGGCGGCCGTCGGCGTGCAGCGGTGGCCGCCGTCCTGCCGTGCCGGATCGGTCCTCCGCCGGTAGGCGTCGCCGGCCGCCATGAGGCGGCTGTAGTCGGGGGAGAAGTCGACGAGCTCGCACGGGTCCTCGCCCACGGTCCAGGCGTCGTGGCCCGGGGGGATCACCACGGCATCGCCCTCACCGACCTCGAGGTCGCCGTCCTCCATCACGACCTGCATCCGTCCGGAGACGATGTAGAGCCGGTGGCCGGCCCGGCAGAGATCGGTGCCGACCACCGGTCTGACGTCGTCCGACCACCGCCAGCCGGGTTGCATCACCTCGCGGGTGATCGTGGCCGCCCCGAAGGAGACATCGGTCAGGGCGGTACGCCCGACGAGGCGTGCCTGGTCCGGGGTCCCGCGATCGAGGGGACGGACACCGTCCTGCCGCACGCCGCCATCGTGACCGGGGAGGCGGGTGGCGGGGAGGAGAGGTGGCGCGCCCCGCTGCCACCGCACGACCCGGCAGCGTGTGCCGCGCGGGACGGTAGCCGCTCAGTAGCTGAACGTCGTGGCGCCGTCGTCCCCGATCCACGCCCACATCGGCACCGTCCCCTGGACCTCGGCGCCGCCGATCAGCGCCGCCTGGTCGAGCCGCTTGGCGTTCAGGCAGACCGGGCAGACGTAGTAGCGGCCGCCGGCGGCCTCGTAGCGCTTCATGAGGTCGGTCAGCGGCGGGCAACCGTCGCAGGCGACGGCGACGGCGACACCCTCGACGGCGAGCCGGACGGCTTCCTTGGTGAGGAACATCAGGGTCGGCCGCCCGGACTCCGCGGCCCCCACCGCGACGAGGAACGCGACCGTCACCTTCTCGCTGTCCTCCAGCCCGGTGCTCAGGCTGATCACGGCTTTCCCGCTCATGGCCTTCTCCTGTCCGCTCGGGGGCGTCTCGGGGAGCTCGCGCCGCCTGTTCGGCGGCATCCCGAACGCTAGGGAGGAGACCGGACCGGTACATCCGGTGTTCTCCCTACGACCGCCCGGCCACGACGTCCTGCCGCAGGGGGCCCGTCCCTCCCGGCTGACCACACCCCGCCGATCGCCGGGGGCTCACTGCGGCGGTCGCCGCCCGATCTTCGACCCCAGCCAGGTGAGCGGGTCGAACCGCCGGTCCACCACCCGCTCCTTCAGCGGGATGATGCCGTTGTCGGTCAGGTGGATGCCCTCCGGGCAGACCTCGCTGCAGCACTTGGTGATGTTGCAGTAGCCGAGGCCGAACTCGTCCTGGGCGGCGTCGCGGCGGTCCCGCTCGTCCAGCGGGTGCATGTCCAGCTCGGCGAGCCGGATGAGGAAGCGGGGCCCGGCGAAGCTCCGCTTGTTCTCCTCGTGGTCGCGGATGACGTGGCAGGTGTCCTGGCAGAGGAAGCACTCGATGCACTTGCGGAACTCCTGCGAGCGTTCGACGTCGACCTGCTGCATCCGGTGGCTGCCGTCCGCCTCGCGCGGCCGAGGCGCGAACGCCGGGATCTGGGCGGCCTTCTCGTAGTTGAAGGACACGTCGGTGACCAGGTCACGGATGACGGGGAACGTCCGCATCGGGGTGACGGTCACCGTCTCGCCCTCGTCGAACGTGCTCATCCGCGTCATGCACATCAGCCGCGGGCGGCCGTTGATCTCGGCGCTGCACGACCCGCACTTGCCGGCCTTGCAGTTCCAGCGGACGGCGAGGTCACCGGCCTGGGTGGCCTGCAGGCGGTGGATGACGTCGAGGACCACCTCGCCCTCGTTCACCGCCACCGTGAACGTCTGGAGGTCACCGCCGGCGGCGTCCCCCCGCCACACCCGGAAGGTCGCGTCGTAGCTCATGCCGGGATCTCCTCGAAGATCTCGGCGAGCTCGGAGGGCATCTGCGGGAGCGGCTGCCGGGTGAGCGCCACCGAGCCGTCGGGTGCCCGCGAGCAGACGAGGTTGGTCGTCGCCCACTCGGCGTCGGCGGCCGGGAAGTCGTCCCGGGTGTGCCCTCCCCGGCTCTCCTGCCGCTCCAGCGCGGCCCGCGCGATGCACTCGCTGACGACGAGCATGTGCGGCAGGTCGAGCGCGAGGTGCCAGCCCGGGTTGTACTGCCGGTGCCCCTCGACCGACAGGTTCGCCACCCGGTCCTTGAGCGCCGCGATGCGCTCCAGCGCCTGCTCCATCTCGGGCGCCGTACGGATGATCCCGACCAGGTCGTGCATCGTCTGCTGCAGGTCGTGCTGCACCGTGTACGGGTTCTCGCCGCCCTCCCGCTCGAACGGGGCGAGCGCCGCCCGCCCGGCGTCGGTCAGCACCTCGTCCGGCAGCTCCCTCCGGTCCGTGCGGCGGTGGGCGTGCTCCGCGGCGGCCGCCCCGGCGCGCCGGCCGAACACGAGCAGGTCCGAGAGCGAGTTGCCGCCCAGCCGGTTCGACCCGTGCATGCCCCCGGCGACCTCACCGGCCGCGAAGAGCCCGGGGACGCGCGCGGCCTCCGTGTCCGGGTCGACCTCGACACCGCCCATGACGTAGTGGCAGGTCGGCCCCACCTCCATCGCCTCGGCGGTGATGTCGACCTCGGCGAGCTCCTTGAACTGGTGGTACATCGAGGGCAGCCGCTTGCGGATGTACTCGGCCGACCGCCGCGAGGCGATGTCGAGGTAGACGCCGCCGTGCGGCGTGCCGCGCCCGGCCTTGACCTCGCTGTTGATGGCACGGGCCACCTCGTCGCGGGGGAGGAGTTCGGGCGGGCGCCGGTTGTTCTTCTTGTCCTCGTACCAGCGGTCGGCCTCCTCCTCGGTCTCCGCCGTCTCCTTGCGGAAGAAGTCCGGGATGTAGTCGAACATGAAGCGGTTGCCGGCGGAGTTCTTCAGGACGCCGCCGTCCCCCCGCACGCTCTCGGTCACGAGGATGCCGCGTACCGACGGCGGCCAGACCATGCCGGTCGGGTGGAACTGGACGAACTCCATGTTCACGAGCGTCGCGCCGGCCTGCAGCGCCAGCGAGTGACCGTCGCCGGTGTACTCCCACGAGTTCGACGTCACCTTGTAGCTCTTGCCGATCCCGCCGGTGGCGAGCACCACCGACGGCGCCTGCCAGGCGACGAACCGCCCGGACTCCCGCCAGTACCCGAACGCCCCGGTGATGGCCCCGTGACCACCCGCCCCACCGCCCCGGCCCTCCGTGAGCAGCCGGGTGACCGTGCACTCCATGTAGACGTCGATGCCGAGCGCCACGGTGCGCTGCTGCAGGGTGCGGATGAGCTCGAGCCCGGTGCGGTCGCCGACGTGGGCCAGGCGGGCGTAGCGGTGACCGCCGAAATCCCGCTGGCTGATGAGCCCGTCCGGCGTGCGGTCGAACAGCGCGCCCCAGTCCTCGAGCTCGCGGACCCGGTCGGGCGCCTCCTGCGCGTGCAGCTGCGCCATCCGCCAGTGGTTGAGCATCTTCCCGCCGCGCATGGTGTCGCGGAAGTGCACCCGCCAGTTGTCCTCCGGGTAGAGGTTCGCCATGGCCGCGGCGATCCCGCCCTCGGCCATGACCGTGTGCGCCTTCCCCAGCAGGGACTTGCAGACGACGGCGGTCCGCGCGCCGGACTCGTGGGCCTCGATGGCGGCCCGCAGACCCGCACCCCCCGCCCCGACGACGACGACGTCGTACTCGTGCTGCTCGAGCTCCATCAGAAGAACCTCAGGTCCGTGATCGTGCCGGTGGCCAGGAGGAAGACGTAGAAGTCGGCGAAGGCGACGGTGAACAGAGAGATCCAGGCGTACTGCATGTGGCGGGCGTTGAGCTTCGACACCAGGCCCCACGCCTTGTACCGCAGCGGGTGCTTCGAGAAGGAGTTCAGCTTCCCGCCGACGATGTGCCGGCAGGAGTGGCACGAGAGCGAGTACAGGAACAGCATCACCGCGTTGACCAGCAGGATCAGCGTGCCCAGGCCCATGTGGCCCCACTCGCCGGTCTCGTCCTGGAACCCGCGGAAGGCCTCGTAGAACAGGATGAGGTTGAACAGCAGCGCCGCGTAGAGGAAGTACCGGTGCACGTTCTGCCCGATCAGCGGGAACCGCGTCTCACCGGTGTACCTGCGGTGCGGCTCGGCGACCGCGCACGCCGGCGGGGACAGCCAGAACGACCGGTAGTAGGCCTTCCGGTAGTAGTAGCAGGTCAGCCGGATGCCCAACGGCAGGACGAGGATGTAGAGGGCCGGGGAGATCCAGGCCGGCCCGGTGAAGAGCTCCGGGAAGCTGTCGCCCTCGCAGCGGGTGGTGACGCACGGCGAGTAGAACGGCGAGATGTAGGGCGAGGCGTAGTAGTACGCGTTCTGGAAGGCCCGGAACGTCGAGTACGCGATGAACAGCACCAGGACCACGACGGTGATCAGCGGCTGCAGCCACCACCGGTCGGTGCGCAAGGTCCGCTCGGCGATCGCGGCACGACGCGGTGCCGGCATCCCGTTCCCGTGCCCCGGGGACACGGCCCCGGACCTGCGGGGCGCTGTGGCGGTCACCGGCGGATGCGGCCCGACCCGCCGAGGCCGTCGTCGTCCCCGTCCCCGTAGACGGCCGCGACGGGGTCGTACGTGGTGCGGGTTCGCGCACCGCACAGCAGGTTGAGGTCGTCGCGCAGCCGCGCGACGTCGAGCCGCAGCCGGCGCGCGTCCACGGTGTCCCCGAAGTGCCTCGTGACCCTGAGACAGGCCGTTTCCAGGCCTTCCACGGCTTGACGAGCCGCGGCTACGTCCTGATCCAAAGACATCGCTGCCCCCAGAGTGGCTGCTGGCGCCGCCGGAAGGGGCGCCGGACCGCAGTCGACCACGGACGTGAAAGGGAGGAAAGGGCCTCGGCTGCGGTACGTGTGATCACGACCCCTCCTGCGGTCCTGGCGCCACCCGGAGGCGAGGTGAGTCGTCGGCCTCGCCGAGGACGACACCTGGGCAGCGGCCAGCCGGCTGCTCACGCCGTCTGCAGGTTCTCCTCCTGCGCGGCGCACGAGATCCCGAGGGCGAGCCAGGCCACCCCCAGGGGAACCGACAGGAGCACCCGGTCGTCCTGCGCGTTGAACGGGAGAGACACGACGGCCGAGATGATCAAGGCCCAGCCCGACCAGCGCAACGCGCCGCCGGCCCGTAGTCCGCCCACCCCCGTCAGCAGGGCGCCGGCGACCGGGACGAGCCGGCCGAGCGAGTCGGTGTCGTGCAGCCACCACAGCGGTGAGTCCCCTGGCAGAGCGGCATGGACGGCGATGCCCGCCGCGAGCAGCACGGCGCCGGCCCACAGCAGGGCAGCGCCGGCACGAAGTGCTCCCCGTCCCGGGGCCTCGGGGCCGCCCGCGAGGTGGCTCACCGCCACCGCGAGCGCCACGACGGACAGGAGGAAGAGCCAGGCGAGGTCCTCGCTCGGCCGGTTCGAGCTCCCCGGGATACGGCAGTCCGCTCCCACGCAACCCTCCGGACGAGCACTCAACCACAGGGCGTGGAGGGTCCAGATCGCACCGCCGGACAGGGCCAGAGCCGGTCCGGCCGACCACCTCCACGGCACAGGTCGCTCCCCTCTGACGGCGCACGGCCGCAACGGAGCATGCCGCACCGACCCCCGGATCACGAGCACGATGCGCAGACGGGATACCAGCCATCTCTGGCGGCACCCGCGCCGGGGACACTCGTCCGGTTCCCCAACGCGGTGTCGACGCGGAGCGGCGGGGGGCCGACCGGACTCTTGGCCGCGCGGGTCAGCTCGCCGGACTCGACGAGCATCCCCCAGTCGTCGGCGACGAGGCCGGCGATGCGGGCAGCATCGTCTCCCGTCGTCCAGGCCGGCATCGTCGGCCCTTCCCGGCTTCGGGAACTGCCGCCCGGGGCCGGCCGCTGCAACCGCATCAACGGGCCAGGAAGTGGACGCCGAGCCAGAGCCAGGTGAGCAGGACGACGGCACGGCCGGGCGTCGTCCGCATCGCGGCGCGGACGGCCTCGCTCGCTCGGGCCGGACCGAGTCCGAGGCGGGCGGAGACCTCGAGGGCCAGAGCGACGAGGAGCAGCCCCAGGAAGCCGGCCGAGCTCGTGAGATCGCCGTGCGTCATCGCTGGGGCCCGCGCCGCTCACGACCGATCAGCCAGGCCCCGGCGGCCAGCCAGCACACGGTGGCGGCGCCGCGCAGCAGCGGCTCGGCGAGGAGGGGGTCCGCGAGATCGCTCGCCGTCGGCAGCCCGTCGTCGGCGAGCGTCACCAGCTCCCAGGACAGGGCGGCGAGCACGAGGGCGAGCCACGGCAGCCCTCGCCGCCCCACCGGCGGAGCGGCCGCGCCGGACTGCCGGAGCAGCCCCACGACGACCACGGCGGTGCCTGCGGTGCCGATCGCGAGGAGCGCACCCACCGACAGCTCGCCCCAGGCCATGACCGCGGCGGCGCAGGACAGCGCTATGGCCCCGGAGGTGAGCCGGCGCGCGGACGGGGAAGACCTCACGCGTGCATGCTCGCGCAGCAGGCCGCCGGGGCGGGCTCCTGTTCGCCGCCTCCGTCGCCGTGCTCCTCGGCGCCTGGAACAACGTCGTCATCACCCGGATGCCGGGCTACCCGCAGTCCTACGTCGCGGTGAACCTGGCGGCGACGGGCCTGCTCCTCGCGGGAGCGCGGTTCGCCGGCCTCACCTGGCAGGAACTGGGGTTCGACCCGCGTCGTGCCCGGGCCGGGCTGCGGTGGGGCGGGGCGTGCGTCGCCGTGGTCACCGCCGGGTACGCGGTCGGACTCGCGGTACCGGCGATCCGCCCCCTGCTGGCGGACGCACGGCTCGCGGACGCCGGCTCCGCCGAGGTCGCCTACCAGGCGCTGGTCCGGATCCCGCTCGGCACCGTCGTGTGGGAGGAGACGGCCTTCCGCGGCGTCCTGCTGGCGGCGCTGATGCGGCTGCTCCCGCCGCGCGCGGCCGTCGCGGTGTCGGCGGTGCTCTTCGGCATCTGGCACATCCGCCCGACCCTGAGCGCGGCGGCGGCCAACACGGTGGCCGGCGGGTCGGCGGGGCTGCTCACCGCCGTCTTCCTGGGCTGCGCCTTCACGGCGGCGGCCGGGATCCTCTTCGCCTGGCTGCGGCTCCGCAGCGGCAGCCTGTTGGCTCCCGTCCTGCTCCACCTGGCCACGAACAGCCTGGGCGCGCTGGCCGCAGCCGCGGCCCACCGTCTCGGGTGAGGACGCCGCGCCGGCTACTGCGGTCCGTGCCCGGACTACTGCGTGAGCTCGAGCAGCAGCGTGCGCAGCAGGTTCCAGCTCTCGCGGTCGGGCCCGTGGCCGCTCACGGCCCAGACCAGCTCGCCACGGGGCACGCGCTGCACCAGCTCGTACGCGCTCACCGGCGGGCAGATCATGTCGTACCTGCCCTGCACGACGTAGACCGGCATCGTCAGCCGGTGGGCGTTGTCCAGGACGTGGTCCGGTGGCAGAAAGTGGTTGTTGGTGAAGTAGTGCGCCTGCAGGCGGGCCGGCGTCGCGTCGAAGTCGTCCGCGAGCGGCGTCGGCGCGAAGCGGTCGTCCAGGTGCATGACGGCGCTGTCCGCCGTCGTGTAGGCGTACGCCGACTCCCTGCTCTGCGCTGCGTCCGAGCCCAGGATCCGGGCGAAGTGGTAGCTCGTCGGGTCGTCGTGGTGCTCACCCGGCGTCCGGTCCAGGTACCACTGCCACACCTCCGGGAAGAAGGTCCTCCAGCGGCCCTGGTTCAGCCACTCCGACTCCTGCTGCCGGCCGGTCAGCAATCCGTACAGCACGAGCGCCCGGACGCGTTCGGGGTGCGCCACGGCGAACACCAGTCCCAGGCAGGAGCCCCAGGACCCGCCCATGAGGACGGCGTCGTCCACGTCGAGGTGGTCGAGAACCCGGACGATGTCCGCGACGAGGTGGTCGGTGGTGTTGTCCTGCAGCGACCCGTACGGCTCACTGCGTCCGACGCCGCGCTGGTCGCAGAACAGGACGCGCTGGCGCGAGGGGTCGAAGTACTGCTTGTAGTCGTCGCTGGCCCCGACGCCGGGACCGCCGTGGAGGAACAGCACGGGGGGCGCGTCCCCCGTGCCCCAGTCCTGCACGTACAGGCGGTGCCCGTCACCGACGTCGACGAGCGTCTCGGACACCGTGAAGCCGTCGACCGTCAGCATGGCACCTTCCGTGCGGGACGAGGACGACGCACGACCGAAGCGCAGCGCGTCGTGGACGTGCCTACCCGCGGTGGCGCAGAGCTACCCCGGATAGGGCTCCTGCCACCGCTCGGCGACGCGGACGGGGTCGGTGCAGCCCCCGACGAATCGACGGCGCGCCCGGGCAGGGGCACAGTGGTGGGCATGACGGATGCGGAGGAGACCCGCGGGGTGGAGCAGCGACTGGCGCAGGAGCTCGATCCCAGCCGGCATGCGAAGCCGTCCGAGGGAGTGCCGCAGGACCTGGTGGAGGACGAGGACGACTCCGCGCCGGCGTGACGCACGAACGGTCCACCGGTGCCGGCGCGGTCGAGGAGCGCCACGCCGCCGGTGGGCCTGGACGCCGAAGCGCTCGACACGGAGTTCGGCGGAGTACGAGCAGGTGCCGGCCGACCGCCGCGAGGCCCACGAGTACCTGCCGACTGACGATGGGCACGGGCAGCGGGCGTTCGAGGCCCAGCGCCTCCTGGCTCGGACGGGGCGACGTCGATCGTCCACTACGACGCCGACTCCGAGGCGTGCGTCAGCTGGTGTCCGAGGGCGACCCGCGACAGGCGCACACCCCTTCGGACCGTACGGCGCGGCCGCCGCGGAGGACGCGCCGAGATCCATTGCCGCACGAGGGGACAGGGGCGATCGTGGTGCATGGCGTCGCATCCGTCGTACGAGCAGTCGAAGCAGGTCGCCGAGGCCGGCCGTGAGACCGAGTGGACGAAGCCATCCTTCGGCAAGGAGCTCTTCCTCGGCAACTTCCGCCTCGACCTGATCCACCCGCAGCCCGAGCTCGACCCGGCCGCGGTGACGGTGGGGGAGACGTTCCTCGATCGCCTCCGTGCCTTCCTCACCGACCATGTCGATCCGCAGCAGATCGAGCGCGAGGCGAGGATCCCCCCGAGCGTCATAGCGGGCCTCAAGGAGTTGGGCGCCCTCGGCATGAAGATCCCCGTGGAGTACGGCGGTCTCGGGCTGAGCCAGGTCTACTACAACAGGGCCCTGGCCATGGCCGGCACCTGGCACTCGTCGATCTCGACGCTGCTCTCCGCGCACCAGTCGATCGGCCTGCCCGAGCCGCTGCGCCTGTTCGGCTCCGAGGAGCAGAAGCGCGAATGGCTACCCAGGCTGGCCAGGGACCACATCTCGGCGTTCCTGCTGACCGAGCCGGACGTCGGCTCAGATCCGGCGCGGATGAGCACCACTGCGGTACCGACGGATGACGGCACCGGCTACCGGATCAACGGCACGAAGCTCTGGGCGACCAACGGCGCCATCGCCGACGTGGTCGTGGTCATGGCCGTCGTCCCGGAGTCCGACGGCCACAGGGGCGGCATCACCGCGTTCCTCTGCCCGTGCGACCGCGAGGGCGTCACGGTCGAGCACCGCAACCAGTTCATGGGCCTCAAGGGCATCGAGAACTCGGTGACGCGCTTCGACGACGTCGTCGTCCCCCGCGAGGACGTCATCGGCGGCGAGGGCAAGGGGCTGCGTATCGCGCTCACCACGCTGAACACCGGCCGCCTGTCGCTGCCGGCGTTCTGCCTGTCGGCGACGAAGTACTCGCTGAAGATCGCGCGCGAGTGGTCGGCCGAACGGAGGCAATGGGGTCAGCCCATCGGCAAGCACGACCCGATCGCCCAGAAGCTCGCCTGGCTGGCGGGGACGGCATTCGGCCTCGAGGCGGTGCTCGACGTGTCCAGCCGCCTGGCCGATGACCACCGCAACGACATCCGGATCGAAGCCGCCCTGGCGAAGCTGTACGCCTCGGAGCTCGGCTGGACCGCCGTCGACGAGATGGTGCAGATCCGCGGAGGGCGGGCCTACGAGACCGCCGAGTCGCTCGCCCGGCGCGGCGAGAAGCCGGTACCGGCCGAGCAGATGTTGCGTGACATGCGCATCAACCGCATCTTCGAGGGATCCACCGAGATCATGCACCTGCTGATCGCCCGTGAGGCCGTCGACGAGCACCTGAGGGTGGCGGGGGACCTGGTGCTCGGCGACTCCCGTCCGGCCGACAAGGCGAAGGCCGCCGCGAGGGCAGGGGCCTTCTACGCGACGTGGTTGCCGACGCTGACCGTGGGAGCAGGTCAGCGGCCCGGCTCCTTCTCCGAGTTCGGGCGGCTGGCCAAGCACGTGCGCTACGTCGAGCGCCACTCCCGCAAGCTCGCGCGCTCGACCTTCTACGCGATGAGCCGCTACCAGGGGCGCCTCGAGCAGAAGGGTCACCTGCTCGGCCGGATCGTCGACATCGGTGCCGAGCTCCACGCGATCGCGTGCGCGTGCGTCTATGCGAGCACCATCGGGCGGGAGCGGCCCGACCGCCGGGATGAGGCCATGGAACTGGCCGACCTGTTCTGCGGCCAGGCCCGACGTCGGGCCGACCGGCTGTTCGCCGAGCTGTGGGCCAACGACGACCACGCTCAGTACAAGGCTGCGCAGAAGGTTCTCTCCGGCCGATATGCGTGGTTCGAGGAGGGGGTGCTCGACCCGGCGGGTGAGGGTCCGATGATGCCGACGCACGCCCCGCCGGCCGCCGCGCAGTTCCGGGCGTCTCCGGCCCCCGTGCAGGTCGAGGCCCCGCGGTAGGGAACGGTCGCGGCCGGTGGCACCGGGCGCGCCCTGGAGACGTGGCAGGACCCTGCTGTGGCCTCCGGTGTGCAGTCCGGGCCGACCGGGTTCGGTTCTCCTGCGGAAGGGCGCCCTGCAGCCCGCTGGGCTCACACGGCGGACAGCTGGGGGCAGCAGTCGCTGCTCGACGGAGCGTTCCGGTCAGGCGCCGGGCGACGTCAGCTCTGGTGGGAGCTGCGAGAGTCCCCTGTGCGCGTCATCGAGGTTCATGCAGGGGACCATCGATACCCGCGCCTTCACGCCCAGGTACAGGGGTTCGGCGATGGCCGGCATCTGCGAGGGATCGGCCATGTCGAACACCACGGTCATGGCCCGCTGGCCATCCTCGTCGTGGAAGTAGGCGGCTTCGGGATTGAGCTGCTTCACCATCTGTTCCAACATCTGAGCGACGGACCCGTTGCGGATGGCCTCGTTTCCCGCCTCGGTGTCGATGACCGCCCTGAGCATCATTCTCATGGGGCCCTCCCGGTGTGTCTGGGGCAGCCATAGCCTCCACCGCGCACTGACGGTGGAGTAGAGGCCATGGACTCCGTCCATTCCGTTCGCAGGCCGACGGCGCGCCGCGATCACCGCTGTCGTCCTTCGTGGCGCTCGAGCCGACGATCACGGTCGGAAGGGGGCTGGCCGAGTCGGCCCGGAACCGGCACCGCATGGATCAACCTGTTGCTCATGCGACGGGGGGTGGATAGTGCCCGGCGTGGTTGCGCGTGTCCTTGCTCTTGTCTCAGCCGTCCTGGCCGGGCTCCTGGCGGGCGGCATGACCCTGATCGACGTCGTGCTCCTCCCGTTCTGGCGCGGCGTGCCGCCGGAACAGTTCCGCACCTGGTTCGCGGCCCACTCCGGCCGGATCCGGAGGCTGATGCTTCCTCTCGCCGCGGGCGCAGCCGCCGTCAACGCGGCGTCGGCCGTCGTCCAGACGGCGAAGGGCACTCGAGCCGGGGCGGCGTCCGTGGCCGCGGGAGCGGCAGCGGGCGTCGTCGCGATCACCATCACCGTCAACGAGCCGATGAATCACCGCTTCACGGCCGAGCACCTGGCCGACGCCGAGACCGCATCCTTGCTCGAGCGGTGGGCACGGTGGCACCACCTCCGGGTGGCGCTCGGTGTTGTTGCGACCGTCGGGGCTGCGTCGGCTCTGATGGACCGGAAGTCCTGAGCTGACGTCTCATCCGGTCGGAGGCCACTGCGGTCTTCCAGGAGGAAGGCCCCGGGCGCCCAGCCCCCGGGTGCCTCGCCCGGCCTCGCCCGGCTTGACCGCGGGGAGCAGGATCGGCGCCGGAGGTGCACCCCCATGAAGCTCTTGCTCCCCGACTCGGTCCCGCTGGACCCGGACCTGCCCGAGGGCGTCGTCGCCGTCGTCTACGACGCCTCGGCTCCCGTCCCCGACGAGCACCTGGACGCCGAGGCGATGGTGGTCTGGGGAAATTCCTCCGCCCATCTCGCCGCGGTCGCCGGCCGGATGCCGCAGCTGCGCTGGGTGCAGACGCTGGCCGCCGGGCCGGACGCCGTCCTCGCCGCCGGGTTCCCCGACGACGTCACCATCACGGCCGGGTCGGGCCTGCACGACCGGACCGTCACCGAGCACGCCCTGGCGCTCACCCTCGCGCTCGTGCGCCGGCTGCCGGCGGCCGGGCGGGCGCAGGCCGACCACCGCTGGGCCGACGAGCTCGGCGGACTGCAGCCGCTGCGCCCCGAGAGCGGCCCGGTCACCACCCTGATCGGTGCCCGTGTCCTCGTCTGGGGGTTCGGCGCCATCGGCCAGACCCTCGCACCGGTGCTGTCCGCACTGGGGGCCGCCGTCCGGGGCGCGGCGCGCAGCGCGGGGGAGCGCTCCGGGTTCGTCGTCGTCGCCGAGGAGAGCCTGGAGCAGGAACTCGGACGAACCGACGTCCTGATCATGATCCTGCCGTCGACGCCCGCGACCGACCGTGCCCTGGACGCCCGCCGGCTGGCCGCGCTGCCGGCGCACGCCTACGTGGTCAACGTCGGCCGCGGCTCGACCGTGGACGAGTCGGCGCTCGTCGCCGCCCTCACGGAGGGCCGCCTGGCCGGCGCCGCGCTCGACGTGACCGAGACCGAGCCGTTGCCGGCCGACTCCCCGCTCTGGGAAACCCCGAACCTCGTGCTGACCCCGCATGCGGCCGGCGGCCGGCCGGTGGGGGCCGACGACCTGGTCGCCGCCAACGTGGCGGCGCTGCTGGCGGGCCGGGACCTGCGCAACGTCGTGGACCGCTGACCGACGCGTAGGCGCCCGCTGCCCGCTGCCCGCTGCCCGCGGCGTGGCCACCGACCCCGGCCCCCGGGCGCCAGGACCCGATCCCGGCGGGCGACGGGCGGGGCGGGGCGGGGCCTGCGACCCTGGATGGCGCAGGAACCCGGCCGGCAGCGGTTCCCGATGCGCACGGAGGTGGGGACATGGTGGACAGGGCGCCACTCGAGCCGGTGTCGATCGCCCGGCAGGTGCCCAGGTGGTCCGAGCTCCGTGAGGTCGTCCAGTTCCGGAGGCCGCGGCTCGGCCGCACGCCCCGGCGGCTGGAGCACGCGCTGTCCATCCGCGACCTCCGGGCCGCGGCCACGCGCACGACCCCGCGCGCGGTCTTCGACTACGTGGACGGCGCGGCCGAGGAAGAGATCACCGCAGCCCGCAACGTCGCCGCCTACCGGCGGGTGACCTTCCAGCCGGACGCGCTGCGGTCGGTCGCCGAGCCGGATCCGGGCGTCGAGCTCTTCGGGTCGCGCATCGCGATGCCGCTCGTCTTCGCGCCCACCGGCTACACCCGGATGATGCACCACCACGGGGAGGCCGCCGTGGCCGCTGTGGCCCAGCACGTCGGCGTCCCGTACGCCCTCTCCACGGTCGGCTCGACCTCGATCGAGGACGTGCGGGCGGCGGCGCCGGACGGCGACCTGTGGTTCCAGCTCTACTACACCGCCCTTCCGGAGGTCAACGAGGACCTCCTGTCCCGAGCGGAAGCGGCCGGGTACTCGACCATCGTGCTCACCGTCGACACCACGGTGTCCGGGATGCGACGCCGGGACGTGGTCAACGGGCTCACCATCCCGCCGACCCTGACGGCCAGGACGGTGCTCAACATGTCCCGCTTCCCGATGTGGTGGTTCAACAAGCTGACCACCGGCGGGTTGCGGTTCGCCTCCCTCAGCGGCGTCCCGGGCAACCCGACCCCGGGTCAGGTCGCCAACATGCTGTTCGACCCTGGCCTCGACCTCACGTCGCTGGACTGGCTGCGGCGGCGTTGGCGGGGCAGCCTGCTGGTCAAGGGCGTGATCACCCCCGCGTCGGCCGCCGAGATCATGGAGCACGGGGCCGACGGCGTGATCGTGTCCAACCACGGCGGACGCCAGCTGGACCGCACGGCCGCGACCCTCGATGTGCTGCCCGCGATCCGCGAGACCGTCGGCCGGCAGGCCACGGTCCTCATCGACGGCGGGATCCTGCACGGCCAGGACATCGTGGCCGCCCGGGCCCTCGGCGCGGACGCCGCCATGATCGGCCGCGCCTATCTGTACGGCCTCATGGCCGGTGGCCGGGACGGCGTCCTCCGTGCCTACGAGATCCTCGCCGAGGAGTACCAGCGCTCGATGCAGCTGCTCGGCGTCCGGCGCAGCGAGGACCTGGGCGTGCGGCACGTCGCCTTCTCGCCGCACGGCACCGGGGACTATCCCAACGTCTCGGTCTGACCGGCGCCGGGCGCACGGGGGTTGCCGTCGGGGCGCGGACGTGCGGCAATGGACCCCCTTTCAACTGTGGTGCAGGACACAGGAGGACACGATGGCATCGACCCGTCAGCCGGGGGGACGGATGTCCTCCGTCGTGGACCTCTTCCCGACCAAGCACCTGGCAGCGCCGGCTGTGCGGGACATGCCCGAGCCGCCGGCGAGCTTCCGCCACGTCATCGGGCCGGGCATCATCGCGGCCGGGGTCGGACTGGCCAGCGGAGAGTTCATCCTCTATCCCTACATCGCCTCCCAGGTCGGCCTCGTGTTCGTCTGGGCCGCCTTCGTGGGCCTGACCATCCAGTTCTTCCTGAACATGGAGATCGAGCGGTACACCCTCGCCACCGGGGAGACCGCACTCACCGGCTTCAGCCGCTACTGGCGCCACTGGGGGCTGGTATTCGCGATGCTGGCCTTGTTCGCCAACCTCTGGCCGGGGTGGGTGACCAGCTCGGCGACCCTGGTCACCTACCTGGTGGGCGGTGACGTGGTGCCCATCGCCATCGGCATGCTCCTCCTCATCGGCGTCACCCTGACGCTGGCGCCGGTGGTGTACCAGGCGCTCGAGAAGATCGAGTGGTTCAAGGTCATCGCGGTCATCCTCCTGCTCGCCGTCGCGGCGGTTTTCGCCATCGGCCCGGACGCCTGGGCCGACACGCCGCAGATCGTCACCGAGGCCGGCCTGCCCATCGAGGCGCTCGGCTTCGCGCTGCTGATGGGTGCGCTGGCCTTCGCCGGTGCCGGCGGCGGGCAGAACCTGTGCCAGAGCAACTGGATCCGCGACAAGGGGTTCGGCATGGGCTCCTACGTGCCGAAGATCGTCAGCCCGCTGACCGGGCACCCCGAGGCCAAGCCGTCGACCGGGTTCATCTTCGAGCCGACCCAGGAGAACATGGGCAGGTGGAACCGCTGGTGGAGGTTCGCCAACCTCGAGCAGCTGTCCACGTTCGTCCTCATCACCTTCGTGACGATCACCTTCACCTCGCTGCTGGCCTATGCCACCGTGTTCGGCCAGGAGGGCCTGGCCAGTGACATCACGTTCATCCAGGCCGAGGGCGAAGCCCTCAACGAGGCGGTCGGGGGCTGGTTCGGAACCTTCTTCTGGGTGATCGGCGCGATCTCGCTGTTCGCCGCCGCGCTGGGGATCGTCGACTACACCGCCCGGCTGGCTGCGGACGTGATCGCCACGATCTACGTCAAGGATGCCAACGAGAGCAAGATCTACTTCGCGCTGGTGTGGGGCCTGATCATCACCGGCTCCGTCGTGCTGCTGTCGGGGATCACCCAGCCGATCGTGCTGCTGGTGATCTCCGCGGTCACCGGCGGCCTGATGATGTTCGTCTACTCCGCGCTCCTGATCATGCTCAACAAGCGGACGCTGCCGAAGGAGATCCGGCCCGGAGCCGGACGCATCGCCGCCCTCGTCGTGGCGTTCCTGGTCTTCGGGGCGCTGACGGCCCTCACCTTCAACCAGCAGCTGCAGAACCTGTTCGGCGGGTGAGTCCGGGGGGGACGGGGGGTGACGAGCCGCGCCGGCGGGTGGTGACCGCGGGGGAGACGATGGTCCTGGTCGTCCCCACGGGCCCCGGCCGGCTGCGGCACGCCGACGCGGTGACGCTGTCCATCGGCGGAGCCGAGAGCAACGTCGCCATCGGGTTGTCCCGTCTCGGGATCCCGGCGAGCTGGGTCAGCGCACTCGGCGAGGACGAGCCCGGAGAGCTGGTCCTGCACCGGGTCCGTGCGGAGGGCGTGGACACCAGCGCCGTCCGGCGGGTCCCCGACCGGCCGACCGGGCTCTACCTGCGGGAGGAGGTCGCCGGCGCGCTCCGGGTCTACTACTACCGCCGCGGGTCGGCGGGCTCGACGCTGGCGCCGGGCGCGTTCGACCCAGCGATCCTCGACGGGGCCGCCTTCCTCCACCTCACGGGGATCACCGGGGCGCTTTCGCCGGAGTCCGCCGAGTTCCTCGCCTGGGCGGCGCGGACGGCCCGGCAGGCAGGGGTCCGGGTCAGCTACGACGTGAACTACCGCAGCCGGCTGTGGGACCCGCCGGCTGCCCGGGCGGCTACCGAGGCCCTGCTCCCGGAGGTCGACGTCCTCTTCGTCGGCGACGAGGAGGCCCGGGCCCTGTGGGGCTGGGACGAGGACACCTGTCTCGACCGCCTCGCCGACGCCGGTCCCGACACGGTGGTCCTCAAGCTCGGCGCCCGCGGCTGCGTGGCCGTTGTGGACGGTGAGCGGCTGAGCTCCCCGGGCTTCCCGGCGCGCCAGCTGGACCCGATCGGGGCGGGGGACGCGTTCGCCGCCGGCTACCTCGCCGCCAGCCTCTGGGGCCTGGAGCCGGCGGGGCGCCTGCGGACCGCCAACGCCATGGGCGCCTTCTGCGTGCAGAACCTCGGCGACTACGAGGGCCTGCCCAGCCGGGCGGAGCTGACCGCGTTCCTGGACCAGACCGTCGACCTCGGGAGATGACGATGGACACCGCCGACCCCGCCGCCGTCCTCGAGGGCGTCTACGTCGCCAACGTGACCCCCTTCCGCGACGACGAGCGGCTGGACATCGACGTCGACGCCTATCTCGGGCACGTGCGGTGGCTCGCCGGTCACGGGGTCACCGGGATCATCCCGTTCGGCACGAACGGCGAGGGGCCCTCGATCGCCGCGGCGGAGAAGCGGGCGCTGCTGGACGCGCTGATCCCCGAGGCGGGCGGGCTGCAGGTCGTCCCGACGGTCGCGGAGGGCAACCTGCCCGACACGCTGGACCTGCTGGAGTACCTCCAGGACGTGCCGGTGCGTGCGGTCATGGTGCTGCCGCCCTACTACTTCAAGCCGGTGCCGATCGACGGCCTGCGGCGGTTCTACGAACGCGTCCTGGCCGCCACCCGCCACCCGGTGGTCGTGTACCACATCCCCAAGTACGCGGTCCCGGTCCCGGCCGAGCTCGTGACCAGCCTGCCGGTGTGGGGGGTCAAGGACTCCAGCGGAGAGGCCGGCTACGCCGAGACCGTGCACGCGGCGGGGAAGGGCGTGCTCCTCGGCACGGAGGACGACCTGCCCGCCCGCCTGCTGACCGCCCACGGCTCGATCTCGGCGCTGGCGAACATCGTCCCCGAGCAGGTCGTCGCGCTGTACGGGCACGTCCGCAGCGGGCGGTCGGCGGAGGCGGCGCGGCTGTCGGACCACCTGCAGCGCGTGCGCGCGATGACGAAGGAGCACACCTCCGCCGGCGTCCTCAAACGCGTCGCCGAGGTGCGCCACGGCCACCCGATGGGAACCGTGCGCCCTCCTCTGGTCCCCGTCCCGCCGTCCTTCGACGCGGCCGCCGCGGCCGGACGGGCGACGGCAGGGGCCGTCGGCCGCTGAACAGCGGGCGGGTGAGATGACGGACCGACGGGGCGCGGCGCCGGACGGCGTCGTGGACGGAAGGGGAGAGGGCCGGATGGGACAGCTGGACGGACAGGTGGCCGTCGTCACCGGGGGCGGCTCCGGGATCGGCGAGGCGACCGCGATCGCCCTTGCCCGGAACGGTGCGCGGGTGGCTGTGGCAGGGCGGCGGCGAGAACCGCTGGACGAGGTCGTGCGCGCGGTGACATCGGCCGGGGGGACGGCCTTCGCGGCCCCGGTGGACGTGGCCGACCCGGAGGCGGTGCCGGCCGTCGTCGACGCCGTCGTCGAGCGCTGGGGCCGGGTGGACCTGCTGGTGAACAACGCCGGGCTGAACGTCCCGCAGCGGGAACTGGCCAGCGTGTCCGCCGCCGACTGGACCACCGTCGTGCAGGTCAACCTCACCGGCACGTTCCTCGTGACGCAGGCCGTGCTGCCGGTCATGCGCAGCCAGCAGTCCGGCACGGTGGTGAACGTGTCCTCGATCGCCGGCTACCGTCCCAGCGCCCTGAGCGGCCCGGCGTACTCCGCCGCGAAGGCGGCCGTGAACGCCTTCACCGAGACGGTGAACCTGGCCGAGCGGCGCCACGGGATCAGGGCCTGCGCGATCTGCCCGGGGGAGGTCGCCACCCCCATCCTGGACAAGCGTCCCTCGCCGCCCTCGCCCGAGGCCCGGGCCACCATGCTGCAGCCGGAGGACCTCGCGGCCACGATCCTGTTCGTCGCGGCACTGCCGCAACGGGCCAGCGTGGAGCTGCTCACCATCCAGCCGACCGCGGTGCGGGACTGGCGGGCGGAGGTCGGCGAAAGCTAGCCGCCCGGTGCGGGCTCGGGCCGGGCCGCCCCCTCGCGGACGTCCACCAGCGGGAGGGTGAAGGCTCCGGACTGGATGCCGGCGAGGTCGAGGCCGACGAAGCGGAACCCGGCCGCCCGCACGGCCTGGATCACCTGCTCCCGGCGCGGGGACCCGACCAGCGCCGGCAGCTCCTCCACCGGCACCTCGAGGCGGGCGACGTCCCCGTGGTGGCGGATCCGCAGATCCCCCAGGCCGATGCGTCGCAGGGCGGCCTCGGCCCGCTCCACCTGGGCGAGCTTCTCCGGTGAGACCTCGCTGTGGTGCGGGATCCGCGAGGCGAGGCATGGGGCCGCGGGCTTGTCCGCGCAGGGCAGGTGCAGCGCCCGGGCGATCCGGCGCACCGCGGCCTTGTCCAGACCGGCGTCGGCCAGGGGGCGCAGGACGGCGTGCTCGGTGGCTGCGCGCGCCCCGGGACGATCCGGTCGCCGGGCGTCGTCGGCGTTCTCCCCGTACGCGACCGCGGTGAGGCCGTGACGGGCGACGACGTCCTGCGAGATCCGCTCGAAGAGCTCGTCCTTGCAGTGGAAGCAGCGGTCCGGGCCGTTCCGGCGGTAGGCGGGCCGATCCCCCTCGAAGGTCTCGACCTCCACGACGGGTGCTCCGACGTGGGCCGCGACCCGATGAGCCGCAACGCGCTCGTCGGCGGCCAGGCTGGGTGAGACTCCGAGAACGGCCAGCACGCGATCAGGACCGAGAACCGCCACGGCAAGGGCGAGCACGACCGAGGAGTCCACACCCCCGGAGAACGCGACGCCGAGCCGGGCGATGCCGGCCAGCCCCTCTTGGAGGCTGTCGACCGCCCGGCGGTCCTCGGCGTCCAGCGATGCCAGAGACAACCCACCACCCCGTCCCTCGTCATGCCCCGGCGGCACAGCGGTCCCGTCGTCGATCGCCAGGGTAGTGGCCGGTCCCGGTCACCGGAGCGCGATGAGTTGCCGCCGGCACGCGCACGCGGTTGCAGCGGTCCGCCGCTCGCCGGGCGCCCCGCATGGTCCGGGCCGTCCCACGCCGTGGACGGCCGGCTTGACCCCTGTGAACGAGGTCACCCAGCGTCCGGGCCCCTGGTCGGCCGGCAGTGACTGCCCGTCCGGCGGGATCGAGTCGGCTGGGGGATGACGCCCGTGAGACCACTCAGGATCGGCGAGCCCGGTGCCGAGCGCCCGTGCGTGGAAGGCCCGGATGGGCCGTCCTGGAGGCGTCCGGGGTCTGCGAGGACTACACCCCCGATTTCTTCGCCGCGGATGGGCTGGAGCGGCTTCGCGGCGCGCTCGACCGCGGCGAGCTGACGGCGATCTTCTCGGTTCCGCACCTTGTCTGTCTGGTACCTCAGCCAGTTCCTGGTACTGGAGCCCGGCGACCTGATCAACACGGGGCCCCTGCCGGCGTGGGCATGGGCCAGGATCCGCAGCGCTACCTGCGGGCCGGTGACACCGTGGAGCTGTCCATCCAGGGGGCTGGGCGCCCAGCGGCAGCGATTGGTCGCTGCGCCGTGATCGCAGAGGGACGCCGTGGACCGCGTCACCCGCCGGCCGTGAGCCGGCGCGCACGAGCCCGGCGGTCGACGAGTTCGACGGCCTGGTCGCCCTGGTCACCGGGGGCGCCTCCGGCATCGGCGCCGCCACCGCCGCGACGCTGCGAGCCCACGGTGCGACCGTCTCCGCGCTCGACCGGACCGCCGGCCGACAGCCGATGGCGTGCCGGTCCTGGCGGCCGACGTGACCGATACGGCCGCGGTCGAGGCCGTGGTCGAGGCGGTGGTCCGGAGCGCCGGCCGCTCTGCCCCACCTGCGCCGGTCGCCTGCCGCGGCGGTCGTCCACACCTGTTCCGTCGCCGCCCAGGTGGGGCTGCCGCCCAGCCGGCGGGACGGCTGGCGACCGCCGATGAGGTCGCCTCC
This sequence comes from Blastococcus sp. SYSU DS0510, assembly GCF_054050835.1. Lineage (NCBI taxonomy): Bacteria > Bacillati > Actinomycetota > Actinomycetes > Geodermatophilales > Geodermatophilaceae > Blastococcus > Blastococcus sp. SYSU DS0510. Next base: position 44,221 of record NZ_JBJHAC010000019.1, on the reverse strand, counting down.
GCCATCGCCTTCCTGGCCAGCCCGCGGTCCGGTGCGACCACCGGCACCGCGCTGACCGTCGACGGGGGGCTGACCGGGCTGCGACTGCCGTCCAGGAGCTGACGGCGCCGCCGAAGAGTTCCCCGACGAGACCCTTCCCATCGCCCGGTCGCTCGAAGGGCGCTTGACTGGCCTTCGCGGCGGGATACCGTGACTGGTCAGATCTCTGAGCACTGACCCGGGGCGGATCCTGTGACTGGACGGCGCGGACTGGCCGACGACGTGGCGGCGCACCTGCTCGCCACGGTCGCCGACGGCCGGTATCCCCCGGGCAGCCGACTGCCGCGGGAGTCGGTCCTGGCCGAGGAGGCGCGGGTCAGCCGCTTGACCCTGCGCGAGGCCGTACGCGTCCTGCGCGACAAGGGCGTCCTCAGTGTGGAGCAGGGCCGCGGGACCTTCGTCAACCCCCCTGCGCGGTGGGCCGCGCTCGACCCGGTGCTCCTCAGGAGCCGCGCCGCACTGGAAGGGGACTCCGCGGACGTGGCGCAGCAGCTCACCGAGACCCGGCGGATCGTCGAGGTCGGCGCTGTCGAGCTGGCCGCCCACCGGCGCACCGAGGCGGACCTGGGGGGTCTCCGCCGCTGCATCGACCGGATGCGGCGGGCGCACGACGAGGGTGATGTCGTCGAGTTCTCCGCCGCCGACATCGACTTCCACGACGGCTTGGTGACCGCGGCGCGCAATCCGTTCCTCGCGGCACTGCTCCAGCCGGTCCAAGAGCTGGTCCGGGAGGTGCGCGTGCACACCTCGCTCGAGCCCGACATGCGGCTGACCGCCATTGCGGCGCACTCGGCGATCCTGGACGCGGTCGCCGCGGGCGACGAGGCCGCAGCACGGCGCAGCATGAGCGAGCACCTCGCCGAGACCCATCGGGTCATCGACCGGCTCCGCTCCTCCGCGGGCGTCCTCGACGGACCGGCCACCGATCGGGAGGCTTCGTGAGCACGCCTACCCACCTCCGTCCGCGCCGTTGCAAGGCTCGCTGCGGCCCGCACCCGGGCCCGATGCCTGCGCCGCACCGGCAGGCAGGCCAACCGCACAGGGAGTGATCGTGAAGGCATCTCGCGACCGTGACCGCCGGCTCCTCCGGAGCCAACAGTGGTTCGACAACCCGGACAACCCCGGGATGACGGCCCTGTACATCGAGCGCTACATGAACTGGGGGCTCACCCGGGAGGAGCTGCAGTCGGGGAGGCCGATCATCGGTATCGCACAGACGGGCTCGGACCTGTCTCCCTGCAACCGGCACCACCTCGTCCTGGCCGAGCGTGTGCGGGAGGGCATCCGCGAGGCCGGAGGGATCGCCTTCGAGTTCCCCGTGCACCCGATCCAGGAGACCGGGAAGCGGCCGACCGCGTCGCTGGACCGCAACCTCGCCTACCTGGGGCTGGTCGAGGTCCTCTACGGCTACCCGCTCGACGGCGTGGTGCTCACGGCCGGCTGCGACAAGACCACCCCTGCGCTGCTCATGGCGGCGGCGACCGTCAACATCCCCGCGATCGTGCTGTCGGGGGGGCCCATGCTCAACGGGTGGTTCCGCGGCGTGCGCACCGGATCGGGAACGATCATCTGGAAGGCCCGGGAGATGCTCGCGGCCGGCGAGATCGACGAGGCGGAGTTCGTCGAGCTGGTGGCGTCGTCCGCCCCGTCGCCGGGCCACTGCAACACCATGGGCACCGCCTCGACCATGAACTCGCTGGCCGAAGCCCTCGGCATGAGCCTGCCGGGGTCGGCGGCCATCCCCGCCGTGCATCGGGACCGCGGGCGGGTGGCGTTCCTGACCGGTCGGCGGATCGTCGAGATGGTGCAGGAGGACCTCAAGCCCTCGGACATCATGACCCGCGAGGCGTTCGAGAACGCCATCGTGGTCAACTCCGCGATCGGCGGCTCGACGAACGCGCCCATCCACCTCAACGCCATCGCCAGGCACATGGGCGTTCCGCTGGAGGTGCAGGACTGGGAGACCCTGGGGCTCACCGTCCCCCTGCTGGTCAACCTGCAGCCGGCGGGGGAGTACCTCGGTGAGGAGTACCACCGTGCCGGAGGCGTTCCGGCGGTGGTCCACGAGCTCATGCGCCACTCCCTGATCAAGGAGGACGCCCTCACGGTCAACGGCCGGACGATCGGGGAGAACTGCCGGGGCTCCGCGTCCGAGGACGCCGACGTCATCCGGACCTTCGACGACGCGCTGCTGCCCGACGCCGGCTTCATCGTCCTCGGCGGCAACTTGTTCGCGAGCGCGATCATGAAGACCAGCGTCATCTCCGCGGAGTTCCGCGAGCGCTACCTGTCCGACCCCCGCCACCCCGACTGCTTCGAGGGCCGGGCCATCGTCTTCGAGGGGCCCGAGGACTACCACGCCCGCATCGACGACCCCGACCTCGCCATCGACGACGGCTGCATCCTGTTCGTCCGGGGCGCCGGCCCGCTGGGCTATCCGGGGGCCGCGGAGGTCGTGAACATGCAGCCGCCGGCTGCGCTGATCAAGCAGGGGATCCACCACCTGCCCTGCGTGGGGGACGGGCGGCAGTCGGGCACCTCGGGGTCGCCGTCGATCCTGAATGCGTCGCCGGAGGCGGCGCTCGGCGGCGGGCTTGCCGTGCTGCGGACGGGGGACCGCGTGCGCGTCGACCTGCCCCGGCGCCGGGCCGACGTCCTGATCGACGATGAAGAACTCGAGGCCCGGATCCGGGACCTCGCAGCGGCGGGGGGATTCCCGGTTCCTGCGTCGCAGACGCCGTGGCAGGAGATCCAGCGCGCCACCGTCGACCAGCTCTCCGAGGGGATGGTCCTCAAGCCCGCCGTCCGCTTCCAGCGCATCGCGCAGTCCATGGGAGTGCCCAGGGACAACCACTGAGCTCGGGTCCGCCCTGCACTGGCTGCGTCCCTGGCCGCGCGGGCCGATGACTGCGCAGCCCGTCGCCCCGTCCCGGCGCGAGGCTGCTCGGTCACGATTCTGTGACGGTGCGCTGCCCGCCGCGCGGGGGAGCAGGTCGGTCGCGGGACCCAGTTACGAGAGGCAGCCGTAACCATTGACGGTGACCTTCCGGTTTCGCATGATCCTCGTCACATCTGAGTACATCTGATGACTGATGAGTCGAGGAGTCCGGCATGGCAAAAGCAGTAGCCGACGTCGACCGGGTGGACCGGTACACCCTGACCCCCGAGGGGATCAAGGAGCCACCGGTCGGCTGGAAGGCGAGCTTCAGGTACCTCGGCCCGGGTCTCATCCTGAGCGCGTCCATCGTGGGCTCGGGGGAACTCATCGCCACGACCGCGCTCGGCGCCGAGGCCGGGTTCGCTCTCCTCTGGCTGGTCATCTTCAGCACCTTGGTGAAGGTGGCCGTCCAGGTCGAGCTGGCGCGGTGGACGATCGCGACCGGGCAGCCCGCGCTCACGGGTTACAACAAGGTGCCGCCCAAGATCGGGCGCCTCGGCTGGGTCAACATCCTCTGGACGCTGCTGGCCCTCAGCAAGCTCCTCCAGCTCGGCGGCATCATCGGCGGTGTCGCCGTTGCGCTGAGCATCCTGTTCCCCTTCGGCGGCGACCCGCTGGCCTTCTCGCACCTGCTCGTGTGGACGACCATCGTCGCCGCCGGCAGCATCGCGCTGCTGTACTCGAACAGGTACTCGCTCATCGAGCGCGGTGCCGTGTTCCTGGTCGTGCTGTTCTCGATCATCACGATCCTGATCGCCCTGGGTCTGCCGTTCACGCCGTTCGCGTACGGCGGCGACGACCTGGCCGGCGGGCTCACGTTCCTGATCCCGGCCGGCGCGCTGGGTGCCGCGATCGCCATGTTCGGCATCACCGGTGTGGGCGCCGACGAGATCACCTTCTACACCTACTGGTGCGTCGAGAAGGGCTACGCCCGCTGGGCCGGACCCAACGACGGCAGCGAGGAGTGGGCCCGCCGCGCCAACGGGTGGATCAAGGTCATGTACAAGGACGCGGCCGTGTCCTGGGTCGTCTACACCTTCGGAACCCTGGCCTTCTACCTGATGGGTGCCGCGGTGCTGAACCCGCAGGGGCTCGTCCCCGAGGGCAACGGCATGATCACCACCTTGTCCCGCATCTACACCGACACCCTCGGTGCCTGGTCCAGCATCCTGTTCCTGGTCGGCGCCATCGCAGTCCTGGGTTCGACGATGTGGGCAGCCATCCCCAGCTGGTCGCGGATGTACGTCAACCTGCTGGCCACCATGGGCGTGCTCGACTGGCAGGACCCGGTGGCGCGGCTCAAGTGGATCCGCGTCTTCACCGTCGCCCTCCCCATCATCTGGGGTGTGGCCTACCTGCTGATCCAGTCGCCGGTGATCATGGTGCAGATCGGTGGCGTCATGACCGGGATCTTCCTGGTGGCCGTCGTGATCGCCGTCTGGTACCTGCGCAAGACCGAGACGGATCAGCGGGTCTACGGCAGTACGCCGTTCAACATCGCGCTGATCGTGAGCAGCATCGCCATCGCGCTGCTGGGCATCTACACCCTCCTCAGCGTCTTCGGGCTCACGTTCGCCTGAGCCACCGGCCGCGTGAGCGGGGGGAGGTCGCCGACGGCGGCCTCCCCCCGTGCACGTGCGGTCGCACTCGGCCGGCCGGCGTCACCGGTCCGGCGGTCCGGCGGTCAGTGCGGCGACGCGAGCGTGTCCACCCGGCTGCCCAGATGGCGTTCGATGTCCTGCTCCGTCTGCAGCAGGTGGGCTCTCATCGCGTCCCCGCCCCAGAAAGCATTCGGCTACCGAGGCCCGGGACGGCCAGCGCCAGGACCACCGAGGAGTCGACGCCCCCCGGACAACGCGACGTCGAGCCTCGCGACGCCGGCCAGCCTCTCCTCCAGGGCATCGACCGCCCGGCGGTCAGCCGGTTGCAGCGGGTGCCAGGGACGTCACGTGCCCCCGTTCCTCGTCCGTAACGATCATGGTCCATCCCACCGCACGCGGCCTCCGCGATCCATCGTCGGACGTCTCCCACCGCGGGAGCGGCGTCGCAGGGCGCGGGGAAGCGGGTGGCCGGGGCGACCTTGACCCGGGGCATACGCCCCGCCTAGCGTTCGCAGACGGAACCGCCCGTCCAGGGACCCTGAACACGACAGGGCTCGACATGTGCTGCGTCGGCGCGGGATCACACGGTCGATCCTCGGCGGCAGCGCCCGTTCGACCGGCGCATCCCGGCCGGATCAGCGAGGAGGCACATCCGTGCGACTGCTCAGGATCGGCGGGGTCGGTAGCGAGCGCCCCTGCGTGGAAGGCCCCGACGGTGCCGTGCTCGACGCCTCGGGGGTCTGCGACGACTACACCCCCGGCTTCTTCGGGTCCGGCGGGCTGGAACGGCTCCAGGCGGCGTTGGACCGGGGCGACCTGCCCGCCGTCGACACCGCCGGCCAGCGCACGGGTGCCTGCATCGCCCGACCGCACAAGGTCATCTGCATCGGTCTGAACTACGCCGACCACGCGGCCGAGTCCGGGTTGCCCGCGCCCGCGGAGCCCGTCGTGTTCTTCAAGGCGACGAACACGGTGGTCGGGCCCTACGACGACGTCCGGATCCCCCGGGGCAGCTCCAAGACCGACTGGGAGGTGGAACTGGGCGTCGTGATCGGGGCGGAAGCGCGCTACCTCCCCGACGAGGCCGCTGCCGAGGCCTGCATCGCGGGGTACACCGTGTCCCACGACGTCTCCGAGCGGGAGTTCCAGCTCGAGCGCGGTGGTCAATGGGTCAAGGGCAAGTCGTGCGAGACGTTCAATCCCCTCGGTCCGGTGCTCGTCACCCGCGACGAGGTCCCCGACGTCGGCGCGCTCGGCCTCTCACTGAAGGTCAACGACGAGGTCATGCAGTCGGGCACCACCGCGGACATGATCTTCCCCGTGGCGCACCTGATCCGGTACCTCAGCCAGTTCCTGGTGCTGGAACCCGGCGACCTCATCAACACGGGGACACCGGCCGGCGTAGGGATGGGCAGGGACCCGCAGCGGTACCTGCGGGCGGGTGACACGGTCGAGTTGTCGATCGATGGGCTGGGCACCCAGCGTCAGCGGCTCGTCGCCGCACCCTGACCGGGAGCCGAGGCCATGACCTGCATCACCGGCTTCGACATGCTGCCGGCGTCGCTCGAGGAGCGCTCCCGCCCGAGCGGCACGGTAGGGCGGCGGGCAGCGTGAGCGACGTGGCGGACGACTTCGAGGGCCTGGTCGCGGTGGTCACCGGGGGTGCTTCCGGCATCGGCGCCGCCACGGCGGCGTTGCTGCAGGCACGAGGCGCCACCGTCCACGCCTTGGACAGGACGGCCGGGCAGACCCCGGAGGGCGTCCCCGTGCTCCCGGCGGACGTGACCGACTCCGCGGCGGTGGAGGCAGCGGTCGAGGAGGTCGTGGGTCGCACCGGCCGCCTCGACGTCGTGGTGAACAACGCGGGGATCGGGGCCACCGGGACGGTGGCCGACAACTCGCTGGACGAATGGCATCGGGTCCTCGACGTGAACGTCGTCGGCATCGTGCGGGTCAGCCGGGCAGCACTGCCCCACCTGCGGCGGTCGCCGGCGGCAGCCATCGTCAACACCTGCTCGGTCGCCGCCGAGGTGGGGCTTCCGATGCGGGCCCTGTACTCGGCGACCAAGGGAGCGGTGCTCTCGCTCACCCGCGCGATGGCTGCCGACCACCTCGGCGAAGGCATCCGGGTCTGCTGCGTGAACCCTGGAACCGCGGACACGCCCTGGGTCGGGCGGTTGCTGGCGCAGGCCGACGACCCGGCTGCGGAGCGGGCGGCGCTGCAGGCACGGCAGCCGGCGGGGCGCCTGGTCACCGCGGAGGAGGTCGCAGAGGCCATCGCCTTCCTGGCCAGCCCGCGATCTGCCGCCACCACCGGTACCGCGCTGACCGTCGACGGGGGACTCACCGGTCTCCGGCTGCCGGCGAAGAGCTGACGGGGACCGGGACGTCCGGAATGGTCGACGCGCGGGGGAGGGCGACCGGTCCCGGCGCCGGTCCGGTCGGTCCACATCGCGGTCGAACCGCCCACCAGCGAGGCGGTGGTCACCATCGCGGGCCTGCAACGGGGATACTGGCACCACACATCAGATGTCCGAGAGGTCCAGCATGACCGTTCCATTCGGAGAGGTCGGCATCCTGCCGACGCCCGGCGACAACGCGGCGGTCGCCGTGCGCCAGATCGACGCAGGGGAGCGGGTGGAGACCCCGGACGCCGTCGTGACGTTCCCGCACACCATCCCTCAGGGGCACCGCTTCGCGGTCCGGTCGATCGGATCGGATGAATCCGTGCTGTCGTGGGGGAGTCCGTTCGGGACGGCGATCCGCGCGGTAGAGCCGGGCGACTACCTCGTCAGCGAGCGCATGCTCCAGGTGCTGCGCGACCGGTCCGCCCCGTTCGACCTGCCCGAGGCCAACTTCGTGGACCGCGAGCTGCTCCCGTTCGTGTGGGACGAGGCCGCTTTCCGGCCCGGCACCCCGGTGTCTCCCGCCGACGACGGCCGCACCTTTCTCGGTTACGACCGTGGGCCGGGCCTGGGCGTCGGCACCCGCAACCACGTGGTCGTGGTGGCCACGTCGTCACGGGCAGGCGCGTTCGTGCAGGCGCTCGCCCGACGGCTCGCCGACGTCGGCCGCGGCGTGGAGGGCCTCGACCCCGTCGTCACCGTCGTGCACACCGAGGGCGGGCGGCGCCGATGGGGGCACAACCGCGAGCTCGTGCTGCGGACCCTCGCCGGCTACGCCGCCCACCCGAACGTCGGCGCGATGCTGGCCGTCGACGAGCCGGGGTCACCCGTCCGCAACGCCGACCTGCAGGAGTACGCGCGGGCGAACGGCTATCCCGAGACCGGCCGCCCGGTGGGCTACCTGACCCGCGAGGGCACGGTCGAGGAGGACCTGCGGCGGGCCGAGGAGCTCGTGCGCTCGTGGTTGCCCGCCCTGGTCGCCCGGCGCACCGAGCAGCCCGTGTCGGCGCTCGCCCTCGCGTTGCAGTGCGGTGGCTCGGACGCCTTCTCCGGGATCACGGCCAACCCCCTGGCCGGTGCTCTGGCCCGCGAACTGGTGCGGCGCGGCGGCTCGGCGGTCCTCGCCGAGACCGACGAGCTCATCGGTGCCGAGGACTACGTGCTGGCCAACGTCCGCGACGCCGAGACGGCGCGGCGCTTCCTGGCCGCGGTGGAACGCTTCAAGGAGCGGGTGCGGCGGCACGGACACACGGCGGAGACCAACGTCTCCGGCGGGAACCTGTGGCGGGGTCTGTACAACATCACGATCAAGTCGCTCGGGGCGGCCCGCAAGCGTGACCCCGAGGTGCGGCTCGAGCACGTACTCGACTACGGCCAGCGGCTCCCGGGCCCCGGCTACGCCTTCATGGACAGCCCGGGCAACGACCTCGAGAGCATCGCGGGCGAGGTCGCCACCGGCTGCAACCTGGTCGTCTTCACGACCGGCAACGGCTCGGTGACGAACTTCCCCTTCGTGCCGACCCTCAAGGTCGTCTCCACGACCGACCGCTACCGGATGCTTCCGGCGGAGATGGACATCGACGCCGGCGTGATCCTCACCGGCACCCCGCTGGACACCCTCGCCGGGGACGCCCTCGACCTCGCCGTCGCCGTGGCGTCCGGGCAGAAGTCGGCAGGGGAGCGCGCCGGGCACAGCCAGGTCTCCTTGTGGCGGGAGTGGACGCGCGGCCCCGAGGAGCCCATGGCCGAGCCCGGCGAGGACGTGCTGCTGGACGAGGTGGCCGACCGCCGTCCCCTCCGGCTCGGCGGGCAGCCGGCCGATCCGGCCGCGGTCGCCGTGCTGACCGGGGTCCGTCCTCCCCGGGACGTCGAACTGGTGATGCCGACGAGCATCTGCTCGGGGCAGGTCGCCCAGCAGATCGCCGAGCGGCTGCAGACCAGCGACGACCCCGGCGGCCGGCGGTTCGCCGCTCCCGTCCACACCGAGGGCTGCGGCAGCTCCAGCGGCGCCTCAGAGCGGCTCTACAGCCGCGTCGTGGTCGGTCACCTCCGGCACCCGTCGGTGCGCGACGCGCTGCTGCTCGAGCACGGCTGCGAGAAGACCCACAACGACTACTTCCGCCTCCGCCTCAGCGAGGCGGGAGTCGATCCCGAGCACTTCGGCTGGGCCAGCATCCAGCTCGACGGAGGCATCGAGGCGGTCGGGCGGAAGGTGGAGCGCTGGTTCGCCGAGCGCCCGGCCACCGAGCCCGCCACGGACGACGGAACCACCCCCGGCGCAGGCGCGGGCGCGCCGGCGCTGGCGGTGCATGCCGTCGGCCGCGTCCCGGACGCAGCGGCCCGGCAGCTGGGCCGCCTGGCCCGTGCCGCCGTCGACGCCGGTGGCAGCGTGCTGCTCATGGACGGCAGCCCCCTGTGCGGATCACCGGCCTTCCTCGAGGCCCTCGGGGCGCCGGACGACGTCGCGGCCACCCTCCAGCACGGTGGCGCACCCGCGGAGCCCGGCGTGCACGTCGTCGCCGGGCCCGGTGAGGACTGGCTCGAGGCGTCGGCGGCGTTCGCCGCCGGAGGCGCGGCGGCGATGGTCGTCCACGTCGCCGGTATCACGCTGCCGGGCCATCCTTTCGTGCCGGTCGTCCAGGTGTCCGCGGACCCCATGACCCTGCGGCACCGTGCCATGGATCTGGACGCGCCGCTCGAGGAGGCGTCGGCTGACGATCCCGGAGCGCTGGTGGCGCTCGCCGACCTGGTCGCCGCAGCCGTGGAGCACCGTTACGAACCACGCGCCCAGCGGTCCGGGATGGTCGGTTTCCAGGTCAGCCGGGGACTGCTCGGCGTCTCCATGTGAGTCGCCGGGGACTCCCCCTCGGCGGCGCGGGGGAGTCCCACGGTTGGCCCGGTCGAACCCGCGTGGTTGCGGTCGGATGCACCTGACGTCCGGGCACGAACGGAAACGGTGGCTGTGGTCGCACGGCGGGATCGTGGTCTTCTCCATCGTCACGATCCTGATCGCCCTGGGTCTGCGCCTGGCCTGATCGGGACGGACGCAGCAGCGGGGGAGGTCGCCACCGGCGACCTCCTCCGCTGTCGTTCAGTCCGCGGTGGATTCGGAGAAGGCGTTGCGGCCGAGGTGCCGCTCGACGTCGGCCTCGGTCTGCACGAGGTGTGCGCGCATCGCCTCTCCGGCCGCCACGGCGTCTCCCGCGACGACCGCCCGGAGGATCGCGGCGTGGCATTCCAGCGCGTGGCTGCGGATCTCCGGGACCGACGAGGTCTTCCGGCGCAGGGTCGCGAGCACGGAGGCCAGCGGTTCGAACAGGGCTTCGAGGAACACGTTGTCCGCCGCCTCGAACAGCAACGCGTGGAAGGCGAGGTCGGACTCCGAGGCCCCGGCGGCGTCGCCCTCGGCATGGGCGCGTTCCATCGCGTCGTGCCAGGCGGCGAGCCGCTCCAGGTGCGAGTCCCGGCGCCGCTGGGCGGCGAGCTCGGCCATGGCGATCTCGACGGCGCGGCGGGCCTCGAGCAAGCGCATCGGCAGCAGCAGGGGATCGCCCTCCAGGCGGCCACGCGCCGCGAGCAGCCGGCCGTCCAACGGAGACCATTCGGCGGTCGGGTTCACCACGCTGGACCGGCCCTGCCGCACGTGGATGACCCGCGTGGAGGCCAGCGACCGGATCGCCTCACGGACCGTCAGGCGGCTGACGCCGAAGCGGGCGGCCAGCTCTGCCTCGCTGGGCAGGACGCCCCCGATCGGGAACGTGCCGTCGAGAACCAGGTCGAGGAGCCCCTCGGCGACCACCTCGGCCCGGCCCTGCCGCATGCACCCAGGCTACAAGGGACCGTGACGTGCGCTTGACCGGAGGAGCGCGAGGAAACAACATGTCAGATGTCAGATCGCCTCCTCGCTGGGAGACCTCTCGCATGGCCCTCGGACTCGATGCGCTGCCGCCGCTCCGGACGGTCGAGGACGCCCGGGCGCGGATCCGGCGGAGCCGCGACGGTGAGGGGCGACGCACGGTGGTCGTGGACGACGACCCCACCGGCTCCCAGAGCGTGCACGGCGTCGACGTGGTGACCGTCCTCGACCCGGCGGAGTACGCGCAGGCGCTGTCCGAACCGGGAGCCACCTGCTTCGTGCTGACCAACACCCGCAGCCTGGCCCAGGACGACGCGGTGCGGCTCACCGCCCAGGTGGGTACCGACGTGTTGGCGGTCATGGGCGGGTCGGAGGCGCCGGTCGATCTGGTCACGCGCAGCGACTCCACGCTCCGCGGGCACGTCCTGGCCGAGACCGAGGCGCTGGCTGACGCGTACCGGGCCGCCACCGGCAGGCCGGTCGACGGGAAGCTGCTCGTGCCGGCCTTCCTCGAGGCGGGTCGCTTCACCGCGGGCGACATCCACTACGCGACCGTGGGCGGCGCCCCGGTCCCGGTGGCCGACACGGAGTTCGCCGCCGATGCCACGTTCGGATATGCCAGTTCCGACCTGCGTGAGTTCGTCGCGGAGAAGAGCGACGGGCGGATCCGTGCCGACGAGGTGCACAGCGTCACGCTGGAGGACATCCGGCTGGGGGGACCGGAGCGGGTGGCGGAGGTCCTCGGGGCGGTGACCGGCGGGGCCTACGTCGTCGTCAACGCCACCGACTTCGCCGACCTGGAGATCGTGGTCCTCGGTCTGATCGAGGCCCGCCGTGCGGGCAGGGTGTTCGTGTACCGGACGGGTCCGTCCTTCGTCCGCGCCCTCGCGGGGATCGAGCCGCGGGCTCCCCTGCGGGCCGACGACATCTGGTCCTCGGGTAGGCCGGACGGGCACGGACTCCTGGTGGTCGGCTCCCACGTCGGGCTCACCAGCGCCCAGGTCGCGGCCGTGGAGCAGCGGGAGAACCTCGAGCGGATCGAGCTGTCCGTACCGGCGCTCATCGATCCGGCCAGCCGGGACGGCCACATCGCCGAGGCAGCGGGGCGCGTGCGGGAGGCCCTGGCCACCCGGGACGTCCTGCTGCTGACCAGCCGGGACCTCGTCCGTGGAGCCGGGCGCGACGACAGCCTGGCCATCGCGCGCGCGGTCTCGGCGGGCGTCACCTCCGTGGTGCGGGCGGTGCTGCCGAGCAGGCCGGCCTGGGTGATCGCCAAGGGGGGAATCACCTCCCACGACGTCGCCGTGGAGGGTCTGGGGATCCGCCGGGCGAAGGTCCTCGGTCAACTCCTGACCGGCATGGTCTCCGTGCTCGAACCGCTGGAAGCAGCGGAGGGGGCGGTCGGTATCCCTTACGTCGTCTTCGCGGGCAACGTGGGTGACACCCAGACGCTGGCCCACGTCATGGACGTGGTCGCCGGCTCCCGCACCGGTGCTGATGCCCCGGCCGCGGACCGCACCGACACCGATGAGCAGGGAGTGGGCGCATGACGAAGGTCGGCTGGATCGGACTGGGTGCGATGGGGCGGCCGATGGCCGCCCGGTTGCTCGACAGCGGCCACCAGGTGACCGGCTACGACGTCGCCCCAGCCGCCGTTGCGGCGCTGGGGGACCGTGCCGGGGCTGCGGGGTCGCCGGCCGAAGCCGGCACCGGCGTCGACGTGCTGGCCGTCATGGTGGCCACGGGGTCGCAGGCGGAGGACGTCCTGTTCGGCGATCGGGGTGCCGCGTCCACCCTGCGAGACGGTGCGGTCGTCCTGATCATGTCCACCATCGGACCGGCGGCTGTCGAGGCCATCGCGGACCGGTTCGCCGCCCAGGGTGTGCAGGTGGTGGACGCGCCCGTCTCCGGCGGGGTGGCGCGCGCGACCACCGGCGACCTGTTGATGATGGTCAGCGGGTCCGAGCAGGCGCTCACCACGGTGCGCCCTCTGCTCGACGTCATGTCCGGCAAGGCCCCCGTGGTGGGAGCCAACCCGGGTGAGGGGCAGAAGGTCAAGCTCGTCAACCAGTTGCTGTGCGGCGTGCACATCGCGGCCGCAGCAGAGGCGCTGGCCTACGCCGAGGCCCTCGGTCTGGACGCCGAGGCGTGCTGGGAGGTGATCCGCCACGGCGCCGCGGCCTCGTTCATGCTCGACGACCGCGGTGAGCGCATGGTCCACGGCGCCGGCGAGCAGGTGAAGAGCGCCCTGGACATCTTCGTCAAGGACATGGGCCTGGTCCTGGCGGCCGCGCGCGAGACCGTCTACCCGGCTCCTCTCGCCTCCGTGGCGGAGCAGCTCTACCTCACCGGTCGCCGCGCCGGCCTCGGATCGGCCGACGACTCCACGCTCATCCAGGTGCTGCGCGGCGAGCGCTGATCGCGCGCCGCCGCGCTCGGAGGATGGCAGATCGGTGAGCCCTCGACGGATCGCCGTCGGACGCGGCCCGCGGCGGTCCGAGGTACGGGCCGCGCGTCGCCCGCAGACGGCGCGTCCGGGCGTGGCCAAGGTCTTGGACGACCGGCCGTTGCTGATGATCTGGATCGGAGTGGTCCTGTTCAGCACCGGGCCGGTCCTGATCGCGGGTTCCACCACGACCGGCACCGTGCTCTCGCTCTGGCGACTGTGGATCGGCGCTGCGCTCCTCGGTGTGCTGACCCTCTGGCGCAGGAGCACCAGCGGAATCCGGTCGACCCGGCGCGGATGGGGCTGGACCGCGGCGGCCGGTCTGGCGTTCGGCGTGCACCAGGTGTTCTTCATGGTCGCGATCAAGGCCACATCGGTGGTGGACGTGACTCTCATGCAGGTGCTCCAGCCGATCCTGGTCGGTGTGCTGGCGTTCCTGGTGTTCGGCGAGCGCCCGGGCCTGCCCTTCCGGCTGTGGTCGGTGGTCGCCGCGGCGGGTGCGACGTTGGTCGTGGTGGCGGGCACCACCGGGCCGGACGGCGATCCGCGGGGAATGGCGCTGGCTCTGGCCAACACCGTCTTCTTCGCCTTCTACTTCATCTGGTCCAAGCAGGCCATGACCCACATAGCCGCACTGCCCTTCCTCTTCGGCGTCGCGGTGGTTTCCGGAGCGGGCGTGACACTGTTCGCGGTGCTGACGGGGGAGCCGGTGACCGGCATCGGCGCGAGGGATCTGATCATCGCCGCGAGCATCGCCGTCGTGCCGGGAGCACTGGGCCACTTCCTGGTCACCCACCCGCTGGACAGGGTCGCTGCCAACATCCCGCCGGTGATGCAGCTGACCATGCCGTTCATCGCCGGCGCGCTGGCCTGGGTCCTGCTCGGCCAGGGCGTCTCCCTGTTGCACGTGGTCGGCGGCCTCGTGACCATCGGCGGTGTGGTCGGCGCCCTCGTCTCATCAGGTGGCCCCCGGCCGGCGGCGTCCGAGCAGCCGCGACCGGCCTGACCCGCCTCCCGACCCGCCGTCCGGGGGGAGCGTCGCCCGGGGCACGGCTGGTCACGTCACCGAGCCGGGCCGCCACGGCACGGACTCCGCCTGCCCGAATCCCAGCGTCCCGCACCACCCCCTGGACGGTGCCCGCCCGCTCTCGGGCACCATCGGGGCCTCGACGACCCGATGATCCGGTCGTACCCGCGGACCGGCCCGCCGGCGGCGGGTGGGGCGACGGCCACCGTGCGGCGGCGGAGGACCCCCGCGGCACGGTCGGCCGCCCACCGCCCTCCCGGCGGTCACGGGGCAGCAGGGCCACATCGTCGGAGGGGCAGCTGCACGCCGATCAGGTCGAGGGGCGCTGCGAGGGTCGTGGGTCCATCCCGGGTGGGAACGGACCGGCGGTCAGGAGGCGTGCGGCCACGGCTCCAGCGCGCCGTCGGCGTCGAAGCTCATGGGGACGGGATCGCCGGTGATCTCCAGGCGCGGCTCGGCCAGCACCTGGTCGCGGAGGGACTCCGACACCAGCAGGTGCTCCAGGTCCAGGGTGTTGCGCAGCCGGACCAGGGTGACCCTCTCGAGGTCGGCGCGGCCGCAGGTCAGGATGGCGGCGGCGATCGCGCTGCGGTCCGTGGGGAGGGCCACCGGGACCTGGGCGCGCTGGGGGCCGGCGAGCCCGGCGGTCATGGCGTTGATGTAGCTGGCGCGCAGGTCGAGCTTGGCCAGCAGCCGGAACGGGACGAAGTCGGCCAGCCCGAGGCCGACCGCGTTGCCGTGGGACACGTCCGTCAGGTCCAGGACGGCGAGAGTGGCGATCCGAGGACGGTCGAACTCGACGCCGCCGCGGATCATCATGCGGCCGATGACGTTGACGTCCATCCCCGTGCCCGAGACGTTCTTCCCCATCTGGTCGACGACGGCGACGTCGAAGGCCTCGAACGGCAGCCGGGCCATGAGGCGCTTGGCCTCGGCGAGCAGGCCGGCCTCCACCGGGCCGCCGATGTCCTCGGCCCGGACCAGCTCGACCCGGGCGGCCCGGTCGTAGGCGTTCTCGATGATCCCCAGACCTCCGAGGATCTTCCCGGTCTCCACGATGCGGCGGGCCACCCGGGGGATCCAGACGCCGAGGTTGGCCGGGCCGTGGGCGTGGATGCCCTCGGCGCCGCGCTGCTTGCCCAGCCCGATGGCGACGATCTTGGCCAGGCCGCTCTCGACCTCGCCCTGGAAGTCCGTGTGGGCCTTGATCCGGTTGACGGCGAGGACACCGTCGGCCTTGGCCGCGTTCGCATCGAGGTGCACGGCCGGCCCGCCGGGCAGCCGGTCGATCTCGACCGTCTCCATCGTCGCGCGGATGGGCATCCCGAGGGTGTCCTCGGTCATGCCCAGCTCGGCGAGCATCTGGACCTGCCCCTCGGCGGTGGCGCCGCCGTGCGAGCCCATGGCCGGGACGACGAACGGCTCGGCCCCGACCGAGCGCAGCCAGGCCCCCGCCGCGCGGACCACCGCCGGCTTGTCGTGGATGCCCCGGCTGCCCGCGGTGATCGCCACGCTCATCCCGGGCCGCAACCGGGTGCGCAGCGGCTCGAGCGCCTGCGCGGTCGCCGCCGCGACGTCGGGCAGCTGCGGCGCGTCGAAGTTCTGGCGCACCGGGATGAGACGGGGGAAGGGCGCCTCGAACTCGAGGCCGCGCGCGGCCTCGAAGGGGCCCAGGCCACTGCTGCCGTCGTGGGTCATGTCGTCTCCCGGGCTCTCGTCGGACTGGCCGGTCAGGAACGGGCAGCCGCGCGGGCCTGCGCCATGGCCGCCCCCACCATGATGGCCTCCACGAGGCTGTCGTGGCTGGCGCGTCCGGTGCCGGCGATGTCGAAGGCGGTGCCGTGGTCGACGCTCGTGCGGACGATCGGCAACCCGATGGTGGCGTTGACCCCGGTCTCGAACCCGAGGACCTTCACCGCGATGTGGCCCTGGTCGTGGAACATCGCGATCGCCACGTCGAAGTCGCCGGCGACCGACCGCCCGAAGAGGGTGTCCGCGGGCCAGGGGCCGGTGGCGTCGATGCCCTCCGCCCTGGCCTGCTCGATGGCCGGGGTGATGACCCGCGCCTCCTCGTCGCCGAACAGGCCGCCCTCGCCCGCGTGCGGGTTCAGGCCGGCCACGCCCACAGAGGGGGAGTCGATGCCCATGTCGCGCAGCGCCCGGTCGGCCAGCCGGATCGTGGTCAGGACGCGGGGGGTGGTGACGCGATCGAGCATCTCCCGGATGCCGACGTGCGTCGTCACGTGGACGACCCGGAGCTTGAGCGCGGTGAGCATCATCGCGAAGTCCCGGGTGCCGGTCAGCTCGGCGAGGATCTCGGTGTGGCCGGGGTAGGGGTGCCCGCCGAGTGCGATCGCCTCCTTGTTCAGCGGCGCGGTGACGATGCCGTCGATCTCCCCCGCCAAGGCCAGCTCTACCGCCCGGGCGACCCCATCGAAGGCGATCTTCCCGGCCTCGGCCGACAGCTTCCCGACCGGCACGGGGACGTCGGACGGCACGGGCAGCACGTCCAGGGTGCCGGGCTCGAACCGGGCGTCGCCGGGCGAGGAGACCGTGCGGAGCTCCGGCGGGTCGGGTACCACCGCGCAGGCGGACCGCAACGCCGCCAGGCTGCCGATCGCCAGGATCCTGGTGTCGGCGACCCGTGGATCGCGGGCAGCCATCAGGGTGATCTCCGGGCCGATGCCGGCGGGGTCGCCCACGGTCAGGCCGAGCAGGGGTCTCATGCGCACTCCTCGAGCGCCTCGGCGGCGCGGTTCAGCGAGTTCGGCGTACCGAAGCCGCCCGACTTGGTGACCACGGGGATCCGGCGGTCACCGGCCAGCAGTTCCCCGAGGGGCAGGCCCTCGGTCACCTCCGACAGGAGCCGCAGCTCCTCGGCTCCGAGAGCCGCGGACACCGCCAGCGCCGTCGCGCCGCCGGTCAGCACCAGCCCCACCGAGGGCGCGTCGGCCACGATCGCGGCCACGACCCGCGCCAGGTGCTCAGCCAGCGCTGCGGCCTCCGCGCTGTCGGCGGCGACCTCTTCCGCGACCTCACTGGTGAGGATCACCCGGCGGCCGTCGCGCAGCGCACGGGCCGCGGCCTCGACCGGCCACGGCGCCCGGCCGTCGACGACGATCCGGTCGGCTCCGGCCTCCAGCAGGACGGTCACCTGGTCGAGCGTGGCCGCGTGCGTGGTCCCGACGACGAGCAGCACTCCGGTGACCGTGAGCGCCGGGACCCGCCGGGGGCCCGGCGTGGGCACCAGGACGTCGGCCAGAGCGCGGGCCAGCCCTCCCGAGCCCACGGCCACGGCTCCGTCGTCGAGGACGTCGCGGGCGATCCGGAGCAGGTCGTCGTGCGTCCGGGCGTCGACCACCCGGACGCCGGCGGGGAAGTGGGCGGTGATGTCGTCGACCGTGGTCCGGCCGTGGACGAGCAGGGCTCCCTCGTGGACGGTCCGGCCCTGGGCAGGGAACGCCGGGGTGGCGACGGCGTTCCTGCTGCCCCAGGCGTCCAGCGCCACGCGGACGTCAGCCCGCACCCGTCCGCGCAGGGTGGAGTCGACCTTCAGGAAGAAGAGGTCGGGACGCCGTCCCCGCACCCGTTCCACCGCCGCCCGCATCCGGACGGCCGCCTCCTCGGCGGGTCGCCAGCGGTTGTCGGTGACCAGGGCGAGCACGTCGACGTCCGGCGAGGGGTCGCCGGCGAGGGCGACGGAGACGTCGAGCCCGCGCACGGCGAACGGTGCCGCGGCGTCCGCGGCACCGGTCAGGTCGTCGGCGAGGACCACCAGGCGGGAGCGGCGAGCGTCGGCGGGAGGCATTGCTGCGGTGACCTCCATCAACCGGCGCCGGTGCGGTCGAGGGTAGAGAGGCCCTCCTGGCGCGTCAACGGCTCATCTGATGTCAGCGAGGCTGTCTGCGCTGAGGTACGGGATCGTCTGGGGCCCCTCGGGCAGGACGCACACCCGCGCATCCGGCCCGGCGGCGTCGAGCAGTTCCCGCACCGTGGCGGTGATGTCGTGGGTCTGCTCGAGGTGCGCAGCCGCGAGCGCGTGGTCGGAGAGGTACGAGGTGTGCATGATCACGCGGGCGCGGCTCTGCACCTTCGCCTGCACCTGGACCTGCCACTGGTCGGGAACGGTCCTCGGCCGGTTCTCGATCAGGTCCAGCAGCGCCTGCGGGGACTCGGCGGACTCCAGCACCTCGCGGTACGAGCCGTGGTTGGGGAAACCGTCCCGGCACTCCGCCGCACAGACGATGGCGCCGCCGTCCTTGACCACCGTGGCCGCCGCCGAGATGCCTTTGACGGCCTGGTAGAGGTTCTGGTCGAGCGGGAACCCGGAGTTGGTGGTGACCACGACGTCGAAGAGCCGGGGGACCGGCGCCATCGCCAGCTCCCGTGCTGCCTGACGCGCCGCGGCGTGCATGGCGAACAACTCGCCGGCGAACGCGCCCACCACCTGCTGCTCCCGGTTGAGCGTGACGTCGAACCCGAGGTCGACGCGGCCGACCGCCGCCACGACCGCGCGGATGTCGTCGTGGACGGGGTTGCCCTCGCACACACCCCACACGGCTTCGGGGGACCCGATGCGCTGGGCGTCGTGCAGGGTGAGGACGGTCTCCAGCCCGGCGAGCCCCGGAACGGCCAGTTTCGGGCCGCCGCTGAATCCGGCGAAGAAGTGCGGTTCGACGAATCCCGTGGTGATCCGCACGTCCGCCTCGACCCAGTGGCGGTTGAGCCAGACGGGCACGCCGTTCCCGTGCCGGCCCATCCACACCAGGGAGGATTCGTCGCGCGCGTCGTGGTTGAGGACGCGGACCCGGTCGACGACGTCGTCGCCGAGCATGGCCCGCAGCTCGGCCTCGGTGTTGCCGCGGTGGGTCCCGGTGGCCACGAGGATGACCACGTCGTCCAGGTCGACGATGCCGGCGATCTCCTCGAGCACGGCCGGGACCATGAGGTCCCGCGGCTGGGCGCGGGTCCCGTCGCAGATCGAGATGGCGACCGTCTGACCCGGCCGGACCAGCTCGCGCAGCGGCGGCCCCGCCACCGGTCGACGCAGCGCCGACCGCAGCACCTCGGCGGGATCCTGGGCGCCGGGCACGTACCGGGGTTCGACGACCGTGGTCCGCTCGTCCGGCAGGTCGACGGTCAGACCGCCCTCGCCGTAGGCCAGTTCCACCCTCATGTGCTCTCCCCGCCGTGCGTCGAGTCGGCCGAGCTGGCGCCGAGCCTAGCCCCGGGAGGTCGTCGCGGCTGCCGCGCCGAGCTGGTGGACCGGGTCCTCGGACGGGCGCAACGGTCGCGGACGTCCGCGCGCTCCGCGATACCTGGGGTGGCGTGCTCTCGGTCAAGGGCGTGCAGGGCGGGTCAACGGCTATCAGCTGACGCCCGACCGGGCCCGGCTGCGGCCCCGACGCCGGCGTTGCGCCGGTGGCTGCGGGCTTCCTAGGGTGCGCCATGGACGTCATCGAGGTCGTGCCCTCCTTCGAGCAGTACGCCTTCACCTTCGGTGGCGTCGCCCCTCTGCGGCGGGTCGTCCCGGGCACGGCGCTGCGCCTGTGGTCGGACGACGCGTTCTGCGGCGCGCTTCGCTCGACGAAGGACCTCTCCAGCGAGAAGGTGGACCTGCGCTTCGTCAACCCGCAGACCGGGCCGTTCTACGTGGAAGGTGCCGAGCCGGGGGACACCCTGGCCCTGCATTTCGTGGCGATGGAGCCGGCCCGGGACTGGGGCGCCTCGGCGGCCATCCCGTTCTTCGGTGGGCTCACCAGCACCGACCGGGTCGCCACACTTCAGGACCCGCTGCCGGACACGACCTGGATCTACGAGCTGGACCGGGCGCGGAACACCGTCACCTTCGCCGCGCAGCACAGCGACCTGCGGATCGACCTCCCGGTCGAACCGATGCTCGGCACGGTCGGTGTCGCCCCGGCCGGGGGAGAGGTGCGCAGCTCCCTGGTGCCCGAGCGGTTCGGCGGCAACATGGACAGCCCGCAGATGCGGCCGGGCAGCACCTGCTTCCTCGGCGTCAACGTCGAGGGGGCGCTGTTCTCCGTCGGCGACGGCCACTACCGGCAGGGCGAGGGCGAGGCCTGCGGAACGGCCGTCGAAGGCGCCATGACGACGACCCTGGTCGTCGAGTTGATCAAAGGCGGGGCCCCGCTGTGGCCCCGCATCGAGGACGACACCCACTGGATGACCGTCGGATCCAGCCGGCCGCTCGAGGATGCCTGGCGGATCGGGCAGGTCGAGCTGGTCCGCTGGTTCGGCGAGCTGTACGGGCTGTACCACATGGACGCCTACCAGCTGCTCTCCCAGATCACCGAGGTGCCGATCGCCAACGTCGTCGACGCCAATTACAGCGCCGTGGTGAAGGCCCGGAAATCCCTCCTCCCGAAGGCCACGGCCTTCGGCGGGCTGCACGACGACCTGCGCCGCCGCGCGGCCTCCCTGCTCTGACCTCGGAAGGACTCTCATGGATCTGCAGCTCACCGGTGCCCGAGTGCTCGTCACCGGCGGGACCCGCGGTATCGGCCGGGCCATCGTGGAGGCATTCGTCGACGAGGGTGCCGTCGTGGAGTTCTGCGCCCGCGACCCGGAAGAGATCGAGGCGACGGAGCAGGCCGTAGCCGCACGGGGCGGGCGGGCGACGGGCGTCCCCCTCGACGTCGCGGACGGTCCGGCGCTGACGGCGTGGGTCGACGCCGCCGCGGGGCGGCTGGGTGGGCTCGACGCCGTCGTCGCCAACGTCAGCGCGCTGGCCATCCCGGACACCGAGGAGAACTGGCAGCTGTCCTTCGAGGTCGACCTGATGCACACCGTGCGGCTGGCGAAAGCCGCGCTCCCGCACCTGGGGGCCAGCGGCCGCGGCTCCATCGTGGCGCTCTCCAGCGTCACGGGGCGGGAAGCGGACTTCGCCTCCGGGCCCTACGGGACGATGAAGACGGCGATCGTCGGCTACATCTCGGGGCTGGCGTTCCAGCTGGCCGGTCGAGGGATTCGGGCGAACGTCGTCTCGCCGGGCAACACCTTCTTCGAGGGCGGCGTCTGGAACCAGATCGAGAAGGGTGATCCGGAGCTCTACGCCTCGGCGCTGCAGCTCAACCCCACCGGACGCATGGGCCTGCCCGAGGAGATGGCCCGCGCCGTCGTCTTTCTGAGCAGCCCGGTGTCCAGCTTCACGACCGGTACGAACCTGGTGGTCGATGGTGCGCTGACCCGCGGGATCCATCTCTGATCCTTCCCGCCGGCGGGCGCCTCCGCGTCGGCCGGCCGGCACACGCCCCCACCGGCCGGCCGGCAGGGGCTCGTAGCCGGCTCCGCGCATCGGCGGACAGGCCTTCTGGCCCTCGATTCCGCTTGGCGTGGGTGATCGGGATCGAATCGGCACGGCCAGCTCGGAAAGGCTCGGGACCCGGTTGCCTCAACTGCCCGCGCTTCTCCGTCAGCAGGAGGAACGACGCCCGCCCGATGTGGATCGCCTGCACGGCGCGCTGACCTCGCACTCCGTACGTCGGGATGGCGCCGGTGGTGCTGTTCGGCGGCACGCAGGCGTAGGCCGGAGGACGTCGTCTCACGAGCCGTTCTGTCGCCCGGAGGATCCCAGCTCAGCCCGACCTTCTCCTGCCGACGGCGCAGTAGTCAGCCAGAGGGGAACCACTGACGTCTCTCGACCGACGACGCCTGCCGCGCGCCCTGTCCGCGATCGCGGTGCCCGCTATCACCGGACTCGGCCTCACTGCATGTGGAGGCGGGAGTGCCGGGCCGGGCGAGGAACCACCCTCGAGGACACCAACGAGGAGGGAGGCGAGGACCAGGGGGCCTCGATGACCTGCAGGACGATGCGACGGAACAGGGGATCGTCCGAGCGCCGAACGACGACGAACAGCAGCGCGCTTCGACGACCAAGAGGTGAACAGGAAGCGCCGGGGTGAGGTTGTGTCCGAGGGGAGACATGCCACCGCGTTATCGTCGGCTGGGCGCCAGTCAGGCGTTGTTGAGAACCGCCCGATCCGAGCCATCGACGAGGAACCGCGGGCCATGGTCAGCGTCGCCGGCAGCGGGCAGCTCATGCGCTCCCGAGCCGGTGAGCCCTCCGCAGGCGCGCCTGCCTGGCGCGGGCCAACCCCCAGCTGCACGCTCGTGGCGTGCCGGCCCTGTACGACGGCCGCCTGACTCCCTACATTCCGTATCAGCGGACTGGCCGTACACGGAACCCGCCGAGGGCGGGACCCGGTCGACGCCGCTGGGTGGGCAGAGACCATGCTCGACGCGACCGCTCCGGCTCGGAGGCGTTGGTGGGGAGCGGCGTGCTGCGCGGTCCTCCTGCTCGTCGGGTGCACCTCGTCGCCGGAGGAGACGTCGTCCCCGGAGGGCGCCGCGCGTGAGGGGCAGGTGCTCGGCTGCGCCACGGCCGAGCGGGCCGCTCCGGCGCCGGACCGTCCGGTGATCGACCTGGAGTTCCGGCTCGACGACGACCTGCGCACGGTGACCGGCACCGAGGCGGTGACCTTCACCCCCGACCAGCCGGTCGAGGAGATGTGGTTCCGGCTCATCCCGAACGCCCCGCAGTCAGAGGGCCACCGGCTCAGCGTGGACGACGTCCGCGGGGACACCGTGACCGGCGGCGAGTACGTGGACGCCGACGCGGCATCCGGCACCCCGGGCGGTCTGTACCGGGTCGACCTGGACACCGCCGTGGCTGGGGGAGAAGCCGTGACGGTGGAGCTCGACTTCACCCTGCGCCTCACCGCCGGCCGCACTCCCGCCGGCTTCGACCGGCTCGGCGTCGGCGACGACGTGGCCTGGTGGGCGGGGGGCTACCCGTCGCTGGCCTGGGAGCCGGGCGTCGGCTGGGCGCGGGACCCCTTCGTCGAGATCAGCGCCGAGACGACGACCACCGCGGTGGCGGACACCACGATCCGGGTCTCCGCGCCGGAGGACCTGGTCGTCCTGATGAGCGGCGACCAGGAGGAGCCGCGCAGCGCCGGGGCCGGGCGCCGGATGTGGGAGTCGCGGGAGCCCGTCGCCCGCGACGTCAGCGTGGCGGCGGGGGACTTCGACACCGCCGCCGTGGAGACCGGCGGCACCGAGGTCACCGTCGGCGTGCTGCCGGGAGCGGACATGTCGGCCGAGGAGCTCGCCGACGACACCGTCGACGCGATCCGACGGGTGGAGGAGCGCTTCGGCCCCTTCCCCTACGACACGCTCACCGTGCCGTTGGTGACCACCGGAGACGACGACGGCGGCGGGGAGGAGTACGCGTCGTCGATCGTGCTCGGTGGGGACGACTACGACCTGATCCTGCACGAGGTCGCGCACATGTGGTTCTACGGGATGGTGGGGAACTCGCAGTTCCGCGACCCGTGGCTCGACGAGGCGTTCGCCAGCTTCTCGGAGTCCCTGGGGCCCGACGCGCACACGCACGAGGAGGAGCTGCGGACCCGCGGGGACGTGGGCGGGTCCATGGACGACTTCGACGATCAGGACGAGTACGAGGAGCTCGTCTACGGCAAGGGTGCCGCGGCGCTGGAGGCCGCCCGGAAGGCGGCCGGTGAGGAGGCGTTCGACGAGGCGTTGCGCTGCTACGTCGACACCCAGGCGTGGACGATCGCCCGCCCCGAGGACGTGGCACAGGCCTTGGCCGGGTTGGAACCGGCGCTGGACGTGCTCCTCGAGGCCGGCGCGCTGGATCGCCAGGATCTTGCGTCGGACGGTGGGTGACCGAGCTCAGCCCGTACGCCTGCCGACCGAAAGCCCGTGGGGTTCAGCAGCCGCGCGTCCCGCCAGGCGGCGCTCGTGGTGACGTAGGGGAGCGGGAGTGAGGGGGAGACGACCTGGTGATGCCCACGCCACCGCGGACGGCGCCTGACGATGTCCTGCTATCGCTCCGGAGTGCGGCGCGGTTCCCGGCTCCGAACGCGCACGATGGCCTGCTGCCGGTTGGTGACCTGCAGCTTGGCCAGGATGCTGCTGACGTGGTTCCGGACGGTGATGGGTGAGATGAACAGGGCCCGCCCGATCTCGGCGTTGGTCATTCCCTCCGCGAGGAGGTCGAGCACCTCCGCCTCACGGGCGGAGAGGACGGCCGCGGGGTTCCCGTGCGGGCTGGAGAGGAAGGTGAGCATCCGGCCGGCCAGGTGCGGCCCGAAGACGGCGTGACCCCGGGCCACCGCCCGCACGGCCGCCACGACCTGCTCCGGATCGGCACCCTTCACCAGGTATCCGCCGGCCCCGGCTCGCAGTGCCGCGAAGACGCTCTCGTCGTCCTCGGTCAGGGTCAGCACGAGCACGCGTGCCCGGGCGCCCCGTTCGGTCAGCCGTCGCGTCGCGGTCAGCCCGTCGACCCTGGGCATGGCGAGGTCCATGACGACGACGTCGGGGTCCAGTTCCTCGGCCGACCGCAGCGCGTCGTCGCCGTCGGCGGCCTCGGCCACCACCTCCAGACCCGGTTCGCGGGTGAGGACGAAGCGGAGCCCTTCCCGGAACATAGGGTGGTCGTCGGCCAGGAGGATCCGCACCGTCTCCGTCACTGCATCGTCACCGCCTCGGCGTCGTAGGCCGGCAGGCGGGCGGGCGGGCGGTGATCGTCGTGCCCTGGCCAGGGAGCGAGTCGACCGCGAGTGAGCCGCCCAGCTCGTCCGCGCGTTCCCGCATCGCGACCAACCCGACGCCGGGCGGCCGGGAGCCGTCCATCCCGGGACCGCTGTCGCGGACGACCACGGTCACGTCGCCGGCCACCACCTGCACGGAGACCTCCACGGTCGCCGCACCGGCATGGCGGGACACGTTGTGCAGCGCCTCGGCGGCGATCAGGTAGACGGCCACCTCGGTGGCCGCGGGAAGTCGGGGAGGGTCCGGATCGGGGAACTGGGCAGGCAGCCCCAGTGACTCGGCGAGAGCGCGCAGGGCGCCTACGACCCCGAGCTCGTCGAGGGCAGGCGGGCGGAGGCCGTGCGCCAGGCGGCGGACGGTGTCCAGCGATTCGCGGGCGGCGTCCTGCAGCCGCCCGAGCCGTTCGATGGCGGCGTCGGGCTCGGTGCGGAGCAGCGAACGCAGCGAGCCCAGCTGCATGGCGAGCCCGGCCAGCGTCGGACCGACTCCGTCGTGCAGGTCGCGGCGCAGACGGCGGCGTTCCTCCTCGCGGGCCAGGACGATCCGCTGCCGCCCGGCCCGCAGGGCGTTGCTGAGGATCACCGCCTGGACCGCCACCCCGCCGTGCCTGCCCAGATCGGCCAGGAGCCGTCGTTCACCTGCGTCGAGGTGGCGGTCGGGGGCGGCAACGGTGATCGTGCCGAGCCGGGTCGTGCCGGCGAGCAGCTCCGCGCTGGCGCTCGCCGCGCCGGACGGCCGCTCCCCCCATCGACCCTCGTGCCCGGCGGCCGCGACCGCGCACCACGGCACGCGCAGCGACGTCGCCACCGTCGCGGCGAGCCCGTCGAGCACGGCTGCCGCGCTCGGTGCCTGGTGCGTGCGCTCGGCGAGGCGCTGCAGTGCGCTGAAGGGATCGCCGGCGTCGCCGTACATCAGCCGGTCGACCATCCGGGCCAGACGGGTGCGCAGCGGGTGCACGGCCAGTCCCAGGGCGCCGGCGACGGCAGCGACCGCCACGTCGGGCTGCTCGTGACCGAACCGACGTAGTAGCTCGGCGACCAGGACGGCGAGCGCCCCGATGAGGACGATCAGGACGGTGTACACGAACGTCTGGCGCACCACGGCGGCCACGGCGCGGGGCCGGCGACCCAGGACCATCGCCGTCAGCGCGGCCGCGAGGAGTGCGCCAGCGAGCACGTCGAGGACGTCGCTGGCCTGAGGCCACCAGGCGTGGCCGAGCACCACCCAGATCACAAAGGCAGACGCGGCGAGCAGTGTGCCCACCACCCGCGCACGATCCTCGGCTGTGGCCTTGTGCAGCCGGACACCGTAGGCGACGAGACAGAGCAGCAGGGGCTCCTGCAGGAGCGGGCCGTCCAACCCCTCGACCAGCTCTGCAACCCGTGGTGGCAGCACGCCGACCGGGTTGGCGGCCTCCCGAGCGCTAGCCGGGAGGGAGGAGTCGGGTCCCGCGGCAGGGCCCCGCACCGTGGCGAAGGCGGCGATGACCAGGCACTGGACGGCGACGACCACGCCCACGACAGGCCGCCACCGTGGTGAGGGCAGCCGTCCGTCGGGGAGGAGCACGAGGAGCAGCCAGACCCCGACGGCGAGCAGCGCGGAGAACCGGTCGGCGACCCACGCGGCCCATGCCACGAGGGCGCTGTCGCTGTCGCCGGCGCGGACCACCGCGGCGATCGCCAGGGCCGAGAGCGCGAACAGCGCGCCCTCGCCCAGCGCCAGCCAACCCAGCGGCAGCCGGGGTCGTGCGGACGCGAGGACGAGCCCGGGGGCGACGAAGACGGCGGTGAGGAGGAGGGGCCGGAGCGAGGCGGCCGGCGCGGCGCCGGCCCAGTTCAGCCAGGTCACCACCGCCGTGGCCAGGACCGCGACCACGGCGGCGGCCCGGGCCGCCACCACGGTCGAACGTCCGGATGCCCGAGGCACCGCTTCCATGACGGGGAGTATGCGGTGGGGAAGGCCCTCGCGGGCTCAGCTCCGCATCGCCGGGTCCGACCCCCGCCACACCGCATCGGGCAGCCGGAGCAGGTGGACGCCCATCCAGACCCAGGCGACGACGAGCAGGAGGTGCGGGTCGACAGGCCCGAGGGGCGGCAGCCCGAAATCCCAGACCAGGAAGCCGACGAGCAGCACGACCGGTGTCCGGGGGAAGGAACGGGACCGCCACACTGCGATGCTGAGCAGCACCAGCCCGAGGAAGCTGCCGATCAGGTGCGGCACGAGGGCTGTCGCGACTGTTCCGTAGTGGCTGCTCAGGCCGTCGTTGAGGGCCACGGCCTCGTCGACGGGCAGGATCGTCGGCGCAACCGTGCCCGCGACGTAACCCATGGCCAGGACGTTGCCGAACCCCCACATCCCCCAGAGGACCAGCGGTGTGGCCACCGCGGTGAGCACGGGAGCGCCGAAGCGGGACAGGTGCGCGACGGCAAGCAATCCGAGCGGCATGAACAGCGAGCTAAGCACGAGGGCGGTCTGCTCGGCGTTGTGCAGGAACGCGTTCTCCCGACTCCACGCGATCTGGTCGCTGAACGTCTCGTGCTCGGAGGTGACGAACTCGACGACGAACTGGGGGAGCCCGTTGAGCAGGCCACCGGCGATGAGGCAGAGTCCGGCGGCGATCCGGAGGGCGCGGGAGAACGGCGGGGCGTCGTCCCGGGCCGGCGCCGGTGCGGTGCTGTCGACTGCGGTCATGGCCGAATGCTGTGGCCCGAGCCCGGCCGGACACATGGTGCACATGTCCCAACCGCCGTCCCAAGTATTGGCCGCAACTGGTTCATTGGGCAGGGTGTGATGCCGGATGAGGGCAACGCTCCCGCAGCGGTAGGTACGGCGAGGTTCGCCGGGCCGGCACTTCACCACCCGGCGCGGGGGGCGGGTCAGTTGTCGGGAACCGCGGTCTTCGTCCTCACCGCCTGCAGGTCCTTCTTCCGTGTAGCACCTTGGACGGGAGGTGTTGCATAGCCCGCGTGCCCACGACACGCCCGCAGATCATGGTGACGGAGACCGACGAACGTGCTGTAGCGCTGGATTCCGCGGCTTCCCGGTATCCATGGCTGACTCGCGCGCAGTTGCTCACTCGTCTCGCGTTGGAGGGCCAGCGGTCGCCCAAGATGCACAGGAAGACCGGCGACGCGATCGGCTCGAGGCGCTGCGGCAGCACAGTGGCGCCCTCACCGGCGCCTACGGTGAGCACCATCTGGAACGGCTGCGCCAGGAGTGGCCGGCGTGATCGTGTTCGACGCCAGCGTGCTCATCGCCCACCTCGATGCCGAAGACGCTCAGCATCACAAGGCCGAGTCGATGCTCGTCCGGGAGATCGACGACGAGTTCGCCGCCAGCGCGCTCACGCTCGCGGAGGTGCTCGGCGGCCCTTCCCGGACCGGCCGTCTTGACGCCGCGCGCTCGGCGCTACGGGAGCTGGAGATCGCAGAACAGCCGTTCCCCGCCGACACCGCTGTTCGTTTGGCCCGGTGGCGAGCCGACACGGGTCTGCGGATGCCGGATTGCTGTGTCCCACTGGCTGCCCAGGACGCGGCTGCGCGACTTGCCACCTTCGATGAGCGGCTTGTCCGTGGCGCCGAAGCGTCCCGAATCGGTCGCAACGCTTCGGGAGTGCGGCGTCATGGTGCCCGGTGCGGCGGCACGAGAACGGCGTCGTCCACGGAGCGGTCGACACACTCGATCGCGGCGTCCGGAGACATTGCCCTCCGCCGGGACTGGGCGTAGCTTCCGCCGGACCTGCCGTGTCGTCGGAGGCTGTGCCTTCGGTCCCCCGCCGACCGTGCACGGCACTCGCCGTACGCGCAGCATGCTTGAGGTTCATCCGGGAGCCGAAACATGGGGTCGTGCCAGATCGATGTACTCGTCGTAGGAGCGGCGGGCGGCAGCTACCTGTTGCGTCCGGAAGGCTCCGTCGGACATCGCGGGCGGCCGGCGGACGAGGACGCCCTGCTGGCACACCTCGCTGACGTGTACGACCGGGAACGGCAATCGGCGGCCAGTCGATGACCGGACCAGGAGCCGCGGGACGGTCGGACGTCCACGTGGTCGTAGGCGCCGGTGGAGCGGTCGGCCGGCTCGTCGTGGCCCATCTGGACGCGGCGGGCGCCCAGGTGCGGGCAGTGACCCGGAACGGTCGCGACGTCGGCACGCCCGGCGTCGAATGCGTGGCCGCGGATGCCGCCGACACCGCCGCCCTGGCGACCGCCTGCCGCGGGGCGGTCGCCGTCTACCACTGCGTCATGCCGGTCCTCGACCGCTGGACCCAGGAGTTCCCGGTGGTCACGGACGCCCTGATCGACGCCGCCAGCGGGGTCAACGCGCGACTGGTCTTCGCCGACGACACCTGGATGTACGGCCGGGTCCGCGGTCCCATGACCGAGGAGACCCCGTGGCGACCGGTGAGCACGAAAGGCGTCCTCCGGGCCTGGATCGCAGAGCGCATGCTCCACGCCGCCGCGACCGGGCGGCTGAAGGTCAGCATCGCTCGTGCCGGGGAGCTCTACGGGCCCGGTGTGCGGTCGCTCATCGCCGGCAACGTGTTCGCCTCAGCGCTGCGCGGTCGGCCGGTGCACTGGGTAGGCGACCCCGACCTCCCCGTGACCCCCACGTTCGTCGACGACTTCGCGAGAACCGTGGCCGTCGTGGGTCTGCAGGACAGGTCTGACGCAGCGGTCTGGCACGTGCCGCATCCGGAGCCGACCACTGGTCGTGCCCTGGCTGCCGAGGCTTGCCGGCAGGCCGGCACCCGGCTGTGGCTGCTGCGACACGGGACCAGGCAGGCACGGGCGCTCGGCCTCGTCCTGCCCCTGGCGCGTGAGGGCGCGGAACTCGTCTACCAGTTCGAGCAGCCGTTCGTGGTCGACGGTCACCGCGCCGCCAACGCCTTCGGTCTCGTCCCGACCTCGTTCGAGGACGGCGTCCGCCGGACCCTGTCCGCCACCCGTGCCGCGGGGCCGGGATCCGGGTTCCTGTCGACCGTCGCAGGTCGGGACATGAACACGAGGCCGGGGCCACCGGCGGCGGGCGATTCCTCAGGCGGGCCGGCCCTGACGAGCACGGCGCCGCGAGTGGAGGATGTCGAGGAACGTCTGTGAACGATGTACCGACACGTTGCGTTTGTGTCCGAGGGGGGACACGGTACTTCCGCACACGCCTGAGTCCAGGGGACGGGATGCAGGTGAGCGGGTGACGCGCTGCGGGCATGCGTTCTGGTCGGGGACACGTCGTCGATCGCGTGAGGAGAGGGACGCGTCCTGATACGCCCGAAGACGTCGTCGCAGAGCACGCCTCCTGACTCGTAGCCGGGAGGGATTGTTGCCGGACGGGGGGCGGGGCACGCTGCTCCGCATGCGCGTCCTCCTGGTGGCTTCGCCGATGGTCGGGCACGTCCTTCCCCATGTGCCTGTGGCGCTCGCACTGCAGGCCGCTGGACATGACGTGCTCCTGGCCACCGCCGCCGATGGCGTCGGAGCCGCGTGGAGGGCCGGGGTCCCCGCCCATGACGTCGCACCCGGGCTCAGCATTGGCCCCGTCATGATCCGCTCGCTTCTCCGGCATCCCGTCCGGGTCGGCCGGATGGTCCGGGGGGACGAGGGGACGGACGGGGTCGGGTTGCTGTTCGCCGCGGTCAGCAAGGCCATGACGCCTGGCGCCTTGCAGCTCGCCGAGGAGTGGAAGCCGCATCTGGTCCTGCACGAAGGACTGGCCGCCGCCGGCGCGATCGTCGCGGGCCGGCGAGAGGTGCCGAGCGTCCTGGTCGACGCCCTGCTGTTCGATGCCCGTGACCTCTTCCATGCCGTCGCGAGGAGCCTGGGTAGGACCCCGCTGAGCCACGCCGACGACGCCCTGCCCGAACCTGTCGACGCGCTGGTCGCCATTCCCCTGAGCCTCCACGAGCGTGCCCGGATCGGGCGGCCGATGAGGTACGTGGTCGCTGCTGGACACGGGGACGTACCGGAGCAGTTCACGCGACGTGGTAACCGGCCGATCCTGCTGGTCTCCCGCTCGACGGTCGATGACCCGCGACCGGATCGGCTGATGACGCGGGTGGTCGATGCCGCGAGGGACGCGGACCTCGACGTCGTCCTGGTCCGGCCCGATCGGGCGGTCGCCCGCCGGACTCTGCCGCCGAACGTGACGACGACGGACTGGCTGCCCTTTGCAGACGTCCTGCCTCACGTTGCCGGCGTCGTCCACCACGGTGGCGCGGGCACTTTGATGAGTGCGCTGGCCGCTGGGGTGCCGCAGATGGTCGTCCCGGGCGCCGGAGACCGTACGAAGCACGCCCGACTCGTCGCAGCGAGGGGTGCGGGCCTGGCCGTGCCGCTCGACGGGCTGACGTCCGCCACGCTGGAGCGGCTCGCGACGGACCCGGAGCTGTGGGCGACGGCCGGCGAGGTGGCCGCCGAGATCGCCACCATGCCTGATCCGTCGGAAGTCGTCCGTGACCTCGAGGCTCTGGTGCGGTGATGGCGCATGGGTCCAGTGAGCTCTGCCGGGCGCGCTGTGCGATGCGCACGCAGGACGCAGCAGCCGGACCGGGAGCCCGCGGATGGGCGCTTCAGAGGTCCGGTGCGGGCAGGCGTACCCGGAAGACGGTCTCGCCGGGCCGGCTGTCGATGGTGATGCTGCCGCTGTGCCGCTCGACGATGCGGCGGGAGATGTCGAGTCCGAGACCGGTGCCGTGGCCGACGCCCTTCGTGGTGAAGAACGGGTCGAAGACGTGCTCCTGGATCTCCGGTGACATGCCTGCGCCGGTGTCCGCGACCTCCACGATCACCGCATCCCTGCTCCGGCGGGTCGACACCCGCAGCGTCCCCCGACCGTCCATCGCGTCCAGCGCGTTGGTGAGGAGATTGGTCCAGACCTGGTTGAGCTCTGCGGCCAGCGCCTGGATGTGGGGGACGTCGGCGCCGTAGTCGCGCACCACCGTCACGTCCTTCGGAGTGCGGTGCGCCAGCATCACCAGGGTGCTCTCGAGACCCTCCGTCAGGTCGGTCTCCTGCATCGCCGCCCGGTCGAGTTGCGAGTAGGACTTGACCGCTCCGATCAGCTCGGAGATCCGTCGGGTCGACTCCTTCACCTCCCCGAGCAGGCCCGTCGCGGAGATGGTGCTCGCCACCCACTCCAGGGCCGAGCCCAGCGGAGCCTCCCCCATCGCGTCCGCGACCCGCTCGCACCACTCGACGTCGGCTCCAGCGCCGGCCAGTGCCGGTGCGAGCACCCACTCCCGCGCCACCGCCCGGTCGGCCAGCCAGTCGGAGAGCTCGTCCTCGCGGTCGGCCAGGTCGAGTGACCCAGACCCCGGGGCGCTGGGACCCAGCTCACGGCGAAGTACGTCGAGCGCGTTGAACTGGTCCGCGGTGATGGGGACCGCGGCGAGCTGCTGGAGGGAGGACAACATGCCCGCGTACGCGTCGCCGAGGGCGTCCACCGCCCGGGTCGCGGCGGCCGCGGGGTTGTTCAGCTCGTGGGCCAGCCCGGCCGCCAGGGTGCCGAGCGCGGCGAGTGACTCGCGCTGCCGCGCCAGCGACGCGAAGCTACGGACGTTCCGGGCGACGCCCTCGATGAGACGGATGCCCAGGGGGAAGGTCGCCGCCCAGAGGTCCCGGAGCGCCTCGGCGGGCACCCGCAGGACACAGCCGGCCGTCGCGCCGTGCCCCGTGGCGAGGTAGCGCCCGTCCGAGTCCCAGGCGCGGAACCCGCCCGCCCACTGTCCCGGCACCTCCATGGCCCCGAGCGCCGTAGCCTCGGAACCCACGTGACGCAGGAGGTCGATGCTCCCGTCGAGGAGCACCCACCAGTACTCCGCGGGCTGGTTCTCGTGCCAGAGCACGTCGCCGCGCTCGAAGGGAACCCGGGCGCTCGCCTCGACCAGCCGCTGCAGCTGGTCGTCGCCGATGCCGTCGAACAACGCGATCTGGCGGACGGCGGAGAGCTCCATCAGATCGTCGCCAGGTAACGGTGGACCAGGTAGACCGACATGGCTCCCTCTCCGACAGCCGAGGCCACCCGTTTCATCGAGTCCAGCCGCACGTCGCCGGCAGCGAAGACCCCAGGCACGCTCGTCTCCAGGGTGAAGGGTGGCCGTGCCTCCGTCCACGCCGTGGGGGTGGAGGACAGCAGGTCCTGCCCGGTGACGACGAAGCCCTTGGCGTCCCGGACGACGTCGTCGCCCAGCCAGTCGGTCCGGGGCGAGGCGCCGATGAAGACGAACAACCAGTTGACGTCCACGTGCTCCCGGGTACCGGACAGCCGATCGGCGAGCGTGATGGCCTCCAGGTGCCCGTCGCCGTGCGCTTCGGCCACCTCGGTGTGGAGCCGGACCTCGATGTTGGTGGCGGCGCGGATCCGCTCGACGAGGTACAGGGACATGCTGTCCTCGAGCGATCCCCCGCGCACCACCAGCACGACGCGCCTGGCGTACAGGGCCAGGTTCAGAGCCGCCTGGCCGGCCGAGTTGGCCGCCCCGACGATCAGCACGTCGTCGTCCCTGCACTGGACGGCGTCGCTGGCGTTGGCGCCGTAGTAGACGCCGCGGCCGGTGAGCTCGGCCAGGCCGGGAGCCTCCAGGCGCCGGTAGGAGACCCCGGTGGCCACGAGCACCGCCCGGGTCTCCAGCTCGCCGGCGCCGAAGCAGACCGCTCGGACAGGTCCCCGCCTCTGCAGCGACACCACGTCGCGGGCCAGGAGCATCTCGGCTCCGAAGCGGCCCACCTGCGCGACGGCTCGATGCGTGAGGTCTGCACCGGACAGGCCCTTCGGGAAGCCGAGGTAGTTCTCGATCGCGGCGCTCTGGGCCGCCTGGCCCCCGGGTGCCTCGCGCTCGACCACGACCGTGCGCAACCCCTCGGAGGCGGCGTACACGGCGGCGGCGAGCCCGGCCGGGCCGGCGCCCACGATGCAGAGGTCGTACAGCGGCTGCAGGGCACGGGTGCGGAGGCCCAGGGCGCCGGCGACCTCCAGGGTCGACGGCGTGCGCAGGACCTCCTTGTCCGGCACGAACACCAGCGGCAGGTCGTCGGGTTGCGCCTGTGCCAGCGTCGTGAGCCGCTGGCCCTCGGGGTCGCGGTCGATGTCGACCCAGTGGTAGGGGACGTAGTTGCGGGTGAGGAACGTGCGGATCTCGTGACTCCGCTCCGACCAACGGTGTCCCACCACGCGCACGTCGCCGGTCTCCTGCGGGTGCGCCCGCTGCCAGTCCGCGAGCAGGTCGTCGATGACGGGGTAGAGCCGCTCGGCCGGTGGGTCCCACGGCTTGACGAGGTAGTGGTCGAGGCCGATGTCGTTGATCGCCTTGATGGCGACGTCCGTGTCGGCGTAGGCGGTCAACAGCAGGAGCTTGGCCTCAGGCGCGTGCTGCCGGGCCTGCTCCAGCATCTGGATACCTGTCATCCCGGGCATCTTCTGGTCGGTGGCGATCAACGCCACCGGGCGCAGCCGCAACGCCAGCTCCTCCAGCGCGGCCAGCGCCTCGGCGCCGGACGATGCCCGCACGATCCGGTAGTCCGACCCGTACCGCGCTCGCAGGTCCCGGGCGATGGCTCGCAGGACCATCGGGTCGTCGTCCACGGTCACGATGGTCGCCTTGCTCATCCGCTGCTGAACCTCCGTCGGTCGGCTGCGCCGCGGCTCGTCGGTGAGCGGTCGTGCTGTCAGGTCGTCACGCGCAGCCCGACGACTGGCCGACCGGCCCGGGTCAGCGCTGGCGGGGACACCGGGGTGGTCGGCGCCATACAAGCACGGGAAGGACCGCCGGCGGACCGGTTCACGCGCGGTTCCCCACCCCGACAGCCGGCTGAGGTGGACGGAGCGTGCCCGGACGTCGTCAGCTCGAGTGGCGCCACCTCCGGCCGTCGCGGTTGATCAGCGCGTTGGCCTCCGGCGGACCCCACGTGGCTGCCTGGTACAGGGGGATGGGCCGCGCGTCGCCGGCCCACGACCGCATCACCGGATCGACGATGCGCCACGAGCGCGCGACCTCGTCCGCTCGGATGAACAGCGTCGGATCGCCGATCAGCCCGTCGAGGATGACCCGCTCGTAGGCGTCGGGGGACTGCTCGTCGAAGCTCTCGTAGGAGAAGTCCAGCGACGCCTTCTGCACCTTGAACGCGTGCCCGGGCACCTTCGCACCGAAGCGCAGGCTCAGTCCTTCGTCGGGCTGCACGCGCACGATCAGGGCGTCGGGTTCGAGGCTCTCGGCCCTCCCGGGGAACAGCGGCAGCTGCGGAGGCCGGCGGAACTCCATGGCGACCTCGGTGAGCCGCACCGGCAGCCGTTTCCCGGTCCGCACGTAGACGGGCACGCCGGTCCACCGCCAGTTCTGGACCTCCAGGCGCATCGCCACGAAGGTCTCCGTGGTGCTGAGCGGGTCGACCCCGGACTCGTCGCAGTAGCCGGGCATGAGGTCTTCTCGGGTGCCACCACGGGTGTACTGCCCGCGCACCGCGTGGGCCGCGATCTGCTTCTCCTCGTCCAGCGGCTGGATCGCCCGCAGCAACTTGACCTTCTCGTCACGGATGGCCTCCGCGTGGAACGAGGTGGGCGGTTCCATGAGGAAGAGCGAGAGGACCTGCAGGACGTGGTTCTGGACGATGTCCCGCATGGCGCCGGCCGTCTCGTAGAACCCTCCGCGTTCGCCGACACCCAGGGTCTCCGCGACGGTGATCTGCACGTTGTCGACCCAGGTCCGATTCCAGATCGGCTCGAAGATGGAGTTCGCGAACCTCAGCGCGAGCAGGTTCTGCACCGTCCTTCGCGAGGTAGTGGTCGATCCGGAAGATCTGCTCCTCCGAGAACGCCGACGAGAGGTCGGCGTACAGCTCGCGGGCGCTGGCCTCGTCCCACCC
Source organism: Blastococcus sp. SYSU DS0510 (assembly GCF_054050835.1). Classification (NCBI taxonomy): domain Bacteria; kingdom Bacillati; phylum Actinomycetota; class Actinomycetes; order Geodermatophilales; family Geodermatophilaceae; genus Blastococcus; species Blastococcus sp. SYSU DS0510. The sequence continues at coordinate 8,454 of NZ_JBJHAC010000019.1, read as the reverse complement.
GAACGGCTTCTCGACGACCGCGCGGACGAAGCTGCCGCCGGCCGGCACGGAGAGCCCTGCCTTGCCGAGGCTCGTCGCGATGGGACCGAACAGGCGGGGTGGCGTCGCGAAGTAGTAGACCCGGTTGCCGGTGGTCCCCATCCGGGTGTCGCACTCGGTCAGGACCTCGGCCAGGCGCTGGTAGGTCGCCGGGTCGTCGTAGTCGCCGTGGACGTAGCGGGCTGCCGCCGTGAGGTCCTTCCAGCGCGGGTTGTCGTCACCGGACACGCTGCGGCGGCAGAGGTCTCCGAAGGCGGTGTCGGTCATGTGCGTGCGGGCGACCCCGATCAGGGCGACCTCCGGGGGGAGGGCCCCGTAGCCGGCCAGTCGCTCGAGTGCGGGCAGCAGCTTGCGGGCCGTCAGGTCACCCGAGGCCCCGAAGATCACCAGCGCGCACGGAGGGGAGCGGCGATCCGCGTCGACCTTCATGAGCAGGCAGCATGCCGTGACAGGATGCCCTCCGACAGACACTTCGGCGCCGGGGCGAGCGCCTTCGCGTCCGCAGCAGGCAGGGCCGGTCGAGAAGCCGCCACCCCGTGGGCGAGAGGGGAGCCGGGGCGCAGCACGCTGACGCCCCGTGGCCGCCAGCGTCGCCAGGATCTCGTGCCATCGTCCCGGCGCGGCGGTGACCCGGCCGGGCTCGGGACCAGGGGCGGGGACGAGGATGCCCGGACACCTCGCCCTCGGCGGACAGCCCGGGTCGGGTGCCCTGCTCCGGGTCCCGACGGCGGTGTGCGTTCAGCGACGTGCGGGCACGTTGCCGGGACCGAGAGCGGTCGTCAGGTCGCGGAGCACGTCGGCGGCCGGCCGGATGGCGGTGACCGCGCCCACGCCCGTGCCCGCGTACATCGCCATGCCGGCCACGTCTCCGTCGACGGCGGGAAGGGGGGGCAGGCCGGCACCGCGCGGCAGGGCCACCTGCCGGCCACCTGTCGTCACCGTCCCGACGACGTCGCCGTCCAGGGCCCGGGCGCGTTCCACCGCACTGCGCAGGACCCGGTGACGTGGGCGGGTGGCGCAGAGGGGGCAGTCCCGGCTGAACGTGCTGCTGATGACGGTGCAGTCGCCGGTGGCGTCGACGAGTGCCTGCTTGTAGACCGGGTGGGCAGCCGCTTCCGTCGTGGCGACAAACCGCGTCCCGATGCGTGCTCCGTCCGCTCCGGCGGCCATCACCGCCGCGAGGGTGGGGCGTCGGCGATGCCACCCGCAGCGAGCACCGGGACCGGTACCGCGTCGAGGACTTCCCGCAGCAGGGGCAGCAACGGCCGGTCACCACGCACGTGGCCGCCCGCCTCGTGGCCCTGTGCGGTGACGACGTCGCATCCGGCATCCGCTGCGGCGCGCGCCTCCTCCACCGACCCGACCTGCCAGCCGACCAGAGCGCCCGCCCGGTGCACGAGCTCCACCAGCCGCGGCGAGGGGTCGAACCAGAAGAAGTCGACCACACGCACGCGCTCCGCGGCTGCGGCGATGACCTCCTCGTCGGTGTCCTCGAGGAGGATGTTGGCCGACAGCACGCCGCTCGTCCGCCGTCGCATGCCGTCCAGCCGGCGGACGAAGGTCTCGGCCGGCACACCCAGTGCATAGACGGTGCCCAGACCTCCGGCGTCCGCGACCGCGACCGCAGGTCCGGCGACGAGACCGCCCCCATGGGCGCCTGCTGGACCGGGACCGAGCAGCCGACCAAGGCCGTGAACCGCGTCTGCATGACGGCACCCCCTCGCGGACAGTGGCCTGCAGGAACGGTCGCGCTGGGGCGCACGTGGGTCAAGCAGGTCCGTCCCGGGCCGGCGCCTGCGGGGTCGGCATCCGGCAGCGGCTGAGGTCTCGGGTCGTCCTGTCCTCAGCCCTCGGCGAACCAGGCGAAGCCCAGGCCCGGGACGACGAGGCGGCCCTGCTCGACCGGCAGGACACCGTCGCCGCCGTGCACCTGGCGGAAGCTGCCCAGCCCGGTGACCGTATCGGCGTCGACGGGCTGGGGGGCGGGGCTGACATTGGCCAGTCCGAGGAAGGTGCCGTGGCGGGGGTGCCGGCGGCGCCAGACCAGCACCGAGTCGTTGCCGATGTCGAGCACTTCGGCGCCGACGTCGCCGGACAGCGCCGGCAGCGAGCGGCGGACGTCCCCGAGCCGGCGCAGCGCGGCGGAAACGCGGCCCTCGACCGAGCCGGCGTCGGCTGCCCGGGCGGCGGCCTGCCAGTCCAAAGTGGGGCGGTGCATCCACCGGTTGTCGGGTGCGAGCTCGGGGTCGGCGAGATAGCCGTGGTCGTTGAGCTGCGCGAGCTCGTCGCCGGAGAACAGCAGCGGGATGCCGCCGAAGCCGTAGACGACCGAGTACAGCAGGACCAGGCGCCGGATCCCGGACTCGAGTGCCGCGTCGTCACGCCGCGCGAGAGCGTCTTCGATACCGCACAACGACGCCGTGGTCCCCGAGATCCGTGCGTCACCGGTGGCCTCGTTCTCCTGGAAGAGCGCGCCGCGGGCGAACGAGCCGGGAAAGCGGCCGGCGTAGAAGTCGCTGAGGAAGCGACGGTGCGCGGCGCCGTCGAGGCCGACAGCGGCGGCGTCCTCGTCGGTCACCGCCCAGCCGATGTCGTCGTGGCCACGGACGTACGTGCACCAGGTCGTCGACGCCGGGACGGGGCGCATCCGGGCGATCGACTGGCGGGCCAGCCGGACGTCGCCGGTCGCCAGGCTGCTCCAGAGCAGCACCATGAGCTGGTTGTGGTACGCCAACTCGCACTCGGGGCGCTCGCGCTCGTGCGCGCCGAGGTACCGGACGAGTTCGTCGGGGGCGACGATCGCCTCGGCCTTGAAGACGACGCCCGGGGCGGCCAGCCGGGTGAGCGCGTGCAGCACCTGCAGCAGCAGGTGGGCCTCGGGCTGGTTCTGCGAGGCCGTGCCGAGCCGCTTCCAGAGAAAGGGGACGGCGTCCATCCGGAAGACGTCGACGCCGCGGTTGGCCAGCCAGGTGATCTCACCGAGCATCGCGAGGGTGACCTCGGGGTTGGAGTAGTCGAGGTCCCACTGGTAGGGCCAGAACGTGGTCCACACCCACGCACCCGCGCCGCCCAGCGCCTCGGGCACCCAGCTGAAGGAGCCCGGCGCCCGGTCGGGGAACACTTCGGGGATGGTGGCGTCGAAGGCGTCGGCCATCGTCCGGTCGGGGAACGCCGTGTAGAAGCCGCCGTACCGGGGGTCGCCGGCCAGCCACCCCTGTGCCCACGCGTGTTCCCGTGCGGTGTGGTTGAGGACCACGTCGATGCACAGGCTCATCCCACGGTCGTGCAGCGCGGTGGCCACGGCCTCGAGATCGGCCATGGTCCCCAGACGCGGGTCGACGGCGCGGTAGTCGGCGACGGCGTAGCCGCCGTCGTTCTCGCCCTCGCGCGCACGCAGCAGCGGCATGAGGTGCAGGTAGGTGGTGCCGAGGCCGGCGAGGTGGTCGAGCCGGTCGGGCAGCCGGTCGAGGGTTCCGCAGAAGCGATCGACGTAGCAGACGTAGCCCTGCATGCCCGGTGCCTGGAACCAGCGCGGGTTGATCTCCCGGCGCCGGTCGAGCCGGCGCAGCTGCGCCGGCCGCTCGCCCGCGGCCGCCAGTGCGAGGCGCAGCGCCCTCTGCAGCACGTCGGGTGCCCGCTCGCCGTAGAGCTCCGACAATGCGGTCGCGATGTCGGGTAGCCACAGCTCGGCCCGGGTGAGGAAGGCATCGGCATCGGCCTCGCCGAGCGCGGCCACCGCGTCCTCGCCGAGCACCGCGCGGATATCGGTCGTCGGCTGCTGCGTGGCTGTCCCGAGGGGCACGCCCGTCACCCCCACCGCTCGTCGTGGTCCTGGGGCCCATCGGCGTGCTGCGATGGCCGCTCCTCCGGGGACATCATGCGACTGGTCACCGACGTCCCGCCGTGTCGAGGGCGTTGAGCCCTCATGGCCACCGTCGCCGACGCAGGGCGCTCGGGGGCCGTCACGCAAACGAAGGGACGGCCGTCAGGCCCCGAGGCTCAGGCCAGCCGGCCGGTGCCGCCCGTCATGCAGTCGGCGGGTGGGCCGCCGCCGTCAAGGGGTGAGCCGCGGCCAGAGACAGGAGAACCCCCGCCGGCCCGGAAGCCGTGGCGGTTTCAACTCGGTGTCCGAGGGGCGACACGCTACGTACGCACACGCTTCCCGCCCTGACGAGATGACCTCGGGTCACCCCTGCTCGTGGTCCGCTTCTTCCGCGAACTCTCGGAAGGCCGCAAATGCGCGCGGGCCGTACACGGTGCCAGGTCCGCCGTTCATCGCGATGGCGACGCCTAGGGCTTCGGCAACCTCAGACTCGGAGGCGCCGGTGCGGACGGCCCCACGAGCGTGCGACGCGATGCACCCGTCGCACTCCTTGCTGACCGCGATGGCGAGCGCGATCAGTTCCTTCGTCTTCTCATCCAGTGCGCCGGCGGCGTATGCGGCGGCATGCAACTGGCGGTATCCGTCATAGACCCCGGGGATCGCGCGACGCAGCGCGCGGGCCGGTGCGCGGAGTTCCTCCTGGACGGCGTGGCCGTGACCCATGACGTGATGGTGGCAGTTGCCGTACCGCAGTGCGCGGTGGCCCGGACGCTCGGTCCACCGGCGTCCAGGCCGACTCTGCTGCGCAACGTGCCGCTCGGGGGCCCTTCGCCATGTCGGTGGCGCGGGCGGCCTCGACGACTGCTTGACGACGGCCTCGCCGAGGGCGTCTTCGCCACCCTGGGCACCAGCGCCTCCACCCGAGGCAGCGCAGCGGCTGCTGACCGGAGGGCGTCGACGACCGAACGGGACGTCGAGCAGGTAAGCACAACCGGGGAGCGGCAGACGCACATCCGGCCCCACCCAACGTGGCCGCGGTCACTGTGGCTAATCCGGTTTAATGCGCCGGGTGGACCGGACGGTGCAGCTTCCGAGGTCAACGCGCACCGGGAGGGGACCGGCCCGACCCTGGTGCTTTTTCCGGCCTCGCCAGTCTCATCGGCGAGTTCGGCACGGTGCTGCCGGCGCTGGCCCGCCGGTACGAGGTGCTGACGCTCGACCTCCCCGGCCAGGGGGAGCCGCCGCGCTACCCGCGCCCCTGCGGCCTGATGTCGGGACACTGACCGACGCCGTGGAGCGAGAGCTCGATCGGCAAGAGGTCTCCATGCCACACGTACTGGGGGTCTCCCTGGGGGGCCGAATCGCCCTGGAGCTGGCCCGTACAGGACCGAGTCCACGACTACGTCGGGCTGGTAGATCGGCGGGGGCGCGACGGGCTTGACGCCGATCTTGGTTCGGGCTTGGTCGAACAGGGGGCTGTTGATCGTCGCCGGAATGACGTTGGTGACGCTGATCGGCAGGTCCGCCCGCTGCACCTCCATCCGCAGCGTTTCGACCAATCCGTCGATGCCGTGCTCGGAGGCGCTGTAGGCGCTCTGTAGCGGCACGCCCCGCTTGGCCCCCGTCGACGGGATGTGGATGAGGGCTCCGCCCTTCTGCTTCAGGTGCGGGAGAGCGGCCATGGCGCCGTGGACCTGGCCCATGAGGTTCACGTCGATGACGCGCTGGAACTCCTCCGGTGTCGTCTCGTCGAACGGGGCGACCAGCAGGACCCCGGCGGCGTGCACCCAGGTGTCAAGTCCGCCGTACTCGGTCACCGCGCGCTGGGCCACGCGTCGCATCTGGGCGGGGTCGGTCACATCGGCCACCTCGGCCACAGCGTCTCCGCCGTCGGCCCGGACCTGTTCGACCAGCGACCGCAAGCCGGCCTCTCCTCGGGCGGCAACGACGACCTTCGCCCCGTTCGCGGCGAACCGGGCGGCGGTGGCGCGACCGATCCCGCTCGACGCGCCCATCACCACGACAACCTGGTCCCGTATGGCTTCAACACTGGCGCGGCATGACCCACCCCTACCCGGTGGCCCGGATCCGATGGGCGAGTGGTGCAGACGTGGCACGGGGGACAGTGGGACAGAGCGCGGCACGTCGGCTCCCGGGAGAAGCGCACCGCATCCGGAGTCCATGACGGGTGGTCAGCGCGTGAGCGAGGCTGGACATCGGCCCGTCACGCCGCCGAAGACCCTCGGCAGCGTCCGGGGCGGAGCCCGTCCCCCGTACTCGCGGGGCTACCGGATATGACGCCTTCGGGGCCAGCGCTGCTCCGAGAAGCCCGCAACGGTGAGTCCGGCGAGCGCCATTGCCTCCGGCGGGTGACCGCGGTCGGTCCGCGGCCCGAGGGGATCACGTGGAAGCCGGGACTCCGGCGCGCACGACAGCCGCCCGGCAGGCGGTGGCGCCCGGAAATGACGAGCAGGATGGCCCCATGTCCGATGCTTCGTGCCCGTTCTACGTCGCCCTCGGCGACTCGATCTCCATCGATGATTACGCGGGCGGCCCCGGTCGGGGAGGGGCTAGCCTCCTCTTCCGCAACCGCGACGACGACTTCCCCGACTGGCGCGGCCGCGACCTCCTCACGGTCAACCCCGAGACCGGCTTCCTCCTGTTGGCCACGGACGGCGCGACCACCCGGACCCTGCTGCACGTGCAGCTCCCTCGCCTCGAGGCGTTGCCGGACCGGCCCACGGTGGTCACCCTCACGATCGGGGGCAACGACCTGCTGTCGGTGTACGGGGACAGCGCCGGCGCTCAGCAGGTCATCGCGCGCGTGGAGGCGGCCGTCGACGGAGCACTGTCCCAACTCACCAGTGCCGTGGCGCCCGGCGGTCGGATCGTCGTCGGGACCGTCTACGACCCGAGCGACGGCACGGGGGACGCCGTCAGGCTGGGGCTGCCGCCGTGGCCGGATGCGGTCGCGGTGATCGACCAGCTCAACCAGGCGCTGCGCGGCGTCGCCGGGCGGCACGGTGCTGCGGTGGCCGACATCGGGGGGATCTTCCATGGTCACGGGCTTCGGGCCGGTGATCCTGCGCGGACCGAGGCGCGACCGGGGGAGCGGGACCTGTGGTTCAGCCGCTTCATCGAGCCGAACGCCTGGGGAGCCGGCGGCGTCCGGGCGGCATTCTGGACGGCGTTGGACGTGTGACACGGACCATCCACCGGTAACGGTGGGAGGGGCGGTGGCTCGTGCGTTGCGCCGCCGTGGAAGGGTGCCGAATCCGCGGTCCCCGCGGGGGACCCCAGCAGAGCTCCGCCTCGCACCCCTGGCCGCCGTGCAGCCATGGGAAAAAGGAGAACCCCCACGGGCACGAATACCGTGGGGGTTCAACTCGGTGTCCGAGGGGGGAGTTGGACACAGGGAAGTGGGAGCCGTCCCACCGCCTTCCCCCGCTGGGGGAGTGGAGCGCGGTGTGCGCGGCTTGGTGGTCATTGTCGGAACGTAGCGCGCTGGTCCGACGCGGCGAGATCGTCCTCCGAAGGGCAACCGGGTCAGTCGCCGCCAGCTGCCACAGTGCGGTGTTGTGGTCCGGCATGATCAGCGATAGCGAGGACGCGCACCTGCCGCGTCGCCCGGGACAGACGGGCCTCTCCTGAGCGGGGGCGCGGTCTGCGCGCCGCGTGGTCTGCTCGTCGGCACTCACACCACCAACGAAGAGGGTCCGACCCGACCAGCACCCCGGTATCCTCGGTGCGCTCACTCATCGGGACGTCGGCGCCGTGTCCCTGTCGCCGGGGGGACGTGTGACTGGCTCACTGCCTTCGGGCACGGCACTGCCCCCGCGGTCGGATCCGGCGTTCGAGCGGTTCGCCCGCCTGGTCCGCCGGCAGCTGGACGTCCCGGTCGCGCTGGTCACGCTGGTGTCGGCCGAGGAGCAGGTGTTCCCCGGCGCGGTCGGGTTGCCCGAGCCGTGGCAGTCGACGCGGAGGACGCCGCTGAGCCACTCGTTCTGCCAGCACGTGGTGCGTTCGGCGGCTCCGCTGGTCGTCACCGATGCCCGCACCGATCCGCTGGTCGCCGACAGCCTGGCGATCGCGGACCTGCGTGTCATCGCCTACGCCGGCGTTCCGCTCACCGACGGCGACGGCGTCGTGGTCGGCTCGCTGTGCGCCATCGACAGCCGGCCGCGGACCTGGTCGGACGATGACCTGGCGGTGCTGACCGACCTGGCCGGGGCATGTAGCTCGGAGTTGTGGCTGCGGGCGGCCCAGCGGCGCGCCGATGAGGCCGTCGCCCAGGCGCAGGAGTCCGCGAAGCGGGCGCAGCGGCTACTGGCGCAGCAGGCGATCGACCGTTCCCGGTGGGCGCTGGCGCTGGACGCGGGGAAGGTCGGCACCTTCGACCTGGACCTGGCCACCGGCGCGCTGACCGTCGATGACCGCCTGCTGGAGCTGTCGGGGATGGACCGGAACACCTTCACCGGCCGCCCGGAGGACGTCTACGCCCATGTGCACCCTGACGACGTCGCCGATGTCCGCGCCCGCGTTCAGCACGCCGTCGACACCGGCGGGATCTACGACGCCGAGTACCGCATCGT
>NZ_JBJHAC010000018.1:0-102649 GCF_054050835.1 Blastococcus sp. SYSU DS0510 | reverse complement strand
AGCGGTCATCGCGTTGTTCTCCTGGAGTGCTGTGAGAGGTTTTCCAGAAGATCACGCGGTGGCCGCCTTCACGTGCAGGGCCCGCTGCTCACCGGGGCCGCCGCACACCACCTTGGTGGACGCCACTGGTGAGCCCAAGGACGAGTCCGCGGAGCTGAGGGAGCTGCGCCGGCGCAACAAGCTGCTGGAGCAGGAGAACGAAATCCTCCGGCGGGCGACGGCCTACTTCGCCCGCGATGTCCTCCCAAAATGATGTACCCGCTGGTCCGTGAACTCGCCGCCGAGAAGATCCCCGTCGCGGTGACCTGCCGGGTGCTGGGCTTCTCCAAGCAGGCCTTCTACAAATGGTGCGCTCACCCGGTCAGCCAGCGCGACTGGGACGACGCGCACCTGATCAACGCGGCGGTCGACATCCACGCCGACGACCCGGCCTTCGGCTACCGGTTCATCGCTGACGAACTCCGCGAGCGGGGCATCACTGCAGGTGAGAACCGCGTCGCTCGGTTGTGCTCCCAGCAGCGGATCTGGTCGGTGTTCGCCAAGAAGCGCGGGCTGAACCGCAAGGCTGGCCCGCCGGTGCACGACGACCTGGTCGACCGGAAGTTCACCGCCACCGCGCCCAACGTCACCTGGCTGACCGACATCACCGAGCACAACACCGCCGAGGGCAAGCTCTACCTCTGCGCGATCAAGGACGTCTACTCGGGGCGGATCGTCGGCTACTCCATCGACTCGCGGATGAAGGCCTCCCTGGCGGTGGCGGCGCTGCGCAACGCCATCATCCGGCGCAGCCCGGTCGGCACGACGGTGCACTCCGACCGCGGCAGCCAGTTCCGGTCGAACGCCTTTGTCCGCACCATCAGGAACAACGGGCTGGTCGGCTCGATGGGCCGGGTCGGCGCGTGCGGTGACAACGCGGCGATGGAGTCATTTTTCGCACTGCTACAGAAGAACGTGCTCGACCGGCAGCGGTGGGCGACTCGAGAAGAACTACGGCTGGCGATCATCACCTGGATCGAACGGACCTACCACCGCCGGCGCCGGCAACGCCGTCTCGGACGGCTCACCCCAGTCGAGTACGAGACACTCAACCTCGCCGCTACCGCGGCCTGACCAACCACACCCGACGAGTCAACTGAACTCGGGGCAGTCCCAGGACCTCCGGACGTGGAGTGGAGCTGCTGAAGGCACCCACCACACGAACCCGGAGGTCCTCGTGGCCCACGCTAACGCCGCCCTGACCCCTCGACACCGTCTGAAGCTCGCCCGCGCCGTGGTCGAGGACGGCTGGACGATCAGCTACGCCGCGGCGGTGTTCAACGTCGCCTGGCCCACGGCGAAGAAATGGGCCGAGCGCTATCGGACCGGCGGACCGGCGGCGATGGAAGACCGCAGCTACCGCCCGCACTCCTGCCCGCGGCGCACCCCGCGGCCGATCGTGCGCAAGATCGTGCACCTGCGCTGGAAGAAGCGACTGGGCACGGTGCAGATCTCCGACCGACTCGGCCTGGCCGCCTCCACCGTGCACGCGGTGCTGGTCCGCTGCCGGATCAACCGGCTATCCCACGTCGGCCGCGCCACCGGGGAACCGATCCGCCGCTACGAACACGACCACCCCGGATCGCTGCTGCACGTCGACGTGAAGAAGCTGGGCAACATCCCCGACGGCGGCGGCCACCGCTACGTCGGCCGCGCCCAGGGCGACAAGAACCGGGCCGCCACCGCCGGCAAGCCGCGCAACAGGCACCACGGCCCGCTGCTGGGCACGGCCTTCGTGCACACCGTGATCGACGACCACAGCCGGGTCGCCTACGCCGAGATCCACGACGACGAGACCGCCGCCACCGCCATCGGCGTGCTGCGCCCCGCGGTGGCCTGGTTCGCCGCCCGCGGTGTCACCGTCCAGCGGGTGCTGTCCGACAACGGCTCGGCCTACCGCTCCCACGCCTGGCGCGACGCCTGCCTCGAGCTCGGGATCACGCCCAAGCGGACCCGCCCGTACCGTCCACAGACCAACGGCAAGATCGAACGCTTTCACCGCACCATGGCCGACGGCTGGGCCTTCGGGCGCATGTTCCTCAGCGAGTCAGCCCGCCGGAAGGCCCTGCCCGCCTGGCTGCACGAGTACAACCATCACCGGCCCCACACCGCGATCGGCAAGCACTCCCCGATCACCCGCTTGAACAACCTTGCTGGGCAGTACATCTAGAGGGGGCGAAACGTGATCGCTCTAGGCGGTTGATCGGCGTGATCGGTGTCGTGTTCGCTGTGACCTGGAGCTTTCCGTGGGGGCGTGATCGGTTGTTCACGGCGTGATCGTCCAGTCGGCGTTCGAGGCCGTGATCCGTGCGTGATTGGTTCGGGCCGGGGCGATCGGTCATGACGCATCGGCGATAGGGACGAGGCTGGTGTTGTGCCAGGTGGTGGCAGCACCGCCGTCGGCGCCACCGCGGTGGCCCTCGTGCTCGATCAGGTGGCCGCCGCGAGCGAGGGCGTCGAGGCGGCGGCGGGCCTTCTCGATCTGGTTGCGGTCGGGCTTGTCGCTCTCGAAGAGGGCCTGGGCAGCGCCCCTGGCGGTGATGCCACCGGGGCTGTGTCGGGCGAGCGCGAGCAGGTCTGCGCCGCCCCAGATGGCGCTGGTGCCGGCGGCGTGATCATGGATGACGCGGAGTGGGCCCACGTCATCGGCGGGCTGCTTGAGGTGGCGGAGGTCGACGATGGGGTCGCCGGCGGCGCCCCAGAGCAGCAGAACGGACCCGGCGCCGGCGGTGAACCAGGCGGAGCCGTATACGTCGGCGAGGGTGTCGGGCTTGCCACCGTTGGCGCCGCGCTTCACCTGGTGGTGCAGCTCGAGGACCTCGATGCAGGCGGCGATGACGGCTTGTCGGGCCCGGTTGTAGCCGGCGGCGACGGCATCGTCGGTGAGGCCGATGGCGGCGTCCTTGAGTGAGTCGACGACAACGGTGTCGGCGTCAGCGGCCTGGGCGAGCTCGAGGAGCGTGGTGGGGTGTTGGGCCAGGTCCGCGGGCGGGGGGCCGGTCCAGATGACAAGCCGGTCGTCGAGGCGGCGCCGATCAGTGTCGCAGAACAGGCGGTGCAGGCCGCGGGCGATCTGCTGGGGGCGGTCCATGGCCAGGTACAGCAGCCGCCGGTGGCCGGCCTCGACCGACCAGCCGAGGACGTTGTCGGCGAAGCCGAGCCGGGCGCGGACAAGTTGCCCGGCGATCGTGGTCTTCCCGACGCCCGGAGGGCCGACGAGCATGAGAGCTTCGCCCCGGGCCCACAGGACTTGATCGCCGTCGCCCCACACGGCCGGAACGGTGTCGGGGGCGTCGAGGATCAGGAGCCACCGGACTTAAAACCGGCGGCGAAGTCGGGTGCCGCGGCGGCAACCCCTGAGCCGCGTGCGGGGGCCGGCATGGGGAGGTCAGCGAGGGAGAGGCTCATGCTGCGGCCCCGGTCCGTAGCGCGCGGGCTGCCGCGGACAGGTCCCCGCCGTGCTGGAGCACGGCGTAGGCGCGGAAGCGGGTCACCCCGCGCACGTTGCCGGCCTCGGTGACCGGAAACGGGGTGTTCGGTGAGTAGACGAACAGGCAGTCGTGGCGGACGGTCGCCGACACGGGGCCAGTGGCGATGGGGTGTTGCCAGCGGGCGCCGTCAGCATCCGGATCGGCGGAGAGGCAGCGCCAGCCGTGCGGGGAGAGGATGTCCGCCCACGAGGCGCTGGCAGAGTAGCGGTCGGCGATCGAGCCTCCGAGCGCGGACAGGGCCTGCCCCGGCGCCACGGACCGCAGCTTCTGCGGCGCGGCGGGGGCCTGGGCACTGATCAGCTCGACCAGCCAGCCGGGGGCGGCTGCGAAGGGCTCGTTGACCCACCGGTAGGGCTGCCCCGTGGCCGGGTGCAGCGACGGCGGCATGACCATGTAGCCCGCCGACGTCTTGATGTCCAGGCCCGGCCCCAACCTGCTCGAGGTGAGCCGGCCGCCCGGGTGCCGGAAGTACAGGTGCCGTCCGCCGTCGCCACGCCCGGACATCGCGGTGCGGGTGTTCGGCAGCCGCCCGTGCGCGGCGGTGAGCTGGTCGAGGGAGTCGCCGCCGCCGTTGCGGGGGTCGACGTCGAGGACAAACAGCTGCTCGGGCACGCGGGCGCCGATGTTCGCGCCGGAACACTCGTGCGTCCACCAGCGGATGACCTGGTCGACGTTGGTCGTGGCGTCGAGGACACCGTGGCCCCCGCGGATCGCCGGGACCTTGCCGCGCAGAGGGAACACTGCCCACCCGTTAACGGCGAGCTCGACGGCGTACTCGCCGAGGTCTCTGGCGGTGAGGATCTCGGCACCGGGCAGCAGCCGCAACGCCGCAGCGGTCACGAGCAGGCTCATCGCGGCCTCCGCGGGCGCTGGCCCCCCGTCAGCGGTCTGATTCGAGGCGACGCCAGACCGCAGCTCCGCGGAGGCGTGCAGCCGCGCGACAGGAACTGGTGGGGGAGTAGCCGCAGCAGTGCCACCTGCCCAGCGAAGACGGGTGGCTCGGCGGCGATTCGATCTTCAGAGAGGCCGGTTCCGGATGCCCCCCGGCGCGGCCTCATCTCTGTTCGGATCATGCGGCGTCCGGTTCCAGCTCGATGCCGAGGAACCGGCAGAGTGCGGCGACGGGCACGACGACGCGGTTGCCGACGCGGACGGCCGGAAAGCCGAGCTCGCCGCGGCGGAACAGCTCGTAGGCCTTGGTCCTCTTCGCGCCGTACGCGATCTCACAGGCGGTGACCAGGTCGGTGCGGACGCCGAGCGCGCGCACCTGGGCGGGGCTCCATGCGCGGGTCACAGCTCGACCGCCGCGCCTCGGTCCTCCTCAAGCCACTCCTCGATCGCGCTGGGCCGGTACCTGACGTGCCGCCCCACGCGGAGGTACTCGGGGCCGCGTCCGACGGCCCGCCAGTGCCTCAATGTTGCCTGCGACACCTCGAGGATCTCGCTGGCGTCCCCAGGCCCAAGTAGGGCTTCCACTCGGCTACGACTCTTTCGTGGAGCTCGTGAAGGCCGAGGCCCACGGGGATGACCGACACCTCGCCGGCTTGAGGATGGCCGGCTTCGACTCCATCGAGGATCTTGTCGCTGCAGCCGAGGAGGACGCCCGTGAGCAGGCGTTGTCCTCGCCGACGTGGACCGACCTGGAGCAGGCTCTGACGGCCCTGGGATCTGAGGAGAACATCGCCCGACGGATCAAGTCGCTCCGTCAGCGGGCAGGGTTGTCGCAGGAGCAGCTCGCGAAGCGGCTCGAGCGTCTCGGCGTGCAAATGCCCCAGTCGTCGATCTCCAAGATCGAGGTCCCGGTTGAGGCTGGTAAGGGCAAGCGGCGCGATATCACGGTCGATGAGGCGCTGGCCCTGGCGAAGGCGCTGGGTGTGACGTTCTCCGAGCTGGTCCTGCCGCTGGATGCCATCGCGGACCTGCAGCTACACCGACTCCTGGCCGATGGTTCCCGCCTCTGGCAGGTCCGACAGGGGGCCCAACAGGACTACGACTACGCGGTGGGCCAGCTGGCAGAGGCGGCGGCCGAGCGTCCGGGCTGGCGCCAACGCGTGGAGGACGAATTGCAACGACTGGAGCGCATGAAGACCGGCGTCGACGAACAGGGGCAGCGGCAGCCAGGCGTCCCGCTCCTGAGCCCGTCGGACATCGCGCTCAAGTGGTTCCTCGAGGACGTCATCCAGCGAGCGGACGAGGGGCGACCCGACCCTCAGGAGGGCGTCCGTGAAGGGGTCAACGTTCAAGCGGTGCGGCTGCCGGGACGAGAACCGCCGCCAGTACGGCTCTCGCTGCCCGAAGCTCGGCCGGAAGGGCCACGGCGCCTGGTGGGGCCGGTACGACGCCCCACGCGCCGCGGACGGTCGCCGCCGGCAGGAGAAGCTGGGCCCGTACGACACCAAGGCGGAGGCCGACGCGGCACTGGCCGAGGCGGTGCAGGCGATCACTCGCGGCACGTACCTGCGCCCGGAGAAGGACCTGACCGTCGGCCGCTACCTCGACGAATGGCTGGCCGGGAAGACGACGCTGCGGGCATCCACGCGGCACGGCTACGCCCAGCACCTCAACCTCTACCTGAGGCCGGGACTCGGCCACCTGCGCCTGTCCGACCTGCGCGACGTCGACCTCGAGGCCCTGTACGCGGCCATGAGGCAGATCGGCCGCCCGCTGGACGGCCGCCCGTCGCCGCTGCTGCGCCGGCTGCTGGAGGCGCGCACCGACACCCCGGCCGCCAGCCGGCCGCTGTCGGACGCCACGATCCGCCGAGTGCACGCCACCGCCATGTCGGCGCTCGGCACCGCGGTGAAGCGCCGGAAGATCTCGGTGAACCCGGGGGAGTACGTCGAGCTGCCGTCGGGTCGTGCCGATCGGGCCCTGGTGTGGACGGAGCACCGGGTGGAGGCCTGGCGGCGCACCGGGAAGCGCCCGGCCGCGGCCATGGTCTGGACCCCGGAGCAGGCTGGCGCGTTCCTGGACTTCGCCGCGGACGACGAGCAGTACGCCCGTGGCACCTCATCGCCTTCCGCGGGATGCGCCGCTCCGAGGCGCTGGGCCTGCCGTAGTCGGACGTCGACCTCGACCGCGGCATCGTCACCATCCGGGAAGCCCGGGTCCAGGTTGGCCGGGACGTCGTCGCCGGCGACACCAAGACCGACACCAGCGCCCGCACCGTCAGCCTGGACGCCGGCACCGCCGAGGTGCTGCGCGCTCACCGGCGCCGGCAGGCGGAGCTGCGTCTGATGCTCGGCTCCGCGTGGGTCGACACCGGCCTGGTCTTCACCAAGGCCGACGGGGCCGCCCTGGTGCCCGACAGCGCCTCCCAGCGGTTCGACCGCCTCGTCATCCGGGCCGGCCTGCCCCCGGTGCGGCTGCACGACCTGCGCCACCTGGCGGCCAGTCTGACCTACCGGGCGACGAAGGACCTGAAGCTCACCAGTCAGATGCTCGGGCACTCGTCGACGTCGATCACCGAGCAGGTCTACACGTCGGTGTTCGAAGACGTTGAGCGCGAGGCAGCGGAGTCCGCCGCGGCGCTGGTCCCGCGTGCCCAGCGGGCGCCCACCGACGCCGCTGTGCCTACCTCGTGCCCACCCGCGGGCCGCGTGGGCGCCAGCGGCCCCGCCCGCCAGGGCGAAACCGCAGGCCAGGACCGGTGGGGCGGGTGGGGCTCGAACCCACGACCCAGGGATTATGAGTCCCATGCTCTGACCGGCTGAGCTACCGCCCCGGACCTAGCAGCCTGCCAGACGCCGGTACGTCATCCGCGTCGCGACTCGGGACCCGAGTGGCGGACCGAGATGGTTCGTTATGTGCCTGTGACATATCCAGGTTTAGCTTGTACCGTCTCTCGCGGCCCACCCGATCCCGCTCCCGAACCCGGGGGCTCGGGCGGGCCCCGCCGAACTCTGCGGTCTGACCGCCGCGGGGACCGGGGACCCATGTTCTCTGGGGTGAATCCGGCCTGCGCCTCCACGGGCAGGCTGGTAGGGCACGTTCCGGCCCGAACCCGTCAGCTGACCTGGTAGGCGGACCGAGGAACGGAGATCGTCGCCTTGGCGACCATGCACTACCTGCGCCGCAGCCTGCGGCGACCACGCCGCGCCGCCGGCCGGGCGACCATCGCCCTCACCGCGCTGCTGGCCCTGTCCCTGATCGGGACGCAGTCCTCGTCGGCGGCCCCGAGTGGAGCGCAGAGCGAGCACGACCGCGTCGCCGCCGAGGTCGCGACGATCGAGCAGCGCGTCCGCGAGGCCGAGGAGCGCCTGCAGCAGATGACGTTGCAGGCCGAGGAGGCCAGCGGCGCCGTGCTCACCGCCCAGGCCGAGCTCGACCGCGCCAGGCAGCACGCCGACGCGATCGCCGCCGAGCTCGCCGCCGTCCGGGAGGCCGTCGGCCGCACCCAGGACGACGTCGCCACCCTGGGCCGGGAGGCCTACATGGGCAGCGACGAGGCGTTCACCGAGCTCGAGATGGTCCTGCACGCCGAGGGCCCGGGTGAGCTGCTGCAGCAGGCCGCGACGCTGGATCTGCTCGGCGAGGACCGCGCCCGGGTCCTGGAGGAGCTGCGGATCGCCGAGGCGCGCGAGGCGCGGCTCGACCAGGAGGCCAAGGCCGCCGTCGCCGAGCGCGACGCCGCCGCCCGCACGGCGCAGGAGGCCCAGGCGGAGGCCGACCGTCTGCTCGCCGCGGCTCAGTCCGAGTTCGACGCCTTGACCGCGGAGAAGGCCAGCCTGGACCAGCAGCTGCGGGACGCGGAGATCCGGCTGCTCGAGGTCAAGGGCGCCGAGGACGCCGCTCGCGCGTACGACGCCGCGCAGGCGGCGGAGCAGGCCGCGGTCATGACGGTGGCGGCCGCGCCGGGTGGCAGCGGTGCCGCGCTCACCCAGGGCCGGGTCACCTCCTGCTACGGGGCACGCTGGGGCACGATGCACCTCGGCGTGGACATCGCCGCGCCGATCGGGACCCCGATCTACACGCCCGAGCCCGGCGTGGTGCTGCAGGCCGGGCCGGCCAGCGGCTTCGGGCTCGCCGTCGCGATCCAGCACCACGACGGGGTCATCACCGTCTACGGGCACGTGAACCAGTTCTTCGTGTCACCGGGGCAGGTCGTCAGCGGCGGGCAGCAGATCGCCGAGGTCGGCAACCGCGGCCAGTCCACCGGTCCGCACCTGCACTTCGAGGTGCACCGCGGCGGCCTCTACGCCGACCGGACGAACCCCGTCCCGTGGCTGGCGCAGCGCGGCATCTCCCTGGGCGGCAGCTGCAGCTGACCGGTCCGGCGCGCCCCGTGCGGCAGGATCGGGGCGTGCGGACGGCGGTGGATCGGACCTGGCTGCGGGCAGCCGTCCTCGGCGTCCTGCTGGTCGGCGGTGCGACAGCGGCGCTGACCCTGGACCTGCCGTCGGCGGACCACCTGCGGGCGGCCGTGGCCGGCGCCGGCGTCGGCGGCTGGCCGGTGCTGGTGGGCGCCGTGGCGCTCGTGCTGCTGGCGCCGGTGCCGCGGTCGGTGGTCTCGGCCCTGCTCGGCGCGGTCTTCGGGCTGGCGGCGGGGCTGGCCGTGGCGTTCGCCGGCGGGTTGCTCGCCGCCGTCCTGGCGTTCGGGCTCGCCCGTGGGCTGGGGCGCCCGGCCGTCGCCCGGCTGGCCGGGCCGCGCCTGGACCGGCTGGTCGCGGGGCGCTCGTTCGCCGCGGTGCTGGTCATCCGGCTGGTGCCGGTCGTGCCCTTCGTCGGCATCAACTACGGGGCCGGCCTGGCGGGTGTGCAGCTGGTGCCCTTCGTGGCCGCCACGGCCGTGGGGCTGGTCCCGAGCACGGTGCTGCAGGTCGGCGTCGGCGCCTCGGCCGGCGTGCTCCTGGCCCACCTGGGCGCCTCCGTCGTCGTCCCGGGCACCGTCTGCGCCCTCGTCGCGCTCGCTGCCGGCACCGCCTGGTGGTGCCGGAGCCGGACGACGCGGCTCGCGCGCGGCAACGCCTAGCTGTGCTGACCAGAGACGTTGGTCGAGGACGTGTGACCACGGGATCTGACTGAGGGTCTTGTGGAGGGAGGACCTCCGGACGTGGAGTGGAGCTGCTGAAGGCACCCACCACACGAACCCGGAGGTCCTCGTGGCCCACGCTAACGCCGCCCTGACCCCTCGACACCGTCTGAAGCTCGCCCGCGCCGTGGTCGAGGACGGCTGGACGATCAGCTACGCCGCGGCGGTGTTCAACGTCGCCTGGCCCACGGCGAAGAAATGGGCCGAGCGCTATCGGACCGGCGGACCGGCGGCGATGGAAGACCGCAGCTACCGCCCGCACTCCTGCCCGCGGCGCACCCCGCGGCCGATCGTGCGCAAGATCGTGCACCTGCGCTGGAAGAAGCGACTGGGCACGGTGCAGATCTCCGACCGACTCGGCCTGGCCGCCTCCACCGTGCACGCGGTGCTGGTCCGCTGCCGGATCAACCGGCTATCCCACGTCGGCCGCGCCACCGGGGAACCGATCCGCCGCTACGAACACGACCACCCCGGATCGCTGCTGCACGTCGACGTGAAGAAGCTGGGCAACATCCCCGACGGCGGCGGCCACCGCTACGTCGGCCGCGCCCAGGGCGACAAGAACCGGGCCGCCACCGCCGGCAAGCCGCGCAACAGGCACCACGGCCCGCTGCTGGGCACGGCCTTCGTGCACACCGTGATCGACGACCACAGCCGGGTCGCCTACGCCGAGATCCACGACGACGAGACCGCCGCCACCGCCATCGGCGTGCTGCGCCCCGCGGTGGCCTGGTTCGCCGCCCGCGGTGTCACCGTCCAGCGGGTGCTGTCCGACAACGGCTCGGCCTACCGCTCCCACGCCTGGCGCGACGCCTGCCTCGAGCTCGGGATCACGCCCAAGCGGACCCGCCCGTACCGTCCACAGACCAACGGCAAGATCGAACGCTTTCACCGCACCATGGCCGACGGCTGGGCCTTCGGGCGCATGTTCCTCAGCGAGTCAGCCCGCCGGAAGGCCCTGCCCGCCTGGCTGCACGAGTACAACCATCACCGGCCCCACACCGCGATCGGCAAGCACTCCCCGATCACCCGCTTGAACAACCTTGCTGGGCAGTACACCTAGCCCCGGCCGAACAGCCGCCCGAGCACGCCGCCGGCGCCACCGACGGTGCGGGCGGCCAGCTGCAGGATCGGTCCGCCCGGGATGCCCGGCACCTGCTGCACGATCGGCGCCAGCTGCAGCAGGCCCGGCACGTCGTGCACCTTCAGCCTGCGGCGGGCCGCCGCCGGGACGGGGTTGACCCGCCCGGACGCGGCATCGAGCAGGAGGGCGGCGGCGGCCTCGACGGCCGGCCCCTCGACGACCCCGGCCGGCACCCGGCGCACCTCCCACCCGCCGCCCGCCGAGGTGAACCCCCAGCCGCCGTCGGGCGTGACCAAGCTGACCCGCCCGGAGATGCCGGTCGAGGCCGCGAGGGCGCCGGTGACGTCCGTCAGCGCGGCCAGCCCCGACTGCAGCACCGAGGTGGGCGGCGGCTCCGCGCCGCAGGAGACCAGGTCCAGCCCGTGGACGGCGAGCTCGTACGCCTGGCCGAGGACGACGCTGAGCAGCGGCAGCCGGCCGACGACGGAGACCGCGGGCGCGGTGTCGAGCTCCACGGGCTCCTCGGCCAGGTACCGGGCGGTCGCCTCGCGGTTGCGGCGCACCGCGGCCAGCACCTCCTCCCGCGAGGTGCCGCGGTGGGCTGTGGTCACCCGCGCGTTCACCGCGTCCGGGTTCGGCGGCGTCCCGGTCGCGCCGGCCCGCGCCGAGGCGACGAGGTTGCGCAGGGCGGCGTGGTCGTCCCAGCAGCCCAGGTGCACGCAGATCTCGTGCGCCCGCCACCCCGGCAGGCGTGAGGAGCGGTCGAGGTCCACCGACTCCGCCTGGGCCAGGAAGACGTCCCACGCCTCCAGCACCATGCCGGCGACGACGTCCCGACCGGCCTCGGCCATGCCCTGGTGCGCGCCCACGGCGCAGGCCCTACCCGCACGTCGCGCGGTGCAGGCATCGCCGATCGTGGCGCCGGTCACGCGCACAGGGATGACGGCGCCAGGCACCGCCGGCGGGCTCGGGAGAACTCTCGGGGTCGGCGGCTGTGGCGGAGCCGGCGCGCGGGCTCCCCGCGCCGGCGGCCTACCGGGAGGGCCACGCGGCCGGCGACGTCCCGCTCTCCGCGGTGGCGACGGCGCTCGCCGGCGCCGTGCGCGAGACCGACACCGTCGCCCGGCTGGGCGGCGACGAGCCCGCCGTGCTGGACGCTGACCCTCGTCCGTCCACACGGTGTCTCCCAGTCGCCACGGAGAGTCAACGATGGCCCGACCGGATCTGCTGGTCGCACGCCGCGAACGCGGCGCCCGCGTCCCACCGAGCAACTACGTTCAGTGATCGGAAGGTCGATCTCCTGGGCCGGGAGAAGAGGGTGGCCGACCGGCGCGGCGCCCGCCGAGCGCGTGGACCTGTGAATACGCTGACATGGCTGGACGTGCTCGGTCGCAGATGGTATTGGCCGCTGACCAGCAACAAGGCGCCGATCTGATGCAGCGATG
Organism: Blastococcus sp. SYSU DS0510; assembly: GCF_054050835.1. NCBI lineage: Bacteria > Bacillati > Actinomycetota > Actinomycetes > Geodermatophilales > Geodermatophilaceae > Blastococcus > Blastococcus sp. SYSU DS0510. The sequence continues at coordinate 90,559 of NZ_JBJHAC010000018.1, read as the reverse complement.
CCACGTGCGCCCCAGGAGTCACAGCCGGGCTGGCGCGATGGGGCCTCCATCGTGCAGACTTGTCGCGGGAGCCCTGCTCCGCCACTGCCGATAACGGCGCGTCACCGAATCGATGGGTCCGTAGGGGAAGACGAGACCGATCGAGTCGATGGAGGTGCCCGGTGCAGCGACGGTCAACCCAGGGTGTCGTCTTCGTGCACTCGTGCCCGAAGGCGCTCTGCCAGCACGTCGAGTGGGCGCTGGAACGCGTCGTCGGCGCGCCGGTCTCCCTGTCGTGGGCTGAGCAGCCTGCGGCGCACGGTGCATACCGTGCCGAAGTGGCGTGGACGGGTTCGCCCGGTACCGGCGCCAAGCTCGTGGCTGCGCTGCGCGCGTGGCCGATGCTGCGCTTCGAGGTCACCGAGGAAGCCAGCCACGGCAACGACGGCGAGCGCATGTCCTACGTGCCGGGCCACGGGGTCTTCCGCGCGCCCACCAGCGCGAACGGCGACCTCATCGTCACCGAGCAGCAGCTGCGGCACCTGGCGGCCACGGCGACCTCCATCGAGGCCTTCCGGCACGGGGTGGACGAGTTGCTGGGCGCGGCCTGGGACGCCGACCTGGAGGTCTACCGGCACGCCGGCGACGGCAGCCCGGTGACCTGGCTCCACCAGGTGGTCTGAAGGTCACGATCGGGGCACGACACTCCCGGCCTGGTCGGGGAGTCGTCGTAGCCTGGAGCGGGCCGTCCGGGCGCCGTCGGGGAAGCGGCGCCGGGACGGCCTTTCCACGTCAGAGCGGGATGTTGCCGTGGGCCCCGCGGCCGTGCGGGGCGGCGGCGAGCGCCTCGACGAGCCGCTGCCGGGTGCGCACCGGCTCGACCACCTCGTCGACGACGCCGATCTGCAGCGCCCGGTTGACCCCACCGGCGATCCGCTCGTGCTCCTCGGCCAGCTGGGCGTGCAGCGCCTCGCGCTCGCCGGGAGGCGCCGCGGCCAGCTTCTTGCGGTGGAGGATGCCGACGGCCGCCTTGGCGCCCATGACGGCGACCTCCGCCCCGGGCCATGCGAACACCGCCGTCGCGCCCAGGGAGCGGGAGTTCATCGCGATGTAGGCGCCGCCGTAGGACTTGCGGGTCACCAGCGTGACGCGGGGGACCACCGCCTCGGCGAATGCGTGCAGCAGCTTGGCCCCCCGGCGGACGACGCCGTCCCACTCCTGCCCGACGCCGGGCAGGTAGCCCGGCACGTCGACCAGCACCACCAGCGGGACCCCGAAGGCGTCGCACATGCGCACGAACCGGGCCGCCTTCTCCGCCGACGCCGAGTCCAGGCAGCCGCCCAGGCGGAGCGGGTTGTTGGCGACCACGCCGACGGTGCGCCCGGCCAGCCGGCCCAGCGCGGTGACCACGTTGGGCGCGAACCGCGGGTGCAGCTCCAGCCCCGGCTCGTCCAGGATCGAGGAGACCAGCGGCTTCACGTCGTAGGCGCGGTTGGTCTGCTCGGGCAGCAGCGCGCCCAGGTCGGTGCCCGTCTGGTCCGCGGCCGGGGCGAAGCTGCCCTGCGCGGCCAGCAGGTCGACGGCCAGCCGTGCCGTCTCCAGCGCGGCGGGCTCGGAGTCGGTGACCACGTGCACGACGCCGCTCCGCCGCCCGTGGGTGTCGGGGCCGCCCAGGCTCTCCATGTCGACGTTCTCGCCGGTGACCGACCGCACCACCTCGGGCCCGGTCACGAACACCCGGCCGGCCGGCCCCATGATCACCAGGTCGGTGAGCGCCGGCCCGTAGGCGGCCCCACCGGCGGCCGGGCCGAGCACCACCGAGATCTGCGGGATGCGGCCCGACGCCCGGACCATCGCCGCGAACACCTCGCCGACCGCGTGCAGGGCGGTCACGCCCTCGGCCAGGCGCGCCCCGCCGGAGTGCCAGATACCGATGACCGGCACCCGCTCCCGCAGGGCGGCATCGATCGCGTCGACGATGTGCCGGCAGCCGTCGATGCCCATCGCCCCGCCCATCACCGTGGCGTCGGTGCAGAAGGCGATGGCGGGGCTGCCCTGCACCGTGCCGCGGCCCGCCAGCACCCCGGAGGTGTCGTGGGTGCCGAGCAGGAGCAGGGAGCCCTCGTCGAAGAACCGCCGCAGCCGGTCCTCCGGGTCGCGGGGGTCGGGCGCGGTCACGGCGGGCGCTGCCTGGACTGTCGTCACGGGTACCTCCGGGTCATGTGGCCCCGTCCGGAGGCTCGCCCGGAGCCTGCGAAGGGTGAGGGGACGGGGTCCTTCGTCAGGCGGTGGTGAAGACCAGCGCGATGTTGTGACCGCCGAAGCCGAACGAGTCGTTGACCGCCGCGGTCAGCTGGGCCTTGCGCGGCTCACGGCGCACGATGTCCAGGGCCTGGACGGCGGCGTCGTCGTCGGGGTCGTCGAGGTTCGCCGTCGCCGGGACCACCTGCTCGCGCAGCGCGAGGATGGTGAACACCGCCTCCAGCGCGCCGGCGGCGCCCAGCAGGTGGCCGGTCTGGCTCTTGGTGGCGCTGACCAGCACGTGCTCGCCCAGCGACGAGTGGATGGCGGCGGCCTCGGCGGTGTCGCCGACCGGGGTGGAGGTCGCGTGGGCGTTGACGTGCCCGATGTCGGTGGGGGAGAGGCCGGCGTCGCGCAGCGCGGCGGTGATCGCCCGGCCGGCGCCCTCGCCCTCGGGGTGGGGGGCGACGAGGTCGTAGCCGTCGGCGGTGGCGCCGGCGCCGGCGAGCCGGGCGTGCACCCGGGCGCCGCGGGCGGCGGCGGAGTCGGCCCGCTCCAGGACCAGGGCGGCCGCGCCCTCGCCGAGCACGAAGCCGTCACGGCCCTTGTCGAACGGCCGGGAGGCGCGCTCCGGCTCGTCGTTGCGGGTGGACATCGCGCGCATCGCGGCGAACCCGGCCATGGGGAGCGGGTGGACGCAGGCCTCGGCGCCGCCGACGAGGACGATGTCCGCGCGGTCGAAGCGCAGCAGGTCCAGGCCCCAGCGGATGGCCTCCGCGCCGGAGGCGCAGGCGCTCACGGGGGCGTGCACCCCGCCCTTGGCGCCGATGGCCAGGCCGACCGCCGCCGCCGGGCCGTTGGGCATCAGCATCGGGATGGTGAAGGGCGAGACCCGCTTGGGGCCCTTCTGCTCGAGCACGTCGTCCTGCCCGAGCAGCGTCAGCGCGCCGCCGATGCCGGTGCCGAAGACCACGGCGATCCGCTCCGGGGCGACCCCGGAGTCCGCCGCGCCGGACTCCGCCCACGCCTGCTCGGCGGCGATGACCGCCACCTGCTGGCTCCGGTCGAGGCGGCGGGCGCGGACGCGGTCGATCTGCTCAGCGGGGTCGATCGCGAGGCGGGCGACCAGCTGGGCCGGGAACTCCTGCACCCACTCCTCGGTGATCCGGCTGATGCCCGAGCGGCCGGCGAGCAGGGCGTCCCAGGTGCCGGTCACGTCCCCGCCGAGGGGCGTGGTGGCCCCGAGGCCGGTGACGACGACGTCGGTGGTGGACGGGCTCATGGGATGTCTCCTCGTACGGGTGCTCGCGGCGAGGCCCCCTGCAGGGCCCCGCCGCGAGCGTGCGAGTGGTGGGGGGCAGGGGGTCCTTCTACTGGTTGCTCTCGATGAAGCTGATGGCGTCGCCGACGGTCTTGATGTTGGCGAGCTGGTCGTCGGGGATGGCGACGCCGAACTTGTCCTCGACGGCGGTGGCGATCTCGACCATCGACAGGGAGTCGACGTCGAGGTCCTCGGTGAAGGACTTCTCCGGGGTGGCGTCGGCAGGGGTCACACCGGCCACCTCCTCGAGGATCTCGGCGAGTCCGGCCTGGATCTCCTGGGTGCTTGCCAACGCGGGGTCCTCTCTCTCGGATGGGACGGCGACCCCGGGGCGGGGCGCCGTCGACGTCCGGGACGGGTGTCCCGGGGATCTGGGGGGAGCGGTCGGGCTCCCGGCCGCTGAGCTCACGGCAGGACGACGACCTGACCGGCGAAGGTCAGACCGGCTCCGTACCCTAGGAGCAGGGCCAGATCACCGCTCTTCGCCTCGCCGCTCTCCATGAGCGCCGCCAACGCCAGCGGCACGGAGGCCGACGAGGTGTTGCCCGAGCGCACGATGTCGCGGGCGATGACGGTCCGCTCGGGGAGCTTGAGCCGCTTGGCCATCAGCTCGATGATCCGCAGGTTGGCCTGGTGCGGCGCGAAGACGTCGATGTCCTCGGGCCCGACGCCGGCTCGGCGCATCGCCTCGACGAGGGTGTCGGTGAGCTTCGTCGTCGCCCAGCGGTAGACGGCCTGGCCGGCCATGCTCATGCCGGTCTCGTCCGGAGGGATGGCGATCGCCTCGTGCAGGTCGCCGTCACTGCCCCACACCGCCGGGCCGATGGCCGGCTCGTCGGACGCGGTGACCACCGCGGCGCCTGCGCCGTCGGCGAAGATGACCGCCGTCGCCCGGTCCTCGAGGTTGGTGTAGTCGGTCAGCCGCTCCCCACCGATGACCAGGGCGTTGCGCGCGGTGCCGCTGCGGATGGCGTCGGCCGCGGCGCTGAGCGCGTAGCACCACCCGGCGCAGCCGGCGTTGACGTCGAAGGCACCCGGGCGGGGGACGCCCAGCTGGTGGGCGATCCGCGGCGCGAGGCCCGGGATGGCCTTGGGCGGGCTGGTGGTCGCGAGCAGCACCAGGTCGATGTCGCCGGCGTCGAACCCGCTGGCGGCTAGGGCCTTGCCGCCCGCCGCGACCGACATCTCCACCAGCGTCTCGTCGGGCTCGGCCCACCGGCGCTCCGCGATGCCGACCCGCGCCTGGATCCACTCGTCGTTGGTGTCCATGCGCTGGGCGAGGTCGTCGTTGGTCACCCGCTGCCGCGGGCGGTAGCTCCCGAACCCCACGATCCGGGCGCCCGCGGCGCCCTGGGGCAGCTTCAGCCTGGTCACGCGGTCACCTCCGGGTAGAGCCGGGCGATCGGGTCGCCGGCGTCGACGAGATCCCCGTCGTGCACCAGCCACTCGGCGAGCACGCCGTCGTAGCCGGCGGAGACGTTGACCTCCTCCCGCCGGCCGCGGATGCAGCCGAGCGGGGTGCCCGCGGGGAGGTGGGTGCCCTCCGCGATCTCGGCGGGGCTCACGGTCCCGCGGGCCGGGGCGACGACCATGCGCCAGTCGGGCAGGTGCTCGGCCTCGGCCCGGCCGCGCTCGGCCGCGATCAGCTCCCGGGCGCGGTCGAGGTCGGCCGGCGAGCCGACGGCCAGCACCTCGATGCCGGCGCCCTTCCACTCGCGCTTGGCGAGCCCGGCGAGGGCCCCCGCCGGCGGCAGCTCCAGGACGGCGGTGACCCCGAGTTCGCGCATCGTGGCCAGGCAGGAGTCGAAGCGCACCGGGCTCGTCACCTGGCTGACCAGGCGGGCCAGCACCTCGGCGCCGGAGTCGACGGCGGCGCCGTCGGCGTTGGAGAGCAGCAGCCGGCTCGGGTCGGCCGGGCGGAGGCCGCCGACCAGCCCTTCGAGCTCCTCCCGCGCCGGGGCCATGTACGCGGTGTGGAAGGCGCCCGCCACCGGGAGGGGCATGATGCGCGCCTTGGCCGGCGGCTCCGCCTTCAGCGCGGCCAGCCCGTCGACGGTGCCGGCGGCGACGACCTGCCCGGCGCCGTTCATGTTGGCCGGGGTCAGGCCGTGCCGCTCGAGGGCGGCCAGGACCTCGTCGGGGTCGCCGCCCAGGACGGCGGACATGCCGGTGGGCGTCTGCGCGCACGCCGCGGCCATGGCCCGGCCGCGGACGGCGGTCAGCGCGATCGCCGCCTCGACGCTCAGCACGCCGGCGAGCGCAGCGGCGGTGAGCTCGCCGACGCTGTGCCCGGCGATGACGACGTCGCGGCCGGTGTGCGGGGTGTGCGACACCGGGCCGGGCAGCCCGCCCAGCTCGCGGGCGACGAACAGGCTCATCGCGACGACGAGCGGCTGGGTGACCGCGGTGTCCTTGATCGCCTCGGCGTCCCCGGTCGTGCCGAGGGACAGCAGGTCGGCACCGGCGATGGCACCGGCCCAGCGGAAGAACGGTTCGGCGCCGGGGAGGTCGAGCCAGTCGGTCAGCATCCCGGGCTTCTGGGCACCCTGACCCGGGGCGAGGACGGCGAGCACCTCTCCACCGTGCCAGTGATCACCGCTTCCCCGCGCGGCGAGGGGGGCAAAAGCCCACGGCCGTTCTTTGTGGGAACCCTCCAACACACGCGGCAATACGGCGGGTCGGAGGGCCGGCCTGTGGTGGGAACCGGACGTGCGGGCCCGGTGTCGCGCTCAGTGCCAGAGGGAGCGGTCGCGGTCCAGGGCGGCGAGCGCGAGGGCCACCTGGAGCGTCCAGCTGCCCCGCGGGTCGGTCGCCGAGAGCCCGGTCAGCTCGGCCGCGCGGCGCAGCCGGTACCGCACGGTGTTGGGGTGGACGAAGATCGCCCGCGCGCTCGCCTCCAGGTTGCCGCCGGTGCTCAGCACGGCCCGGACCGTCTCCAGCACCCCGCCACCCGCGGCGCGCAGCGGCGCGGCCACGTGGTCGTGCAGCGCCGTCCGGGCCAGCGGGTCGCCGGCGAGCGCGCGCTCGGCGAGCAGGGCGTCGGCCGCCACCGGGCGCGGCGCCTCCGGCCACGCGCCCGCCGCCCGGAGCCCCGCGAGCGCCGCCGCGGCGGAGACGGCGGCGCGCCCCAGGCCGTCCACGACCGGGCCGGTGACCACGGGCCCGTCGCCGCACTCGTCGGCGACCCGATCGGCCGCCGCGTCGAGGTCGCCGGTGCCGCCCAGGACGACCACCAGCTGGTCGGCGTGCACCCCGACCAGCACGTCGCAGTGCAGGCTGCGGGCGGCCCGGCGCACGGCCCCGTGCGGGTCCTCGCCTCCGGTCGGCGTCGCCCCGACCACGACGAGCGCCGGGGTGCCCGCGGCCCAGCCGAGCGCCGCGGCCCGCCCGGAGAGCTCCTCCGAACGCTCGCCCCGCACCAGCGCGTCGACGACGAGAGCCTCCAGCCGCGCGTCCCAGGCGCCCCGGCTCTCGGCGAAGCTCGCGTAGACGTGCGCGGTGGCGAAGGCGACCTCGCGGCTGAACTGCAGCACGGCCAGCCGCAGCGTCTCCTCGTCCCCGGGCTCGGCGACGGAGGTGACCCGTTCCTCCATCACCTCCACGGTGACCTTGATCAGGTCGACCGTCTGCTTCAGGGCCACCGCCCGGACCAGCTCGCGGGGCGCGGCGCCGAACACCTCGCCGGTGAGCCGCGGCGGCCGGCCGGGGCTGCGGCACCACTCGACGAGGGAGGCGATCCCGGCCTGGGCCACGAGGGTGACCCACGAGCGCTGGTCGGCCGGCATGGCTCGGAACCAGGGCAGGTCCTCGTCCATCCGGGCGACGGCCTGCGTGGCCAACGACCCCGACGCCCGCTCCAGCCGCCGGAGCGTCGCGTCGCTCGGCGGGTGGTTGCTCACCCGGCTCACCGGGTCAGCGTGTCACGCCCGTCGAGATCGGGGAGAGTGAGGCCGTGGACGTTCCCCCGGTCGGTGCCCCCCGGGGCGGTGGGGACGGCGGGCCGGCCGCCCCCGACTCCCGCGTGGTGCTCGCCCCCGACGACGGCTCGCTGGGCCCGCTGCTGCGGATCGCCGACGACCGGCTCGGACCCGGGCAGGGCTACGGCCGGCACGAGCACCGCGCCGTCGACGTCGTCGCCGTCGTCCTGGCCGGGGCGCTGCACCACCGGTGGGGCGCCGGGGTCACCGTCACCGCCGGCGACGTCGCGGTGCTCCGCGCCGGTGACGGGCTGGCCCACGACGAGGTGGCCGGCGCGCAGGGGGCCCGGGTGCTGCAGTGCTACCTGCGCAGCGCCGCTCCCGCGGAGCCCGCCGCGCACGCGGTGCACCGGTCGGCCGCGGGCGCGGTCGACCTGGGCCGGGGGGACGCGCGGTTGTGGGTCGGCCGAGCGGTGCCGGGGGAGGAGCTCGCGGTGCCGCCGGGGCTCGTGCTCGTCGCGGGCGAAGAGGTGGCGCGCTGGGACGGCGGTCCGGTGCGGGTGGCCCAGCCCGCGGCGGTCGTCGTCTGGCAGGTCGACGCCGCCCGGCCGGCGTGGGCCGTGTGAGAGTGGGGGGCATGCCGAGTCCCTCCGACCTGCTCGCCGCGGCGTACTCCGACGCCGACCGCACGATCGAGCTGCGCCGGCAGCTGCACCGGCACCCGGAGATCGGGCTGCACCTGCCCCGGACGCAGGCGGCGGTGCTGGAGGCGTTCGCCGAGCTGCCGCTGGAGGTGACCACCGGCACCACGACCAGCTCGGTGGTCGGCGTGCTGCGCGGCGCCCGCCCGGGGCCGACCTTCCTGCTGCGCGGCGACATGGACGCCCTGCCGGTGCACGAGGACAGCGCCCTGCCGTTCGCCTCCGAGGTGCCCGGCGTCATGCACGCCTGCGGCCACGACACCCACGTCGCGATGCTGGTCGGCGCGGCGCGGGTGCTCTCGGCCCACCGGGACGAGCTGGCCGGCCAGGTCGTCTTCATGGCGCAGCCGGGGGAGGAGGGGTTCCACGGCGCGCGCTACATGCTGGACGAGGGCCTGCTCGAGGTCGTCCCCGAGGCCCCGGTGAGCGGCGCGTTCGCGCTGCACGTCTCCTCGACCCTGCCCAGCGGGACGGTGAACCTCCGGCCCGGCCCGGTGATGGCGGCGGCCGACCAGTGGCGCATGACGCTCCGCGGGCGCGGCGGGCACGCCTCCGAGCCGCACGCGGCGGCCGACCCGATCCCCGTGGCGGCCGAGATCGTGCTGGCCCTGCAGTCGATGGTCACCCGCCGCGTCGACGTCTTCGACCCGGCGGTCGTGACCGTCGCCCACATCGAGGCGGGCTCCACGAACAACGTCATCCCCGACACCGCCTACCTGGAGGGGACGATCCGGACCCTCTCGGCCGAGCGGCGGGCCGACGTCGTCGCCTCGGTGCAGCGGGTCGCCACGCACGTGGCCGCCGCGCACGAGCTGGAGCTGCACTGGGAGCACGCCGAGGGCTACCCGGTGACGATGAACGACCCGGGCATGGCCGCCCGCGTGCTGACGACGGCGGCCGAGCTGTTCGGCCGGGAGGCCGCGGTGCTGATGCCCGCCCCGCTGATGGGCGCCGAGGACTTCTCCTACGTGCTGCAGCGGGTGCCCGGCGTGATGGCGTGGCTCGGCGCCCGCCCGCACGGCGTGGACCCCGCCACGGCCCCGCCCAACCACTCCAACCTGGTCGTGTTCGACGAGGAGCCGCTGCCGGCCGGCGTCGCCCTCTACGCGCAGATGGCGTTCCAGGCCCTGTCCGGCTGAGGGGCCGCGCTCAGGCCGACGCGCGCCGGACCAGCGATGTCGCGCACAGCCGGCTCTCCCCGGCGCCCGCACCCGACTCGATCTGCCCCAGCAGCAGGTCGACCAGCGCCGCGGTCATCTCGTCCAGCGGCTGCGCGACGGTGGTCAGCGGCGGGTCGCAGGTCGCCGCCACCGCCGCGTCGTCGAAGCCGACCACGGCGACGTCCTCGGGCACCTTCCGGCCGGCTGCCCGCAGCGCCCGGAGCGCACCGCAGGCCATCGGGTCGGAGGCGACGAACACGGCGTCCAGGTCGGGGGCGTCGGCCAGCAGCCGGGTCATGGCGCGCCGGCCGCCGGCCTCGGTGAAGTCGCCCTCCGCGACGAGCTCCGGCGCCTCCGCGCGGCCGGCCTCGGCGAGCGCGGCCCGGTAGCCGGCGAGCCGGTCCAGCCCGGCGACCATGTCCATCGGCCCGGTGATCGTCGCGACGCGGCCGCGGCCCAGCCCGAGCAGGTGCCGGGTGGCGGCGGCGGCCCCACCGGCGTTGTCGGCGTCGACGTAGGCCATGGCGCGGCCGTCCAGCGGGCGCCCGGACAGCACCACCGGGACGTGGGCGGTGGCCAGGATGTCGGGCAGCGTGTCGTCGCGGTGCAGCGACATGAGGATCACGCCGTCGACGTGCCCCTGCCGCACGTACCGGCCGATCTTCGCCTGCTCCCGCTCCCCGCGGGCGGCCAGCAGCACGAGGTTCAGCTCGGTGTCGGCCAGCCGGCCGGAGAGCCCCCGGACGATGCTGGCGAAGAACGGGTCGGAGAACACCTGGGTGTCGGACTCCGACAGGACCAGGGCGATCGTGTCGGTGCGCCGGGTGACCAGGCTGCGGGCCGCCCGGTTCGGCACGTAGCGCAGCGTCTCGACGGCGGCCTCCACGGCCCGGCGGGCCTCCGGGCTGACGCGCGGGGAGTCGTTGATCACCCGCGAGACGGTCGCCCGGGAGACCCCCGCCAGCTCGGCGACCTCGTGCAGCGTGGGGCTCGCCGGCCGCGCATCGGTGGTCATGGCACCTCCTCGGCGGTTCCCGGTGGCGCCCGCGCCGGCCGCCGGGTGGTCACCGTAGTGCCGGATCGATCCCCGCACGAGGTCCGCGGCGTGGACCGCCCGTCCGGGCCAGGCGTGGGCGCGGCGGGTGTGAGAACGTTCTCACCGCGTCGGGGCGCACGCCGCCGACCAGCGCCCCGGACCGACCGACCCGCCAAGGAGCAGCGCGCCCATGTCCTCGACCGACCTCCGACCGGAGCTGGCCTCCGGGCTGGTCTTCCCGCCCGGGTTCTTCTTCGGCGCCGCCACGGCCGCCTACCAGATCGAGGGCGCGGTGCGGGCCGACGGCCGCGGCCCCTCCATCTGGGACACGTTCAGCCACACCCCCGGCCGCACGTTCCAGGGGCACACCGGCGACGTCGCCGCCGAGCACTACACCCGCTACCCCGAGGACGTCGCGCTGATGGTCGAGCTCGGGCTCTCGGCCTACCGGTTCTCGGTCGCGTGGTCGCGCGTGCTGCCCGAGGGCGCGGGTCGGATCGAGCAGCGGGGGCTGGACTTCTACCGCCGGCTGGTCGACGAGCTGCTCGAGAACGGCGTGGACCCCTGGCTGACGCTCTACCACTGGGACCTGCCGCAGGCGCTGCAGGACCAGGGCGGCTGGGCGGCGCGCGACACCGCCGCCCGCTTCGCCGACTACGCGGGGATCGTGCACGACGCGCTGGGCGACCGGGTGCGGCACTGGTCCACGCTCAACGAGCCGATGTGCAGCGCGCTGCTGGGCCACATGTCCGGCCAGCACGCGCCGGGGCAGCGCGACCCGGTGGCCGCCGCGCGGGCCACCCACCACCTGCTGCTGGGGCACGGCCTGGCCAGCCGGGTGCTGCGCGACCAGGGCGCCGAGAGCCTGGGGATCACGTTGAACTTCACGCCGATGACGCCGGCGAGCGATCGGCCCGAGGACGTCGACGCCGCGCGGAAGCTGGATGGGCAGCAGAACCGGATGTTCCTCCTGCCGGTGATCAACGGCGCGTACCCCGAGGACGTCGTCGCCGACCTCGCCGGGGCCGGTGCGCCGCTCCCGGTGGAGGACGGCGACCTGGAGACCATCGCCGCGCCGCTGGATTGGCTCGGCGTGAACTACTACTTCGAGTCCACGGTCGAGGTCGGCGTCCGGGACCCGGAGGATCCGACGTCCTTCATCGGCGGCGAGGGCGTCGTCGAGCTCGACCCCGAGGGGCCGACGACGTCCATGGGCTGGGGCGTGAGCCCGGAGGCGTTCACCCGGCTGCTGCGGTGGATCGGGGAGCAGGCGCCCGGCCTGCCGCTGGTCATCACCGAGAACGGTTCGGCGTGGGCGGACGAGGTGGCCGAGGACGGCGGGGTGCACGACCCCGAGCGCATCGACTACCTGGTCCGCCACCTCGCCGCGGTGCGGGCGGCCGTGGACGACGGCGTCGACGTCCGCGGCTACTTCGCCTGGTCGCTGTTGGACAACTACGAGTGGGCCCGGGGCTACGCCCAGCGGTTCGGGCTCGTCCACGTCGACTACGAGACCCAGCGGCGCACCGTGAAGGACAGCGGCCGCGTCTACGCCGACGTCATCCGACGCCACCGCGAGCAGCGCTGAGACGGGGAGCGGGGCCCGCGACGGGCCCCGCTCCCCGGCCTCTTTCTCAGGTCGCCGGGCTGGGGTCCGACCGCTCCTCGGCCGGGGCGGCCTGCACGTCCCGGATCCGGTACTTCTCCACGGCCTCGCGCACCTTCGCCCGGTCGACCTGCCCCTCGTCGGCCAGCGAGGCGAGCGTGCGCACCACGATCGACTCGGCGTCGACGTGGAAGTGCCGCCGCAGCGCCGGGCGGGTGTCGGAGAGCCCGAACCCGTCGGTGCCGAGCGTCGCCATGCCCCCGGGCACGTACGGCGCGATGAGGTCGGGCACCGCCCGCATCCAGTCCGACACCGCCACGACCGGACCCACGGTCTCCTGCAGCCGCTGGGTGACGTAGGGCGTCCGCGGCTCCTCCTCCGGGTGCAGGAGGTTGTGCTCCTCGCACTCGTCGGCCTGGCGGCGCAGCTCGTTCCAGGAGGTCACCGACCAGACGTCGGCGCTCACCCCCCAGTCCTGCGCGAGCAGCTCCTGGGCCCGCAGCGCCCACGGCACGGCGACGCCGGAGGCCAGCAGCTGCGCCTTGACCTCGCCGGCCGCGCCGTCCTCGGCCCGCGGGCCCTCGGCGTAGCGGTACATGCCCGCCAGCAGGCCCTGCACGTCGAGCTCCTCGGGCTCGGCCGGCTGGTTGAACGGCTCGTTGTAGACCGTCAGGTAGTACATGACGTCGGGGGAGCGGGAGCCGCCCAGCGGCGCGCCCGGGTCCTCGCCGTACATGCGGGCCAGCGCGTCCCGGGTGATGTGCGCGACCTCGTAGGAGAACGCGGGGTCGTAGCTCACCACCGCGGGGTTGGTCTGCGCCATCAGCAGCGAGTGGCCGTCCTCGTGCTGGAGGCCCTCGCCGTTGAGCGTCGTCCGCCCGGCCGTGGCGCCCAGGAGGAAGCCGCGGGTCATCTGGTCGGCGGCGGCCCAGATCGAGTCGGCGGTCCGCTGGAACCCGAACATCGAGTAGAAGATGTAGATCGGGATCATCGGCTCGCCGTGCGTGGCGTACGAGGTGCCCACGGCCGTGAACGACGCCGTCGAGCCGGCCTCGTTGATGCCCTCGTGCAGGATGACGCCCTGCTCGGACTCCTTGTAGGTGAGCATCAGCTCCCGGTCGACCGAGGTGTAGCGCTGGCCGGCCGGGTTGTAGATCTTCTGCGTCGGGAAGAGGGAGTCCATCCCGAAGGTGCGGGCCTCGTCCGGGATGATCGGCACGAACCGCGGGCCGAGCTCGGAGTCCTTGAGCAGCTCCTTGAGCAGGCGGACGAACGCCATCGTCGTCGCCACCTCCTGCTTGCCCGAGCCGCGGCGCAGGACGTCGAGGGCCTTGTCCTCGGGCGCCTTGAGCGTCTTGAACTCCGAGCGGCGGCGCGGCACGGCCCCACCCAGGGCCCGGCGCCGTTCGAGCATGTACTGCATCTCGTCGGAGTCCGGGTCGGGCTTGTAGTAGGGCGGCAGGGTCTTGTCCAGCGCCGAGTCCGGGATGTCCAGGTAGAGCCGGTCGCGGAAGGCGGCGAGGTCCTCGGCCGTCAGCTTCTTCATCTGGTGCGTGGAGTTGCGCCCCTCGAAGTGGCTGCCGAGGGTCCAGCCCTTGATGGTCTTGGCCAGGATGACCGTCGGCTGGCCCTTGTGCTCCACGGCCGCCTTGAACGCGGCGTACACCTTGCGGTAGTCGTGCCCACCGCGCGAGAGGCCCCAGATCTCCTTGTCGCTCATGCTCTCCACGAGCTTGCGGGTGCGGGCGTCCCGGCCGAAGAAGTGCTCGCGGACGAAGGCGCCGTCCTCGGCCTTGTAGGTCTGGTAGTCGCCGTCGGGCGTGGTGTTCATGAGGTTGACCAGCGCGCCGTCCCGGTCGGCGGCCAGCAGCGGGTCCCACTCCCGGCCCCAGATCACCTTGACCACGTTCCAGCCGGCGCCGCGGAAGAACGACTCCAGCTCCTGGATCACCTTGCCGTTGCCGCGCACCGGCCCGTCGAGGCGCTGCAGGTTGCAGTTGATGACGAAGGTGAGGTTGTCCAGCTCCTCGCGGGCGGCCAGTCCGATGACGCCCAGCGACTCGGGCTCGTCCATCTCGCCGTCGCCGAGGAAGGCCCAGACGTGCTGGTCGGAGGTGTCCTTGATGCCGCGCGCGTGCAGGTACCGGTTGAACCGGGCCTGGTAGATCGCGTTCAGCGGGCCGAGGCCCATGGAGACGGTCGGGAACTCCCAGAACTCCGGCATCAGCCGCGGGTGCGGGTAGGACGACAGCCCGCCGCCGGGGTGGCTGACCTCCTGGCGGAAGCCGTCGAGCTGGTCCTCGGTCAGCCGGCCCTCGAGGAACGCGCGGGCGTAGATGCCGGGGGAGGCGTGCCCCTGGAACCAGATCTGGTCGCCGCCGCCCGGGTGGTCCTTGCCGCGGAAGAAGTGGTTGAACCCCACCTCGTAGAGGGAGGCGGAGCTGGCGTAGGAGGAGATGTGCCCGCCGACGCCGATCCCCGGGCGCTGCGCGCGGTGGACCATGATCGCGGCGTTCCACCGGATGTAGGCGCGGATGCGCCGCTCGGCGTCCTCGTCGCCGGGGAACCACGGCTCCTGCTCCGGCGGGATCGTGTTGATGTAGTCGGTGCTGCGCAGGGCCGGCACGCCCACCTGCTGCTCGCGGCTGCGCTGCAGCATGCGGAGCATCAGGTACCTGGCCCGGTTGCGGCCGGCGTGGTCGACGACGGCGTCGAGGGACTCCAGCCACTCCTGCGTCTCGTCGGGGTCGGTGTCGACCAGCTGGCTGGGGAGCCCGTCGGTGATGACCGCGCGGGTCTGTCCTGCGCGGGCGGGGTCGCCGTCCGGCTGCTGCGGTGCGCTCATGGACACATCGTCTCCCGACGACGTCGCCCTCGTCACGTCGCGGCGCGATGTACCGGTGAAGTCGTGTCGGACGGACACGCCCCGGCAACGCCCCGGTGCGCCCGGTGCACGCAGGCTTGCGCCCCGCCCGCTATGCCCTACGCTTCCGCCTGCGGTGCCTCGACGAGACGGCACCGTCCGGACACCCGCCCACGAGGGCCGGGTGGCGGGCGCATCGACGACAGCGACAGGGGTGACATGACCGGGGTGCGGGTGGTTCTCCCGCTGGTCGTGTCGATCACCGCCGCGTGTCCGTCCGTCGCCCGCCTGGTCCGCCCGTGACGCGCTCCCGCGCGGTCACCGGCCCGGCCGGGCACCGTCCACCCCACACCAGGCCAGCAGCAGGCCGACCCATGGAGGAGCAGCAGGGATGAGCGTCGACAGCACCGGCATGGCGGCCCGGTTGGGCATCAAGCCGGGCATGGTCGTGCAGGAGCTCGGCTGGAGCGAGGACGCCGACGAGGACCTGCGCGACTCGATCGTCGAGGCTTCCGGCAGCGAGATGGTGGACGAGGACACCGACGAGGTCGCCGACGTCGTCGTGCTCTGGTGGCGCGAGGACGACGGCGACCTGTTCGACGCCCTCACCGACGCGCTGACCTCCCTGGCCGACGAGGGCGTCGTCTGGCTGCTGGTCCCGAAGTCGGGCCGGCCCGGGCACGTCGAGCCGGGCGACGTGACCGAGGTCGCCCCCACGGCCGGGCTCTCGCAGACCACCAGCATCTCCGCGGCCAAGGACTGGTCGGGGATCCGGCTGGTCACCCCGAAGGCAGCCCGCAGCCGCCGCTGAGGCACGATCACCGGCATGAGCCTCTCCGTCGGCGATCGCGCCCCCGAGTTCAGCCTGCCCGACCAGGACAAGCAGGTCGTGTCCCTCGCGGAACTGCGGGGCACCCCCGTGCTGCTGGTCTTCTACCCGTTCGCCTTCTCCGGCATCTGCACCGGCGAGCTCTGCCAGCTGCGTGACGAGCTGACGAACTACACCGACGCGGGCGTGACGGTGCTGGCCATCAGCACCGACCCGGTCTTCAGCCTCAAGGCGTTCAAGGCGCAGGAGAACCTCGAGTTCACGCTGCTCTCGGACTTCTGGCCGCACGGCGAGGTCGCCAAGGCATACGGCGTCTTCAACGAGAAGGCGGGCATGGCCGTGCGTGGCACCTTCCTGGTCGACGCCGAGGGTGCGATCTCCTTCGCCGAGGTGAACGGCCCCGGCGACGCCCGCGAGCAGTCCGGCTGGAAGGACGCCGTCGCCGCGCTCGCGGCCTGAAGCCGGGCGCCCGGGTGGCCCCGCTGCAGGAACCCGCCGCGAGCGTGCGAGTGGTGGGGGGCAGCGGGGTCCTTAAGCTGGGCGCGCGGGGCGTGTAGCTCAGCGGTAGAGCTCTCGGCTTACAACCGAGCGGTCGCAGGTTCGAACCCTGTCGCGCCCACCCGTGCCGTCGCCCGGTCAGGCGGCGGCGACGTCCACCGGGCCCGGCGCCGCGGGCTCGGCGGGCTTCGGGAAGGCCGGCCGCAGGAACGCCGGTGCCTTGAACGGGGCCCACTCGCCTTCCCGCTGCGCCAGCCGGTCGGCGATCGCCCAGAGCGCCGCCGGGTGGTGGCCGATGCCGAGGTGGCTGGCCATGACGGCGATGTTCTCGCAGCGCTCGCCCGGCGTGTTCAGGCAGGTCTGCCAGTGCACGATGCCGTCGAAGTGCGAGTAGATCGACGTCGCCGGCACCGGCAGCGGGCACCCCTCGGTCTCCAACGGGAACTGCCGCTGCTCCACGTGCAGGTGCGCGTAGCGGTCGAAGGCCTTGGAGGCGCGGGTCTGGGTGTGCCGCTCGATGCGGAACGGGCTGCCCAGCGTGATCACCTGGCGCACCGCGTCGGGGCACTGGCGGGCGAGGTCGCGGGCGAAGATGCCGCCCAGGCTCCAACCGATGAGCGTCACCTCGCGGCGGTAGCGGTTGTGCAGGTAGTCCAGCCGGTCGCGCAGGCCGTTCACGCAGATCGCGGTCGGGCCGATGTTGCGGCCCAGGCCCCAGCCGTGCACCCGGTAGTCCAGCCGCCGGAGCGTCGCCCGCAGCACGCGCGTCGAGGTGTCGTCGGCGAGCAGGCCCGGCAGGACCAGCACCGGGTGACCGTCACCCTTCGGCAGCCGCTGGGTCAGCGGACGGGCCGCCAGGTAGAGGCCGTAGTCCGCGAAGGCCCGGGTGGGCTCGCTCAGGTAGAGCGGGAGCGCCGGACCGTCACCCTGCAGTCGTGCCACGTCGTTCCTCCTGGTGCCGTCCGTTCGTGGATGGGCGGTACCAAGATGCGGCCTGGCCCACACCTGTCGGCCGGATACGCGCGGGCACATGTTGCCGAATTGTGTCCTGCGTCATAGCGCACGTTCGCGTTCCGTCCAGGGCGGCGACGGGGCGGTGCTGCGGCCGCTGGCACGTCATGCCACCGTACGGACGACGAGAGGGAGGCAGGATGGCCGAGGACGCGATGCCCGGGCAGAGCCGCACGGTGGACCTCGGGGGTCCGGTGCACTACCTGGACTTCGGTGGTCCGGACGACGGGCCGCCGGTCGTGCTGGTGCACGGGCTGGGCGGCTCGCACCTGAACTGGGACCTCGTCGCGCCGGCGCTGCGGGAGCACGGTCGCGTGCTCGCGCTGGACCTGCCCGGGTTCGGGCGCAGCGAGCCGGGCGGGCGGAAGACGAGCGTGCCGGCCAACGTCGCCGTCCTGCACCGGTTCCTCACCGAGGTGGTGGGCGAGCCGGCGGTGCTGGTGGGCAACTCGATGGGCGGCATGATCTCGATCCTCGCGACGGGGGAACACCCGGAGGCGGTGCGCGGGCTGGTGCTGCTCGACCCCGCCCTCCCCGGGTCGCGGCGGGCGCTCGACCCCCGGGTGGCCGTCATGTTCGCGCTGTACGCGGTCCCCTTCGTCGGGGAGCGCTTCCTGTGGTGGCGGCGGCAGCGGACCTCGGCCCTGGCCCGCGTGCACGAGATGCTGGAGCTCGTCGGCGTCGACCCGCGACGCATGCCGTCGGACGTCATCGACCGGTCGGTGACCCTGCTGGAGGAGCGGCGCGACGTCCAGGGCATGGACCGCGCGTTCCTCGCCGCGGCCCGCTCACTGCTGCGCGTGCTCGCCGATCCGCGTCCCTACCGGGCCGCGATGGCCTCGATCGACGTCCCCGTGCTGCTGGTCCACGGCGACCGCGACCGGCTGGTCCCCGTGGAGGCCGCGCGCGACCTCGCCCGCCGGCACCCCGCGTGGCGCTACGCCGAGTGGACCGGCGTCGGCCACGTCCCGCAGCTGCAGGAGCCCGAGCGGCTGGTCGCCGAGCTGCGCGACTGGATGCGGGACGCCCAGCTCACCGGCTCCCGGGCCTGAGCGTGTCGCGCAGCGCCTCCAGCCCGGTGTAGCGCGGTCGCCACCCGAGCTCCTCGCGGGCCCGGGTGGTGTCCATGATCGCCGGCCGGCTGGCCGCCTCGATCCACTCCGCCGCCGGCGGCAGGAACGGCAGCCGGGACATCGCCCGGGCGGCGGCCTGCGCCGGCGCGGCGGGCAGCGGGATGGCGAGCGCGCCGAACTCCCGGGCGACGTCGGCCGCGGTGAGCACGCCCTCGCCGGCGATGTTGTAGGCACCGGGCGGTCCGGCGCCGAGCACGCACAGCAGCAGCGCCTGGCCGACGTCGTCCTGGTGCACGAACTGCAGCGGGTGCTGCGGCACGAGCAGCGGCACGGGCACCGGCAGCCGCCGCGGCCGGCCGAAGAGCCGGCGCCCGACGGGGGCGAGCGGGCCGGGCAGCACGTCCTTGGCGCCGACCGCCTGCGGGCCCAGCACGACCGGTGGGCGGAGCAGGTACAGGCCCAGGTCGGGCGCGACCGCGGACTCCTCCTCGAGCAGGTGCTCGAGCTCCGCCTTCTCCTGCGCGTAGAACAGCCGGGCCGCCGGGCGCACCGGCCACTCCTCGGAGATCAGCTCCGGGTTGTCCCGGTGGAAGCCGTACGCGGCCACCGAGGAGGCGTAGACGAACCGCCGCGCGCCGACCGCCGCCGCCGCGCGGAACACGTTGAGCGTGCCGTCGACGTTGATGGACCGGGTCGTCTCGCGGGAGGCGTTGCCGGTGATGAGGAAGGCCAGGTGGACGACGACGTCGGCCCCGGCGAAGGCCTGGCGCAGCGCCTCGGGGTCACGCACGTCGCCCTGCCGGTACCGCATCTTCGTCCAGCCGCGCTCCGCCGGGTCGAACGGCCGGCGGGCGATCCCGATGACCGATTCGACGCGGTCGTCGTCCTGGAGCAGCGGGACCAGCCCGGCGCCGAAGGTGCCCGTCGGGCCGGTGACGGCGACGGTCAGCCCGCTCTCGCGGGCGCGCTTCTTCCCCGGGCTCACCGGGCGGCTGCCGAGGTCGTGGGCTTCCCGCCGGTGGGCTGGTCCACCGGGGGAGTCGCCTCCGCGGCGCGGGCGAGCTCGAGCAGCTCCTCGATGCCCCGGCGGATCCCGCCGGAGAGGACGTCGACGTCGGGGAAGGCGTCGAAGTCGGCGTTGAGGCCGAAGGTCATCGTGTCCAGGTAGCTGAAGATCCCGATGGAGCAGCGGATGCCACCGGCGATCGGCACGTAGGCGTGCGCCGAGCGCATCCGCTTGCCCAGCACGTACAGCGGAACCCGGGGGCCCGGCACGTTCGTGGTCACGGCCTGGCACCACATCTGGCCGGCCTGCATGCCCGCCCGCACGCCGAGGGAGAGCAGGCTGGGAGCCACGTAGTCGCCCATCGCGATGATCGACGGCACGTCCACGGCCTGCATCGCCCGCTTGTACTCGTCCATCTGGCCGCGGATGCTCCGCAGCCGGGACGCGGGGTCGGGGTCGCCGACGGGCAGGTCGACGAAGACGCACGAGACCTGGTTGTCCAGCGAGCCGCGCCGGCTCGCCGAGCGGACCGACACCGGGACCATCGTGCGCACCACCAGGTTCTCCGAGGACAGCTCACCGCGGCCCTGGAGGAGGTCGCGGAACCCCCTGGTGATCGCGGTGAGGATGACGTCGTTCACCGTGCCGCCCAGCGCCGTGCGCACCTCCTTGAACTCCGCGAGGCTGCCCTGCGTCCACGCCCAGCGCCGGTGCGGGCCGATGGGCCCGTTCAGCGACCGGGCGGTGGGGGTGATCGCCTGCTTGGCCAGCGAGGGCACCGTGCGGGCCAGCGTGCGGCCGGTCTGGGTGAGGCCGCGCGCGTTGCGGACGGCGGTGGCGATGCTCGGCAGGCCGGTGAGGGTGCGCAGCGGGGCGGTCGCCGCCTCCGTGACCGCCCCCGCCACCAGCGCGGCCGACGACGGGTCCCGCCGCGGCGTCCAGTCCCGCGGCTCGGCGTGGGTGGCGTCGGGGTCGAGGTCGAACATCAGCTGCATCAGGTCGGTGCCGGCGACGCCGTCGACCATGCAGTGGTGGACCTTGGAGATCAGCGCCCACCGCCCGTCGGCCAGCCCCTCCACGAGCCACAGCTCCCAGAGCGGCTTGGCCATGTCCAGGCGCTGGCCGAGCACCCGGCCGGCGAGGTTGCGCAGCTGCTCGTCCCCGCCGGGGGAGGGCACCGCGGTGTGCCGGACGTGGTACAGGATCTGGAAGTGCGGGTCGTCGACCCACATCGGGCGGCCGAGTTGCAGCGGCACCTGGCGCACGCGCTGCCGGTAGCGCGGGACCAGCGGGAGCTTGCTCAGCAGCAGTCGGACGACGTCGCCGTAGGTGGGGGCCGGGCCTTCGAACACCGCCACCGACCCCACGTGCATCGGGGTGTTCTCGCTCTCGGCGAAGTAGAACCCGCTGTCGAGGGCACTCATGCGGTCCACGTCTTCACTCCTCGCCGCCCCGGTCGCTCTGCTCGGACCAGGGCCTCGCACGTCCAGGTCGGTGGCCGCCGAAACTAGGTGTGCCTCTCCGTGCACGCAAATCCGCGGTGTGGCGGCGACCACATCCTGCGATGCCCGGAATCGGGCGGGTCAACCGGCCTTGCGCCCCTCGACGTCCACCCGGTCGAGCAGGTCGGTGAAGGCGCGGTCGACCACGGCCGTGCGGGTCAGGTTGACGCTGTGCCCGGCCCCGGGGACCACGACGAGCTCGGCGCCCGGCCCGACGGCCTCGGCGATCCGCCGGCCGTGCGCCGCCGGGGTCAGCCGGTCGTGGGTCGCCGCGACCACGGTGACGGGGATGCGGCGCAGCACCTCCAGCGCCGCGCCCTCGTCGTGGTCGAGGAAGGTCGCGTAGAAGGCCATCGTCACCGGGAGCGGCGTCTCCTCGAGCAGCTGCTGCACCATCCGGACCGAGTGGCGGTCGGCGTCGTCCCGCCCGAACAGCAGTCGCCGGATGGCCCGCCGGCCCAGGAAGGTGCCCCGCCGTCGCCGCTTCTCCAGCGACGGGGCGATCAGCCGCAGCAGCCAGAGGTACAGGGTCAGCAGCCGGAGCCGGCGCAACACCCTCAGGAGGAACCCGGTCAGCCCGGTGTCGGCCAGCCCGCCGGCGGAGGTGGCGAGCAGGAACGCGCCGACCACCCGGGTGCCGAACAGCTCCGGCCGCTGCCGGGCCAGCGCCAGGATGCTCATCCCGCCCATCGAGTGCCCGGCGAGCACCACCGGCCCGGTCGGGACGACGGCGTCCAGCACCTGGCCGAGGTCCCGGCCGGTGCGGTCGATGGTGGCGCGGCTGAGCGGCGTCCAGCCGGAGCGGCCGTGTCCGCGCTGGTCCCAGAGGACCAGCCGCGCCCGGTCCCGCAGCGCCGCGCGCTGCAGCTCCCACTCGGCCAGCCGCGCCGTGAACCCGTGGCAGAGGACGACGGTGAGCGGGGCGTCCTCCCTCCCGTCGAACTCGACGTGCAGGTCCACGCCGTCGTCGGTGGTCACCGTCCGCGAGCCGGGTGGGGGCGGCCCGTCGAGCGAGGGCAGGGTCAGGAGCGGGGGGTCGACGGGCACGGCGCCATCCCAGGCGCCCGGGGCCGGGGGCGCAAACCGGGGCGGTCAGTGCCCGCTGCCGCGCCGCCCGGGAGCGGCCTCCCGCACCAGGCGGCGGGCGGCGTCGACCTCCCGGGCAACCGGGCCCAGCACGCCCTCGGCGTGCAGCTCGGCGTCGTCGTCGGGCGCGGACCGGGCCCGGACGTCGTCCTCCAGCCCGCGGATGGCCCGGCGCAGCGCGGCCACCTGCGCCAGGTCGGGGGCGGGCTCACCGCCGCGGCCGGCGATGACCGCCTCGGTGACCGCGTCGGAGGTGCGCTCCAGCTGGACGATCACCGGCCACCAGGCGGCTGCCCGCGTGCTGATCGGCGGCGGCTCGGCCAGCCGCCGCTGCAGCTGGGTCTGCAGCTCCGTGAGCGCCCGGTAGCTGCGCCGGCGGGCGCGGCGGCGCTCGGTCGGGCTGCCGGTGAAGGCGGCCGCGACGAAGGCGTCCAGGGCGCGGGCGGCCTCGCGCAGCGCCTCGTCGAGCGGGGCGCGCCAGGTCTGCGGCCACAGCAGGTAGCCGAACACCAGCACGATCGCGCAGCCGATCAGGGTGTCGAGCAGGCGGGCGCCCACGAGCCCCGGGTCGCTCGGCAGCGTGAGGTCCAGCAGCAGGATGATCAGCGGCGTCTGGAAGACCGAGAACAGGCCGAAGTTCGCGTTGCGCGCCCACGGCAGCACCGCGGCCGAGCAGGCCAGCGCGACGAGCACCCAGCCGTTGCGCGGGAGGGCCGCGAGCAGCGCGGACCCGATCAGGACGCCGAGGAGCGTCCCGGCGCCCCGCTGCACGGCCCGGGTGAACACCGAGCCGAAGTCGGGCTTCAGGACGATCGCGACGGTGAGCAGCACCCAGTAGGGGCGCTCGATCGGCAGGTACTGGCGGGCGATCTCGGCGATCGTCATGCACAGCGAGAGGCGGACGGCGAAGGCCCGGGCGTCGGCACTGGCCAGCGTGCGGTCGCCGAGGTCGTGCAGGCGGGTGCGCAGGTCCGGCCGCGGGGCCGGCGCGGCGGCACCGGCGCGCTCCTCGGGGTCGCCGACGACGTTCCACACCAGCCGCACCCCGTGCCGGACCGCCCGCACCGCGGGGTGCCCCTGCGCCAGCGGCGCCGGCCGCTGGTCGGTGAGCTGCCCGCTGCCGGAGACCGCCGCCGCCAGGGAGTGCGCGGCGACGACGTCCTGCGGATCGGCGGGGACCCCCGCCGCGGCCGCGGCGACCGCGCCCTCCACCAGGGGCGCCGCGGCGTTGAGGACGCCGGCCAGCTCGGAGAGCTCGCGGCTGCGGCCGGCGGACCGGCTGCGGCTGCGGATGACCCGGTCGTACGCCTCGTTGAGCGCGCCCGTCAGCGCCCGCCGGGCCTCGGGCGCCGCATCGCTGCCCACCGCCGCGAGCAGCTCGCCGATGCGGGTGAACACCGCTGCGACGGCGGACCGGTCGGGGTCCAGCGGCTCGGTGCGCGCCTGGACGAGGGTGATCACCACGGCCCACGCCGCGCCGCAGAGGAAGAAGCCGACCTCGGCCGCGGCCGGCAGCGGCGTCACGAGCCCCGACGCGAGGGCGGTGTAGATGAGCAGCTGGAGCGCGCCCAGGGAGAGGGTCGCGCTCACCGCGCTGACGAGGGCCGCGACGGCCGACAGCACCGCGATGACGACGACCGGTGTCCAGCCGCCGCCGGTGGCGTGCTGACCGGCGAGCAGGCCGAGCATCCCGAAGAGCGTGGCCGCGCCGCTGCGGCGCAGCCGCTCCCGCAGGGGGCCGGGCTGGGGCGCCAGGGTCGCCGCGAGCGCGCCCATCGTGCCGAAGACGCCGGCGCCCAGCGCGCCGCCGGCCTCCACCCCGCCGCCCACCACGACGGCGAGGACCAGGGGCGCCGGGATGGAGACGGCGAACCGGGCGACGTCGCGCCACGGGACCGGCGGGGGAGTGGTGCGCACCAGCTCCTCGAGCCAGGCCGGGGCGCGCAGCGACCGCTCCCGACCCCGCCGCTCTCCCACGGCGGAAGCTTGGCACTCCGCCGGGTCGGTCCCGCGCACCCCCGCCTACGCTGACCAGCCGTGACCGTGCAGCTCGGGAAGGTCCTCGCCGCCCTCGACGCCCGCTACGACCCCGCCCTCGCCGAGAGCTGGGACGCGGTCGGCCTGGTGTGCGGCGATCCGGCGGAGCAGGTGGGCTCGGTGCTGTTCGCGGTCGACCCGACGGCGGCGGTCGTCGACGAGGTGGTGCGGACCGGCGCGCAGCTGCTGGTGACCCACCACCCGCTGTTCCTCACCCCCGTGCACGGCGTGCCCGCCGACGACCCTCGGGGCCGGCTGGTGCACCGGCTGGTCCGGGCCGGCGCCGGGCTCTTCGTCGCGCACACCAACGCCGACCGGGCCCCGCGCCACGGGGTCAACGACGCGCTGGCGGCGGCGCTCGGGCTGGAGGACGCCGTCCCCCTGGAGCCCTCCGCCGCGGACCCGCGCGCGGGCCTGGGCCGGGTCGGCCGGCTGCCCGAGCCGATGACGCTGCGCCGGTTCGCCGAGCACGCGGCGGCGGCGCTGCCCGCCACGGCCGGCGGTGTGCGGGCGGCCGGGAACCCCGACCGCCGGATCGCCACCGTCGCGGTCTGCGGCGGCAGCGGTGGGTCGCTGCTCGGCGCAGCGGCGGCGGCCGGGGCCGACGTGCTGCTCACCAGCGACCTGAAGCACCACCCGGTGTCCGACGCGCTGGAGGTGCCCGGGCCCGCGCTCTGCGACGTGGCGCACTACGCCTCCGAGTGGCCGTGGCTGCCGGTCGCCGCCGACGTGCTGCGCCGGGACCTCGACGGCGCGGTGGAGGTCGCCGTCGCCGCGCCGCGCACCGACCCCTGGGCCTACCGGGCCGGCTGACCGGCGGGTCCCGCTCAGGCGTGACCGGCGGCGCGCAGTGCCTGGATGCAGGTCCGCTCGAGGGAACGCTGCCGGCGGATCCGGGCGAGCAGGCCGGGGACCGGTTCCAGCTGCCGGGTCGCGGCCGGGCGCACCTCGGTGACCCGGCCGTCGGCGAAGCGCCCGGAGGTGGTGTGCACCGTCCAGCGCTCGACGTCGGGCACCGAGAGCTCCTGCCCGACCAGCACCGCGGGGCCGGTCACGCCCGCGGGAGCGCCGCGGAGCTCCAGCGGATCGGCGTCCCAGTCGGCGACGCGGACGGTGCGCACGTGCAGCCCCCCGTCGTCCACGGCGAGGACGGAGTCGGCGGGGCCCTCGCGCCGGTCGACCGGGACGACGTCCGCCGTGTCGAGGAGCAGCACCAGGCGGGGGAGGTACCACCAGTGCTCGCGGCGGAGCATGTGCGAGTCGGCGAGGGCCCGCGAGGGCGGGTGCTTGCGCAGCTCCTGGTCGAGCAGGTCCTCGGTGAAGAGGTCGCCGGTCCCGTCCTCGACCAGCGTGAAGCGGCCGGTCAGCGCCAGCGGTGACCACCGGGACCCGGTGAGGCGCGGGTCGGAGAGGACCAGCGCCGCCGAGCCGGCCGCCGCGACCGCGCGAGCGGTGGCCACGTGCGCCCACGGCAGGGCGACCGCCGGCCGCCCGCCGAGCACGAGGGGGACGACGCCGGTGGCCCCCGGTGGCGCGCCGGGCACCGCCCACAACAGTTCGGCCACGCCTGCGGCGTGCAGCGCTCCCACACTTGTGGTGTCCATCGCCTGGATGTCTACTCCCTCCGACGGCGGCGACGAGGCCGCCCTGGACCTGGGGGTTCGCCGTGCCCGCGTTCGTCGTGGCCGCCGTGGTCGGGGTGCTGTTCTTCCTCGGCTACCGGTACTACTCCAGCTACCTGGCCCGGAAGGTGTACGCCCTCGACCCGGCGTTCGTCACCCCGGCGCACGAGTTCAACGACGGCAACGACTTCGTGCCGACGAACAAGCACGTCCTCTTCGGCCACCACTTCACCTCGGTCGCCGGGGCCGCGCCGATCGTCGGCCCGGCGATCGCGGTGTTCTGGGGGTGGGGCCCGGCGCTGACGTGGATCGTGCTCGGGACGATCTTCGCCGCCGGGGTGCACGACTTCGGCTCGCTGGCGGTGTCGGTGCGGCACAAGGCCAAGAGCATCGGCACCCTGGCCGGCGAGGTCATCAACGGCCGCGCCCGGCGGCTGTTCCTGGTGATCATCTTCTTCCTGCTCACCCTGGTGAACGCGGTGTTCGCCGTCGTCATCGGCAACCTGTTCGTCGCCAACCCGGGCGCGGTCATCCCGATCGTGCTGGAGATCCCGCTGGCCATCGCCATCGGCGTGTACATCTACCGGACCCGCTCCTCGGCGCTGCTGCCGTCGATCGTGGGCGTGATCGTGCTGTACGCGCTGATCCTCGTCGGCAACGCCTACCCGATCTCGCTGGACGGCCTCGCCGAGGCGCTCGGGGTGGAGCAGACCCGCAACGTCTGGGTGGTGCTGCTGTTCATCTACACCTGGATCGCCTCCCGCATCCCCGTGTGGGTGCTGCTGCAGCCGCGCGACTACATCAACAGCCACCAGCTGTTCATCGCCCTCGGCGTCATCGGCCTCGGCCTGATCGTCGGCATGAACACCATCCAGGCGCCGGTCGTCAACGACGTCCCCGAGGGCTCGCCGAGCTTCTTCCCGTTCCTCTTCATCACCATCGCCTGCGGAGCCATCTCCGGGTTCCACTCGCTCGTCTCCTCGGGGACGACCTCCAAGCAGCTGGACAAGGAGACCGACGCCCGGTACGTCGGCTACATGGGCGCCGTCGGCGAGGGCTCGCTCGCCACCGGCGCCGTGCTGGCCGCCACCGCCGGGGTCGCCGCCTCGCAGGCGGACTGGGAGGCGCTCTACCCCGACTTCGCCACGGCCTCGGGCGGCGCCGTCGGCAACTTCGTCAACGGTGTCGCCACCTTCGCCAACAACCTGGCGATCCCGCTCGACATCGCGACGATCTTCGCGGCCGTCGTCGTGATCAGCTTCGCGGCGACGACGATGGACACCGGCGTCCGGCTGCAGCGCTACGTCGTCCAGGAGATCGGTGAGCTGATCGGGGCGCGGGTGCTGTCGCGGAACCTGACGGTGGCGACGACCATCGCCGTGGTCATCCCGCTGGCCATGGCGCTGCTGCCCGGTGGCGGGGAGGCCGGGTACACCTTCGGCGTCCTGTGGCAGCTGTTCGGCACGACCAACCAGCTCACCGCCGGGCTCGCGCTCTCGGTCATAGCGGTCTGGATCACCCGGCGCGGGCGCAACCCGGTCGCGGCGTTGGTCCCGCTGGTGTTCCTGCTGGTCATGACCACCTGGGCGCTGCTGGTCAACCTGCGCAACTTCGTGCGGGACGACCAGTGGGTGCTCGCGCCGCTGGACGCGCTGATCTTCGTGCTGGCGGTCTGGCTGATCGTCGAGGCGGTCATCGCGCTCCTCGCGGCGCGGCGGGAGCGCCCGGCGGCCGTGGACGCCGACGGGACCGGCGGCGGGCGGGAGTCCGTCGTCGCCCGCGCCAACCCCGACGAGGCGGTGTCGGACCGTCCGCTCGGCGGTCCCGACCGGGACGACCGGCGGTGACCCCGCGGGTCGTCCTCGTCCGGGGCTCCCGCGCGGCGGCCGCGTCCGGCGGCTGCTGCAGCGGGGACGTCCGGCCCTTCGACGAGGGTGGCTCGCACTGCCACGTCCCGCCGGCGGACGACGCGGTCGGTGCGGTGTACCGGGCGCTGCGCGCGCGGCTCCCGGACGACGTCGCCATCGAGGTGGTGTCGCCGTCGAACTGGCTGTGGCTGCTGCCGGAGCTGGTCGGCGCCGGGCGCCGACGCGGCCTGCGCGGCGCCGCGCTGCGCCGGTCGGTGCGGGCGGCCATGGCGGTCGAGTCCCTCGTCGTCGACGGCGTGGTCCTGGCCTCGGGGGGCCTGCCGTCGCCCGACGCCGCGGTCGCGGCGGTGGAGGCCGAGCTCGCGCTGCGGTGAGCAGGCCGCGGTCGAGCCGCAGGTAGGTTGGCGGCGTGAAGGCCGACCACTTCGAACAGCAGAAGCTCCTGGAGCTCGCGGCGGAGGACGTCGCCCTGACCCAGCTCGCCCACCGGAGGCGGACCCTGCCGGAGGCCGTGGCGGTGGAGGCGGCGGCGGAGACCGAGCGGTCGCTGGCCGACGACGTCGTCCGGGCCGAGACCGAGGTGCGTGACCTGCAGCGCGAGGTCGCCCGCCTGGAGGCCGACGTCGAGACCGTGCGGCAGCGCGCCACCCGCGACCAGCAGCGCCTGGACGCCGGCGGGGTCAGCGCGCGGGAGACCAGCAGCCTGCAGTCGGAGATGGAGTCGCTCGCGCGCCGCCAGGCGACCCTGGAGGACCAGGAGCTCGAGCTGATGGAGCGCCTCGAGACCGCCGAGGCCACGCTGCGGGCGGCGCAGGAGGCGCTGGCGCAGGCGCGGGGCGAGCTGGAGCGGGCCGAGCAGCTGCGCGACGACGCGCTCGCCGACATCGCCGACGGCATCAGCCGGCACGAGAGCGCGCGCGCCGCCGTCGCCGGTGGCCTCTCCGCCCCGCTGCTGGCGCTGTACGACCGCGTTCGCACCCAGACCGGCACGACCGGAGCGGCGATGCTGCGCGCCCGCCAGTGCCAGGGGTGCCGGATCGAGCTCAACGGGCGGGAGCTGGCGGCGGTCGGGAACGCCGACCCGCACGAGGTCGTCCGGTGCGAGAACTGCGGGCGGATCCTGGTCCGCACGGCCGAGTCCGGGCTGTGAGCCGCCGGTTCGTCGTGGAGGCCGACGGCGGGTCCCGGGGCAACCCGGGGCCGGCCGGCTACGGCGCCCTGGTGCGGGACGCGGACACCGGCCGGGTGCTGGCCGAGCGCGCCGCGTCGGTGGGCCGCGCCACCAACAACGTCGCCGAGTACGGCGGGCTGGTCGCCGGGCTGCAGGCGGCGCTCGACCTCGACGCCTCCGCCGAGGTCGAGGTGCGCATGGATTCCAAGCTCGTCGTCGAGCAGATGTCGGGCCGCTGGAAGATCAAGCACCCGGACATGCAGCAGCTCGCCCTGCAGGCCCGCGCGATCGCCCGGAAGCTCGGCGGCGTCCGCTACACCTGGGTGCCGCGCGCGCAGAACGGCGCCGCGGACGCCCTGGCGAACAGCGCGATGGACGGCCGGCCGGTGCACAGGGACGCCGCCGCGGAGCCCAGCGTGGCCGAGGACGACGTCCAGCCGACGGCCGAGCCGGCCCCGGTGGTCACGACGGTCACCCACCTGCTGCGGCACGGCCAGACCGAGCACACCCCCGAGCGCCGGTTCAGCGGCCGCAACGAGCTGCCGCTGTCGCGGACCGGGCGGGCCGAGGCGGAGGTGGCCGGCGAGCGCGCCGCCGAGCTCGGCATCGAGGTGGTCGTCGCCTCGCCGCTGCGCCGCACCCGGGAGACCGCCGAGATCGTGGCCGCGCGGCTCGGCCTGCCGGTGGAGTTCGACGACGACCTGGTCGAGCTGGATTTCGGGGCCCTGGAGGGGCTGAGCGCGGAGGAGGCGCGCTCCAGGCACCCGCTGGCGGTGCGCCGGTTCATGGGGGACGTGACCGTCGCGGCTCCCGGCGGTGAGTCGGTCGCCGACGTCGCCGGCCGGGTGGAGCGGGCCCGGCAGCGGATCCTCACCCGGCACGCCGGGCGGACGGTGCTGGTGGTCAGCCACGTCACGCCGATCAAGCTGATGCTCGCCGCCGGGCTCGGCACCGGTCCCGAGGTCGTCCACCGGGTGTTCCTGGAGGCCGCCTCGCTGTGCACGGTGGCGTGGTCGACCGACGGGCGCTCGTCGGTGCGGCTGCTGAACGACACCGCGCACCTGCGCTGACGCCCGCCGAGGCCGGTCAGGTGCGCAGGTAGAGGTAGACCGACACCGCGACGCCGAAGGTCACGATGAGGACCCGCAACGGGGTCGCCGGGATGCGGGTGGCGATGCGCGCCCCGAGGAAGCCGCCGACGAGGCCGGCCGGGGCGGCGACGGCGACGACCGTCCAGGCGACCGGCCCGAAGATGCCGAACACGAGCAGGGTGATGGTCGCCGTGACGGCCGACAGCGCGGACTTGAGCGCGTTGGCGAGCTTCAGCCGGTGCAGCCCGATGCCGAGCACGCCGACGAGGATGACCCCGAGCGCGCCGCCGAAGTACCCGCCGTAGACGGTGGCGAGGAAGAGCGCCAGGTACAGCCAGGCGGGGTCGCCGGGCTCGCCGGCGGCCCGCCCGGCCAGGCGCCGCGTCACGAGCGGCTGGACGGCGAGCAGCAGGCTGGCCAGGAGCACGAGCGCCGGGACGACGACGTCGAAGGCGTCTGACGGGGTGGTGAGGAGCAGGACGCTGCCGGCGAGCCCGCCCAGGGCGGCCACCGCGCCGAACCGGACGAGGCGACGGCGCTGGCCGGCGTACTCGGCGCGGAAGCCGGCGACGCCGCCGAGGTAGCCGGGCCACTGGGCCAGCGAGTTGGTGACGTTCGCAGCGACCGTGCCGAGGCCGAGCCCGACCAGCGTGGGGAAGAGGATCAGCGAGCCGCCGCCGGCGATCGAGTTGACGCCGCCGGCCACGAAGGCGACGCCCGCCGCGATGAGCAGGTCGACGGCGGACACGGCGGGTCACCCTACGGTGGCCCCATGCGGAGACCGGCGAGCGCGACGTGGCTGGGAGCCCTGCTGGGCGGGTCGGGAGTGCTGCACCTGGTGCGCCCGCGCACCTACGAGTGGCTGGTGCCGCCGGAGCTCGGCTCGGCCCGGGCGTGGGTGCTCGCCAGCGGGGTGGCCGAGATCGGCACCGCCGCGCTGCTGGCCGTTCCGAGCACCCGCCGGGTCGGCGGCTGGTCGGCCGCGGCCCTGCTGCTGGGGTTCGTGCCGGCGCACCTGCACCACCTCCGGCTGGGGCTCCGGAAGCCGCCGGTGCTGGCCGCGGCCGTCGTGCGGCTGCCCCTGCAGGTGCCGATGGTCGCAGCGGCGCTGCGGGTGGCCCGCGGGCGCTGACGGCGGGGCAGACTCGCCCCATGCCGCCTGCACCGATGCCCGACGACTGGCAGCGCGCCCTCGTCGTCGCCGCGCACCCTGACGACATCGAGTACGGCCTGGCCGCCGCCGTCGCCTCGTGGACGGCCGCGGGCAAGGAGGTGCACTACCTCCTGGCGACCCGGGGTGAGGCCGGGATGGCCGGCGTCCCCCCGGCGGAGGCGGGCCCGCTGCGCGAGGAGGAGGAGCGGCGGTCGGCTGCCGTCGTCGGGGTCACGGAGGTGGAGTTCCTCGACCACCGGGACGGCGTCCTGGTGGCCGGGCCCGAGCTGCGACGCGACCTCGCCGCGGCGATCCGGCGGCACCGGCCCGAGCTCGTCGTCACCGGGTACTTCGGGCCCACGTGGAGCCCGCCGGGGGTGTCGCCCGCCTACCTGAACTCGGCCGACCACCAGGCGCTCGGCCAGTCGGTGCTCGACGCGGTCGCCGACGCGGGCAACGAGTGGATCTTCCCGGAGCTGACCGAGGAGCGGTGGTCGGGCGTCCAGTACATCGCGGTCAGCGAGCTGACCGACCCGCCGCACGAGGTCGACGTCAGCGACCAGGTGGAGAAGGCGGTCGCCTCGCTGGCCGAGCAGCGGCGGTACCTGGAGCTGCTGTCGGACGACCCCGTCGACGTGCAGGCTCGCCAGATCGTGGACATGTCCACGCTGACCGAGGACGGGCGTCGGCGGGTCGGCTTCCGGCTCTACTGGGGATAGGCGATGCCCGGCGGTCCGGCGCGAGGCAGGACCGCACGACACAGGGCCAGGTCGGGTCAAAAGGGTGGCGGGTCGTCGTCCGGTTCGAGCTCCTCGTCCGGCTCCGGGTCCGGGCCGGGGTCCGGGTCCGGTGGTGGTCCGGGTGGCTGGGTGAGGACGTGGTGGCCGGGTGGTCGGGTGGTGCGGGTGACCCCGCTCGGGGTGGTGACGGTGAGCACGCCGTCGTCGTCCAGGGTGTGGGTCCAGCCGGGGGCGAAGGTCTTGAGCCGGTGGTGGCGCCGGCACAGGCAGCACAGGTTGTGGCAGGTGGTCTGGCCGCCGTCGGCGTGGGGGAGGACGTGGTCCAGGTCGGCCCAGCCGGCGGGCACGGTGCAGCCGGGGTGGCGGCAGGTGCGGTCGCGGACCCGCAGGAACCGCTGCTGGGCGGCCGAGGGCCGGTAGCGGTCCACCGCCGGCGGCGGGCCCAGCAGCGGGCAGCCGCAGGCGGCGTCGGGGTGGTCGAGGTCGGTGGGGTGGTCGGGGCAGCCGTCTCGGGCAAGCCGGGCCAGCTCCGCCCGGCCGGTGACGGCCAGCAGCGCCCCGGTGGCGTCGGTGATGGCGATGTCCAGGCTGCCGCCCGGGGGTGCCTGGAGGGTGCAGGCGTCGAGCTGGGCGAGCAGTTCGCGCAGGTGCGTGGCGGTGATCGGCTCACCGTCGACCTCACCGACCGGCGCGGGCATCCCGGCCTGGGTGCCGGGTGCGGTGAAGGCGGCCGGCAGCGGGCTGCCGGTGGCCAGGAAGCCGGCCGGGGTGAGCGCGCCCAGCGGGGCGATCACGGTCAGCTGCGCGGTCACCGCCGGGGCGTCCTGCCAGGGGCGCAGCAGCAGATCGGCCAGGGCGCCGGCGCGCAGCATGCCGATCGGCCGCTCGTCCCCGGCCTCCTTCGCCGCCCGGGCGTGCGCGTCCACCGCCGCCCGGCAGGCCCGGGCGTCGGGATGCGGGAGCAGGGCGCGCAGCTCGCTCATCCCGTCCCCGACCGGGCGCACCGACACGTCCGCGCCGCGCCGACGGACCTCCCGCCGCCGGTCGGCCGCGGCGGCGTCGCGGGCCACCAGCTCCGCGCGCATGGCCTCGCGCAGCCGGCCCACCCCCAGCCCGGTGGCGCCGGGCAGCACCGCGACCTCCGCCGCGGCGATCACCGCCGGATCGGTGTCGACCCCGGTGGCGGCGACCTCCGCGGCGATCGCCCGGGCCCGGGGCCAGTCCAGCAGCCCCAGCCGCAGCCGGGCGAAGGTGGCCGGCAGCCGGGTGGTGAGCACCTCGGCGTGCTCCAGCAGCGTAACCGCCGCCGCCCGGCTGCAGTTCTGCACCGCCGCCAGCTCATCGGGCACGAACTCACTCACACCCGCCGGCCCCACCGTTCCGGCCCGCTCCCCGCCGGGCAGCGGATCGGCCGGGGCCGGGCGGGCCGCCGCCAGGTCCATCACCAGCTCCACCCGCAGCGCCGCCAGCCGCGCTTCGGCGGCCACGATCTGCCCCAGCAGATCCGCGACCTCCCCGGCGCTGCGACGGGCGGGCAGCCACGCCGACAGCGGCTCGTCGAACCGCCGCGGCTCCGGATCGGCGAGCTCCCACTCGGATGGGAACGGGTCCACCGGTGACACCGTCACCCCGACCGCGAACCCGACCACCGACATACCCGCAGGCTAGGCGGGGCGTACGACACTTCCGGCCCGACCAGGGCGAGCGCGAGGCGCGCCGCCGGGGGGCGCCCACCGCGGGCCGGCGACCGGTCAGGCGCCTACGACCGCGGCAGCGTGCGCGGCCACCGCGGCCACCGCGGTCAGGGCGCGTCCGCTCCGCTGGGCCGTCAGCGTCCGCGACGACTGAAACGGCTCAGCAGTCGCTTGAGCAGGTTGGCCTTGACCAGTCCTGAGATGAGTCCCATGACGTCCTCCTCCATCGGGTGGTGCGGGGATCGACGTCGTGTACCCGCGCGCTGCGGGATCCATGTGCCGGGCGCCCTACACTCCAGGGCACGACGGACGAGTCGGCCGGGCGGTCGCGTCGGCGGGGGAGACCCCGTCGCCGAGGAACGTCCGGGCTCCACAGGGCAGGGTGGTCGTTAACAGCGACCCGGGGTGACCCGCGGGACAGTGCCACAGAAAACAGACCGCCGGCGTTCGCGCCGGTAAGGGTGAAACGGTGGTGTAAGAGACCACCAGCACGCCGGGTGACCGGCGTGGCTCGGTAAACCCCACCCGGAGCTAGGTCAAGAAGGATCGGCGGTTCGCCGCCGCTCCGCGCAGGCGTTCGAGGGCGGCCCGCCCGAGCCTGCGGGTAGACCGCTGGAGCCTGCCGGCAACGGCAGGCCTAGATGGATGACCGCCCATCGGGAGGCCGCGAGGCGCCCGTGGACAGAACCCGGCGTACAGGCCGACTCGTCCGTCCCCCGCCCACCGGCGGCCGCCCGCCCCGGTCCGTCGGGGACGTCACCCGGACGGGTGAACGGAGGCGCTGCGCGCACGGTTGGTGACGCCCCGTGCGGCCGTGCGGAGGGTCCGCGAAAAGGACCGGTCCGACCTGTGGCGAGCCGATCCTGATACCTACCGTTCCCTCCGTCCGCCGATCGGCGGGCCCGGATGGCCGCCCGCCGAACCTGCCCACGGCCACCCCGGAGTCATAGACGCACGGGCAGGCGCGGGGGACCCACCGTTCGTGGCCCCTCCGGGACCTCGGGGTGAAGCCGCGCCATGCGCGGCCGGGCAGCTCTCGCCCGAACCCGACAGCTAACCCCGCAGGCGGCGAGAGGCTCACCACTCCATGCCCAACAGCCATCGCACCGTGGGGCGGCACCGTCGTCCCTCCCGCAACCGCGCCATGACCACCGTGGCGTACCCGGCCGTCGTCCTCGCCGCGGCCTCGGCCCTCACACTCGGGACCATGGGCTCCGCGGCCGCCCACCCCGGCGCGCACACGGTCAGCCCCGGCGACACCCTCAGCAAGCTCGCGGCCGAGCACGGCACCACCTGGCGCAGCATCTACGACGCCAACCGCGACACGATCGGCGGGAACCCCAACCTGCTCCGCGTCGGCCAGGTCCTCACCATCGGCGGCGGCGGCGCCGCGCCGGCAGCGGCGCCCGCTGTCGCGACGGGGTCGTACACCGTGGTCGCCGGCGACACGCTCGGCAAGATCGCGGCCCGCCACGGCACCACGTGGCAGGACCTGCACGCCCTGAACCTCGGCGTCATCGGCCCCGACGCGAACGTGCTGCGGGTCGGTCAGGTCCTCGCCCTCAGCGGCGGGGGACTGGCCCCCGAGCGCGCCAGCCGGGACGAGCGGCCCGCCCCGGCTCCGGCTCCCGCGCCGGCCCCGGCTCCGGCCCCCGCCCCGGCTCCGGCCTCCGCCCCGGCGGCGACGTCGGCGGCCTACGACCAGTGGGACGCGCACGTCCGCCCCGACGTCCAGGAGATCGCCGAGGTGCACGGCGTCGGGACGGTGCTCACCCGCCCCGGCCACAGCCCCACCGCGGGCCTCGCGGCCGACTTCATGGTCTACGCCGACTCGGCCAAGGGTGACGCCGTCGCCCAGTACGTGATCGACAACGCGGCCCGGCTCGGCGTGGAGTACGTGATCTGGGAGCAGCGGATCGCCGGTACGTGGACCGGCTGGGCCTGGCAGGGCATGGAGGACCGTGGCTCGCCCACGGCCAACCACATGGACCACCCGCACGTGACCTTCCTGCCGTAACCACCACACCGCACGACGACGAGCGCCCCCTGCCCGGATCCCGGGTGGGGGGCGCTCGTCCGTCGAGGTACTGTCGTACGCCGGTCAGCCCCGGCCGACCCGGTCAGACGGCGACGGCGGTGACGAAGGTGCAGATGCCCTCGCCCGACTCCGCCCGCGGCCGCAGCCCGATCGCCCACAGCAGCGCCGTCTCGATCCGGTGCGCCACCTTCCGCAGGCCCACGTACCAGGTCGACCCCCCGCTGGTGACGGTGATGTCGCCGAACCCCGCCGTCCGGATGTGCTCGACGAGCATCCAGTCGGGGAGGATCGAGATGTGGCCGGGCTGGTAGTAGTGCCCCGGCCCGAAGATGAACGGCGCGCCGCGCAGGAACATCTTGAGCCGCGAGTGCGGGTGGCCGACGTTGGGCGTGCTGACCAGCAGCTTGCCGCCGGGCTCCAGCAGCGCCCGGATGGAGCGCAGCACCTGCCGCGGGTTCTCGACGTGCTCCAGCGTCTCGACGCAGACCACCATGTCGAACGGGCCGCGGGTCGCCTCGGTCCACTGCGGGTCGTCGAGGTCGAGGCGGTGGATCCAGTCGTGCGGCGGGTCCAGGTCGGTGGGGACGACGTCGAAGCCCGCCTCTCGCAGCCGGCACGCCAGCGCACCGCAGCCGGCGCCCACCTCGAGGATCCGGCCGCCCTCGGGCAGCTGCTGCCGGACCAGTTCGAGCGCGTACTCGTGCACGCCGGGTGCGGCGTGCACGCCGTGCCCCTGGTAGGACCAGACCGCCGCTGTCCGCTGGGTGGTGCCCTCGTCCACTGTCACGTCCGGAGTGTGGCCCACCGGCCGGGAGTCCGCCCACCGTCCGGCGGCGCCGCCTGCCCGGTCCGCCCACCGCGCTGTGCCAGGGTGTGCGCCGTGATCGTCGAGACCCCCTCCGCCGGCCGGTGACCGCCGCGGCGGTCGCGGTGGCCGCGCTGCTGGGCGTGCTCACCGGCGCGGTGGCCGACCGGCTCGCCGCGACCTTCCCGTGGGACGGTGGGGAACCCCGTCCCCGGCGGGCGCTGCCGGTCCCGCTCACCGAGCTGCTGACGGGGGCGCTCTTCGCGCTCGTCGCCCTGCGGATCGGTGCGGACCGGGCGCTGCCGGCCTTCCTGGTCGTGGCCGGCGCAGGGGTCCTCCTCGCGCTGGTCGACCTGCGCCACCGGCTGCTGCCCAACCGGGTGACCGGGCCGGCGGCCGTCGCCACCGCGGGCCTGCTCCTCGTCGCCGCGGCGACGCAGGGCACCTGGGACCCGCTGCTGCGCGCCGGGCTGGCGGCCGCCGCCCTCTTCTGCGGCTTCCTGGTGATGGCGCTGATCTCGCCCGCCGGCCTCGGCATGGGCGACGTCAAGCTCGCCGCCCTGATCGGCCTGCCGCTGGGCTGGCTCGGCTGGGACGCGGTGCTCCTGGGCGCGGTCGCCGGCTTCGTGGTGCAGGCGGCGGTCGCCCTGCTCCTGCTCCTGACCCGGCGCGTCGGCCGGCGGACCGAGCTGCCGTTCGGGCCGGCGATGCTCGCCGGGGCCGCTATGGCCGTCGGGTGGAGCGGCGCCCTGCTCGGCTGATCCGCTCACGCAGCGTGATCCGACCCGCTCCCACGTCGCCCGTACGACGGGCCGGTGTCGCTGGAACGGGTGAATACCGCTCAAGCCCCGGCGTGTTCTGCACGACAACTCCCCCTAGCAGCCGCACAGGCCGGATCACCCGATCCTGCCGGACGGCCGACACCTCAGGGAGTGCACGTGATCAACGCCTACGCCACCATCGCCAGCTTCGTCGCGGTCGCCCAGGAGCGTCTCCGCCGGGACGAGAAGGGCGCCACCGCCGTCGAGTACGGCCTCATGGTCGGCCTCATCGCCGTCGCCATCATCGTCGCCGTGACCGCCCTCGGTGGCGGCCTGAGCGACCTTTTCTCCGACGTCGAGGGCCAGCTGCCGGCCGTCGGTGGCGGCGGCACGACGACCACCACCCCCTGACCGCTCGCTGCTGCGCGACGCCGTAGCGGTCCTGGCGCAGCGGCCCTCACCCCGAGGGCCGCTGCGCCGTCGTACGAGGAGAGGTGGTGGTGG
This sequence comes from Blastococcus sp. SYSU DS0510, assembly GCF_054050835.1. Classification (NCBI taxonomy): domain Bacteria; kingdom Bacillati; phylum Actinomycetota; class Actinomycetes; order Geodermatophilales; family Geodermatophilaceae; genus Blastococcus; species Blastococcus sp. SYSU DS0510. The sequence goes on along the minus strand of NZ_JBJHAC010000018.1, from coordinate 53,246 downwards.
GGATGAGCCGACGTCTGCAGGACCAGCGCGGTGCGACCGCGGTCGAGTTCGCCTTCATCGTGCCGCTGCTGCTCGTGCTGGTCATCGGCATCGCCGAGTTCGGCCACGCCTTCCAGGTGCAGGGCACGCTCTCGGCGGCCGCCCGCGAAGGGGTGCGCGCCATGGCCCTGCGCAACGACCCCGCCGACGCGCGGGCCGTCGTCCGCACCGCCGCCGCCTCGCTGAACCCGGCGGTCACCGACGACCAGATCGACATCGTGATCGTCGGCGGGACGGCGGAGACCTGCCCCACCACCGGCGCCGGCGACACCGCCGTCCGCCTCACCATCACCTACCCGAAGCCGTACCTGACCGGCTTCTTCGGCTCCGAGATCGAGCTCACCGGAACGGGGGTCATGCGATGCAACGGCTGACTTCGCGGCTCCGCCGCCGGCTGGCCGGCGAGCGCGGCGCCACCGCCGTCCTCTTCTCGCTGCTGCTCGTCCCGTTGCTCGGCTTCACGGCCATCGCCGTCGACATCGGCGCCCTCTACGCCGAGCGCGCCCGGCTCCAGGTCGCGGCCGACGCCGCCGCGATCGCCGTCGCGCAGGACTGCTCGCGCGGCAACTGCGGCGACATGCTGGCGACGGCCCAGCAGCTCATCACCTACAACGACCCGACGGGGACCGCGGCCCAGCCCGTGCTCAGCGGCGACCCGCTCAGCGTGACCGTCACCGGGTCCGCGCCCAAGGAGCACTGGTTCGCGCCGGTCATCGGCCACGACAGCACCCAGGTCGGGGCCACCGCGACCGTCGGCTGGGGTGCCCCGAGCCAGGGCACCGCCGTCCTCCCCCTCACCTTCTCCTGGTGCTCGTTCGAGGCGCAGACCGGCGGGGGGATCCCGTCGACGGAGACGCTGCAGACGATCATGTTCAGCAAGTCCGACGGTGTCGGCGGCTGCACCGGACCGTCGGGCAACTTCGTGCCCGGTGGCTTCGGGTGGGTCGTGCCCGACCAGGGCCGCTGCCACGCCACCTCCGCGATCGGGCAGCTGATGATGTCCGACACCGGCGTCGCGCTGCCCCACGGTTGCTCGGAGGCAGACCTCCAGGGCTGGCTCGGGCAGACCGTCCTGCTGCCGCTCTTCGACCAGTTCGGCGCCGGCGGCAGCAACGGCTGGTACCGCGTCTACGGCTACGCCGCCTTCACGCTCACCGGTTACGCCGTCAACGGCTCGATCACGAGCGGCCACAAGGTCTGCGGGCCCGGCACGAACTCCAGCGACCGGTGCGTCACCGGCTACTACACCCGCTTCGTCGAGCTCTCCGACGACTGGAACTACAGCCCGGACGCCCCGCAGACGGGCGCCTCGATCCTCAGACTGATCCGATAGGGGCGCCCACTCGTGAGACGCCGTTTCCTGGCCGCCGTGGCGGCCCTCGTGCTGATCGTCGTCGGCACCGTGGTCCTCGTGGGCTACGTGCGCGGCGCGGAGCAGCGTGCCCTCGCCGGCGTGCAGGCAGTGGAGGTGCTGGTGGCCGAGGTGGCCATCCCCGCCGGCACCCCGGCCAGCGCGCTGGCCGGGCTGGTCGGCGTGGAGCTCCTGCCGGCGAAGGCGGCGCTGCCCGGCCGGGTCACCGACCTCGCCGCGCTGGCCGACCGCGTCACCGACGTGGAGTTCGCGCCGGGGGAGCAGCTGCTCGACAGCCGGTTCGTGCGGCCCGACGAGCGGCAGGCGCCCGGCACGGTACCCGTGCCCGAGGGCCTGCAGGAGGTCAGCATCGTCCTGGAGCCGCAGCGCGCCGTGGGCGGTCGGCTGGCAGCCGGTGACACCGTCGGCGTCTTCGTCTCCATGACCGATCCGGTGACCACCCACTCCGTCCTGCACGAGGTGCTCGTCACCCAGGTCCAGGGGGCCCCGGCGCCGCCTCCGGCGCCCGCGGAGGGCACGACGGCGCCCGTCGCGGCGCCCGCCCCCTCGGGCAGCCTCATGATCACGTTCGCCGTCACCGCTCCGCAGGTCGAGGCGATCGTCTTCGGCGCCGAGCACGGCACCGTCTGGCTGTCGCTCGAGCCCGCCGATCCCGACGTCTCCCGCACCCAGGTGCTCACGCCGGACACCATCTACGGAAAGGCCTACTCATGAGCCGCGTCGTCCTGGCCGGAGCCGGGGAGGACCTCGTCCTGCGCGTCAAGGAGGCCACCGGCGGCGACGTCCACGTGCTGCCGCCGGGGCGGCTGCCCAGCGACCCGGCCCGGCTGTTCGAGCAGCTCGTCGACGGCGAACTGCCCGACGTGCTGCTCGTGGGCCCGCACGCGCCGGCGCCCGAGGTGCTGGGCCTGGCCGGCCGGCTCGACGTGCAGTCGCCCGGCATCACCGTCGTCCTCATGGCCGAGCCGTCGCCCGAGATGTGGCAGGCGGCCATGCGCGCGGGCATCCGCGACCTGCTGCCGCCCGACGCCGACGTCGATGAGATCGCCGCCGCCGTCGAGCGGGCCGGGCGGGCCGCTGCCGGCCGGCGCCGGGTGCTGCGCCCGACCAGTGAGACCGACCGCTACGCCGGGCGGGTCATCACCATCGCCTCGCCGAAGGGGGGCGTCGGCAAGACCACCGTCGCCACGAACCTGGCCATCGGGCTGACCGAGGCCGCTCCGCAGTCGACCGTGCTGGTGGACCTGGACGTGCAGTTCGGCGACGTCGCCTCCGCCCTGGGACTGGTCCCCGAGTACACGCTCCCCGACGCCGTGCACGGGCCGGCGGCGGAGGACACCATGGTCCTCAAGACCTTCCTGACCCAGCACCCGAGCGGGTTGTTCGCCGTCTGCGGTGCGGAGTCGCCGGCCGCCGGTGACACGGTCAGCGGTGAGGACGTCACCAGGCTGCTTGCCTCGCTGGCGCGCGAGTTCCGCTACGTCGTCGTCGACACCGCCCCCGGTCTGTCCGAGCAGACTCTGGCGGCGCTGGACCGTGCGTCCGACGTCGTCATGCTCACGAGCATGGACGTGCCCGGTGTGCGGGGGCTGCGCAAGGAGCTCGACGTGCTCCGGGAGCTGGCCATGATCCCCGCCGGGCGGCACGTCGTCATGAACTTCGCCGACCCCAAGGGCGGCCTGACCGTGCGCGACGTCGAGACGACCATCGGGACCGGCGTCGACGTCGTCCTGCCCCGGTCGAAGGCCGTGCCCGCCACGACCAACCAGGGCGTCCCCATCCTGTCCAGCGGCGGCCGCCGCGACCCGATGGTGCGCGAGCTGCGCCGGCTGGTGTCCCGGTTCTCGGCCACCCCGCTCGCGAAGGCCGGTCGCTACCGGGCCAGGCACCGGGCGGCGTCGTGAACCTCGCCCAGCGGCTGCAGGCGGCGCGGGGCGGGGGAGCAGGGGCGCCCGCGACCGAGCAGCCCGCCCCCGCCGTCGCCCAGGCGCCCGTCACGGTCCACGCGGCCTCGCCGGGCACGCCGGCCGCCACCCGCACCCTGCCCAGGCCCCGGCCGGTCGCCGCGGCGGCCCCTGTGCCGCCGACCGACGCCCTGGCCCGGCTCAAGGACCGCGTCGGCAAGGCGCTCTTCGAGCGCATGGGCAGCCGGATGAACGACCCCTCGATGGCTGAGGATGCGCTGCGCGCGGTGGTCCTCAAGGAGCTCGACGAGGTCGTCGAGGAGGAGAACGTCCCGCTCAGCACGGAGGAGCGCCAGCGGCTGACCGCCGAGCTCGCCGACGACGTGCTGGGGTACGGCCCCCTCCAGCGGCTGCTCGACGATGCCGCGGTCAGCGAGATCATGGTCAACGGGCCGGACGCGATCTACGTGGAGCGCGGCGGCCGGCTGGAGCGCACCGCCACGCGGTTCACCTCCGAGGAGCACCTGCGCCGGGTCATCGACCGCATCGTGTCCCGGGTCGGGCGGCGGATCGACGAATCCTCCCCCCTGGTCGACGCCCGACTGGCGGACGGTTCCCGCGTGAACGCGATCATCCCACCGCTGGCGTTCAGCGGTTCGACGCTGACCATCCGCAAGTTCTCGAAGGAGCCGTTCGGGGTCCAGGACCTCATCGGGTTCGGGACCCTTTCCCCGGAGATGGCCGAGCTGCTGCACGCCTGCGTCGAGGCCCGGCTCAACATCATCGTCTCCGGCGGCACCGGCACCGGGAAGACGACGCTGCTGAACGTGCTCTCCTCGTTCATCCCGGACGGCGAGCGCATCGTCACCATCGAGGACGCCGTCGAGCTGCAGCTCCAGCAGGAGCACGTCGTCCGGCTGGAGTCGCGGCCGCCGAACATCGAGGGCAGGGGCGCGATCACCATCCGCGACCTGGTCCGGAACTCGCTGCGCATGCGCCCCGACCGGATCGTGGTCGGGGAGTGCCGGGGCGGCGAGTCGCTGGACATGCTGCAGGCGATGAACACGGGCCACGACGGCTCGCTGTCCACCGTGCACGCCAACACCCCGCGCGACGCGATCGCCCGGCTGGAGACCCTGGTGCTCATGGCCGGGATGGACCTGCCGCTTCGGGCGATCCGGGAGCAGATCGCCTCCGCCGTCGACCTCGTCGTCCAGATCACCCGGCTGCGGGACGGCAGCCGCCGCGTCACCCACGTCACCGAGGTGCAGGGCATGGAGGGGGAGACCGTGACCCTCCAGGACGCCTTCCTCTTCGACTACTCCGCCGGGGTCGACGCGCACGGCACCTTCCTCGGGAAGCCCGTGCCGACGGGCGTCCGGCCGCGGTTCACCGACAAGTTCGACGACCTCGGCATCACGCTCTCGCCCCGCGTCTTCGGTGCGGTCGAGCCGGCCGCGCCCAGGCGGTGGTGACCGTGTCCGCTGCGCTCCTGGCGCTCGGCGTCGGATCGATCGCCGCGGCGTTGCTGGTCCTCGCCCTGGTCGTCCTCCCGGCCGGCCCCGCGCGCGTGCCGCTGGCCCGCCTGGACCCGTCCGTGGCGCCGCCCACCTCGGCGCTGGCGGGGGCGGGGGCGGCGGCCGGGGCCGCGGTCGAGAAGGTGCTGGTCAAGCGCGGCCGGCTCGCCGCCGGGGCGGCGGCCCTCGAGCGCGCCGGCCTGTCGACGACGCTGCCGAACTTCGTCCTCGCCGTCGGCCTCACCACGGTGGTGGGCGCACTCCTCGGCGCCGTCCTCGCCGGCCCGCTCCTGGCGCTGCTGCTGGTCGTGGTGGTGCCGTTCGGCGCCAAGCTGCTGCTCGGCTTCCTCGCCGGGCGCCGGCAGGCCGCGTTCGCCGACCAGCTCGACGACTCCCTGCAGCTCATGGCCAGCAGCCTGCGAGCCGGGCACAGCCTGCTGCGCGCCGTGGACTCGGTGTCGCACGAGGCGGAGGCGCCGACGTCGGAGGAGTTCGCGCGGATCGTCAACGAGACCCGCGTCGGCCGCGACCTCAACGACGCGCTCGACGAGGTCGCCGACCGCATGGGCAGCGACGACTTCACCTGGGTCGCCCAGGCGATCGCCATCCACCGGGAGGTCGGGGGCAACCTCGCCGAGGTGCTCGACGCCGTCGGCAACACCATCCGTGAGCGCAACGCCATCCGCCGCCAGGTCAAGGCGCTGTCGGCCGAGGGGAAGCTGTCCGCCATCGTGCTGATGGCCCTGCCCTTCGGTGTGACCGGGTTCCTCTCGGTGAGCAACCCGGAGTACCTGGCCAAGTTCACGCAGAGCCTCGTCGGCTACGGCCTGCTCGCCGGGGCGGCCGTGATGCTGCTCGTGGGCGGCCTGTGGCTCAAGAAGACCGTGGCGATCAGGTTCTGATGACGACGGTTCCCGTCTCCGTGGTCCTGGCCGCGCTCGCCCTGGCCACGGCCCTGCCCGTGCTGGGCTGGTCGCTGCTCTCTGGCGCCGCCGGGCAGAGCGCGCAGGTCCGCGACAACCTGCTGCGCGGCATCCACCCCGCCGCGGTGACCGGTGCGCGCGGCCGTACCGGTCCTGGCGTCCTCTCCAGGGTCGTCCGGGGGCTGACCCCGCGGGGGACCGTCGCGCGGCTCGACCGCCTGGCCGGCCGCGCCGGTCGGCCCGCTGCCTGGCCGGTGCCCAGGCTCGTCGCAGCGAAGCTCGTCCTCGGCCCGGTCGCGGGCGGGCTCGGGCTGCTCGTGGCGACCTCCTCGCCCGGCCCCGTGACCGCTGGTGCCGCGGTCCTCGGAACCGTGGTCGCCTACTTCCTCCCCGAGTTGCTGCTCCACAGCCGCGGGCAGGAGCGCCAGGAGGCGATCGCGCTCGAGCTGGCCGACACCCTCGACCAGATGACCATCGCGGTGGAGGCCGGGCTCGGGTTCGAGTCCGCCATGGCACGCGCCGGCAGCAACGGCAAGGGCGCGCTCGCCGAGGAACTGGTGCGCACCCTGCAGGACATCGCCGTCGGCCAGCCCCGGCGGGACGCCTACCTGGCGTTGGCCGAGCGGACCGGCGTCGCCGACCTGCGCCGGTTCATCCGGGCCGTGGTGCAGGCCGACCAGTACGGCGTCTCGATCGCCGACGTGCTGCGGACGCAGGCCGCCGAGATGCGGCTGAAGCGGCGCCAGCGGGCGGAGGAGAAGGCGATGCAGATCCCGGTCAAGGTGATCTTCCCGCTGATCCTCTGCATCCTCCCGACGCTGTTCATCGTGCTGCTCGGGCCCGCGGTCATGGACATCGTGGCCACCTTCAGCGGGCCGTGACGTCGTCGTCCTCAGGGCATAGGAGGCCTTACGTGCGGATCGGTCGCTCAGCCCGCATGTGATGCCTCCTATGCCCGGACAGGTCGAGGGTCAGCCGGTGGAGCGGGGCTGGGCGGGGTTGGTCGGGTCGCCCTGCGACGGCGGGTTCATGGCCGGGCCGGTCGTCGCCTCGGAGACCTTCGAGCCCCCCGCGGCGTGCGACGGGTCGTCGGCGGCCGGCGCGGCCGGGTCACCGCCGGAGGGCTGGGCGCCCTCGCGGAGCGACTGCAGGCGGTTCTCCATGATCATGACCACCTGGACGCGGTCGGCGTGGGCGCGTTCGTACTCGAGCAGGGTCTCCAGACCCTGGGCGTCCAGCGTCCGGATCCGCGAGGCCAGGCCCTCCACGGGCAGGTGGTCGTAGTCGGGCAGGGGCAGCTGGTCGTGCTCGGTCATGCCTCGTCCTCTCTGCGGTTCCGTGTCGCGGGACCGCCTACCCCCGCCCTCCGGAATCGACACCGGGTGTGAGGGGCCGGTCGGTGGGTAGGCGGCGACGGCGGGAGCCGCGGCTCCGCGAGCCGGCCCCGCCCACCGAACACCCCCGATCGATCGAGGAGTTGTCCCCCCGACATGGACGTGTCCTTCCTGGAGCCGGTGTTCGCCGCCGCTGGTCCCTACGCCACGGTCTGCGCCGACGTCACGCACACGACCGAGAACGCCGACACCGAGCTGGACCTGCGCGTGCGGGCGCTGACCGAGCAGCTGACCGAGCAGGGCGCCCCCGAGGTGGTGACCGAGGCCGTGCGCGCCCGGCTGCTCGAGGGCAACGAGGGCGGCCAGGCCGGCACGCTGAAGGGCCGCGCCGTCGTCGTCGCGTCGGACGGGTCCGTCGTGCTCGACGAGGTGCTGGCCGACAGCCCTGCCCGGGAGACCGCCCAGTGGTCGGCGCACCCCGATCTGCTCCCGGTGCTGCGCCAGCTCGCCGGCCGCGTGCCGCACATCGTCGTCGTCGCCGACCGGGTGGGCGCCGATCTCACCGTCGCCGGGCTCTCCGGCCGGCCGGACGAGGAGCGGCAGGTGGAGGGTGACACCTTCCACATGCGCAAGGTGAAGGTCGGCGGCTGGGCGCACAACACCTACATGCACACCGCTGAGAACCAGTGGGAGGAGAACGCCGGCCGGGTCGCCGACGAGATCGACTCGTTCGTCCGGCGCCTGCCGATCCGGTTCATCCTGCTCGCCGGTGACGTGCGCGCCCGCCAGATCCTGAGCGACAAGGCGCACGCGGCGTGGTCGGACCTCGTCGTGTCCATGGACGAGGGGGGTCGCGCCGCGGGGGCCGACCGCGAGCCCGTCCAGCGCCGCGCCGCCGAGCTGATCGCCGAGCACGAGGCCCGCGACATCGCCGACGCGGTGGAGAAGGTGCAGGCCGCGGGCGCCCACGGGCTGGCCGTCACCGGTACCGACGCGGTCGTCGAGGCGCTGCGCAAGGGCCAGGTCGAGACCCTCCTCCTCACCGACGAGCAGGACGCCGACGCCACCCTGCTGGTCGGCGGCGGCCCGCTGGAGCTCGGCGTGAAGCAGCAGGACATGGACGCCCTGGGCGTGCACGGCGAGGTCGCACCGGCCGGGGCCGCCCTGGTCGAGGCCGCGGTCGCCAGCGCCGCCGGCGTGCTCGCCGTCCCGAGGGCGGCGCTGCCCGACGACGAGCCGGTGGCCGCGATCCTGCGCTACACCGACGCCTCCACCGACGCCGGCAGCTGACCCCGGCACCCCGACGTTCCACCGCCACGACGAAGGAGATCCCCGTGACCGACCCCCACCAGGCCGCCACCGCGCCCGGCACCGACCAGCGCGACATCGAGCACCGTGCCGCGCTCGCCGAGGCCCTCGGCAAGGAGGTGTGGCCCGCCGACCGCGACCAGCTGATCGCCAAGGCGCAGGAAGGCAACCCCACCGACCGGGTGCTGTCGGACCTGCGGCGGCTGCCCGCCGGGCAGCGGTTCGAGAACGTCCAGGAGGTCGCCCGCGCCCTGGGCATCGGCACCGAGCAGCAGCGGTTCTGACGTGACCACGCAGAAGAAGCCGAGCCCGGAGGCGCTGGACAACGTCACCGAGGACAACGTCGGGACGCGGTCGCAGCTGCTGCCGGAGGAGGAGGCGCTGCGGGGCAGCGGCATGGAGGAGGTCGCGGCCGAGGTCATCCTCGCCGAGTCGGAGGAGCGGACGGTCCACCCCGACCCGGACGATGCCCAGGGGGCGCACCGGCAGTCCGCCGAGACCGCGGACCTGCCCTGACGTGCGGCACGAGCACCCGGTCCGGCTGCGTTGGTCGGACCCCGACATGCTGGGCCACGTCAACCACGCCCGTGCGCTGAGCCTCCTCGAGGACGCACGGCTGGCGCTGGGCGACGACCACACCGGTGGCGGGCTGATCCTCGCCCGCCTCGAGGTCGACTACCTGCGCCAGCTCTACTACCGGGTCGGCGAGGAGCTCTGCGTGCGGAGCTGGGTGACCCGGCTGGGCACGAAGTCCTTCACCCTCCGGCAGGAGCTGGAGCAGGACGGCCAGGTCGCGATCCGCGCGGACTGCGTCCTGGTGGTGTTCGACTTCGCGGTGAACGCCAGCCGGGCGATGACCGACGCCGAGCGGGCGCACTGGACGCGGTACCTGGACGGCTAGACCCGGCTAGACCCGGCTAGACCCGGCTAGACCTGGCCGTAGGCCGCCCAGAGCCGGGGGAACCGGGCGGCGAACCACTCGTCGTCGTCCTCCGGGAACGGTTCGCCCGCGGGCTTGCCGAACTGGTCGTCGACCTCGTCGGGGCCCGGGTCCAGGTCCTCCTCGGCGAAGCCGCGGTCGTCCAGCACCTCCAGGGGGGCGTAGGCCCACTCCTCGGCGCAGCCGAAGTCGTCCTCGTCCTCGTCCCACTCGAGGTCGGCCACGGCGTCCGGATCGGCGAGCACCCGCTCGTAGGCGTCCCGCCCCAGGCTGATCAGCCAGTTCCGGAAGTCGAGGAAGGCGTCGTCGCTCGCGCCGCCGAGCGCCAGGTACGCGGCGGCCCACAGGTCCCAGCGGTTCGCCCGGGCGCGGGCGGTCATGAGCTGGCGGTAGAAGCCGAGGACGTCGTCGTCGGAGAGCTCCTCGAGGGCGGCCGTGAGGGTGGCGACGTGCTCGGCGACCACCGAGCCGCGCGCCGTCTCGGCGGCCTCCGCGCGGGTGTCCTCGACCAGCGTCCAGAAGGTGCTCTCGTCCACGGGCGGAACCTACCGGCGCAGCCGGTCCGCGTGGAGCTCGCCGAGCCCGCTCGGTGGGCCGGTTCGCGGAGCCGCTGGTGAGCGGCTCGTGACGGCTCGACGGATGTGATCGTCCGAGGCGGCCGGGGTAGGTCCTGGCCGGACACGAGAGGAGAGAGCGATGCCGAAGACGACGAAGAAGGGCGACGCCAAGCAGTCCGAGCTGCCGAGCACCCTGCAGCGCTCGCCGAAGAAGGCACAGCGCACCTACGCCAAGGCCTACGACTCCGCGGTGGACGAGTACGACGACGAGGAGCGGGCCGCCCGGACGGCGTGGGCCGCGGTCAAGCACTCGTTCGAGAAGGTCGGGGACCGCTGGCAGAAGAAGGAGGGCGGCAAGAAGGGGCCCTCCGACGCCCAGGCCGCCGGTGGCCGCGACACCGACCGGAAGACCAAGGGGGGCGTGGACGCCAACGCGTCGAAGAGCCACCTGTACGACCTGGCGAAGAAGCTCGACATCTCCGGCCGGTCGAAGATGAAGAAGAAGCAGCTGGTCGACGCCATCCAGAAGGCCAACGACAAGCGGACGGCGAAGTCGCGCCAGAAGTGACCGCCCGGCCCTCGCCGCTCCCGTCCGCGGGGGCGGCGGGGTGTCACCCGATCAGGACGAACGCGGTCTGCCGCCCGTCGAGGTACTCGACGCCGTCGGTGGTGAGCGCGACGCCCTCCTCGAGCCCCAGCCGGACGCACTGGCCGCCCCACTCCGGCACCGGCCGGCGCACCGCGAGCTCGAGCGCGTAGGCCGTGTCGGGGCGCACCGGGTGGTCGCCGGCCCCCGGCACGCCCTGCTGCTGGTCCCACTGGCCGATGGCCGGGCCGGCGCCGTGCCCGTGGTAGCCGATGGGGTGGGAGTAGACGTCGCCGTCGATGCCCTCGTCCGCCGCGGCGGCGCGGGCGGCGGCCAGCACCTCGTTGCCGGTGCGGCCCGGCAGGAGCGCGGCCGCGGTGAGCTCCTGCAGCCGGTTGGCCGCCCGCAGCGCGGCGCGCAGCCCCACGGGAGCGTCGGTCTCGCCCGGCCGCAGGACGTAGGCGTTGCGCTGGGTGTCGGTGCGCAGGCCCAGGCAGCTCAGCCCGACGTCGCAGTGCACCAGGTCACCGGGCAGCACCGCCACGTCGCGGGGGACGGCGGGCAGCAGCGTGCCCTCGTCCTCCGCGAGCGGCACCCCGGCGCGCTGCAGCAGCACCGAGGGCTGGAACCACGGCTCCACCCCGAGGTCGTGGAAGCGCTGCCGCAGCCACCAGGCGAGGTCCAGGGCGGTCGTCTCGCCCGCCCGCACGACGGCGGGTGAGAAGGCCTCGGCGATCACCTGGTGCACCAGGCGGTTCATCCCGCGCAGCGCCCCGATCTCCTCGGGCAGGCGGGTCTCCAGCCAGCTCACCGCCAGCCGCTCCGCGGAGACCAGCCGGTCGGCGTACGGGCCCAGCGCCTCGCTGAGCAGCCGGTGCTCGGAGTGGGAGAGGCCGTCGGCGAGGGCGAAGTGCTCGGAGACGTCGATGCCGATCCGTCGCGGATCGGCCTGCTCCACGAAGCGGCGGACCTCCGCCCACTGATCGCGCCCGGCGGGCTCGCGGGTCTCGGCGGTCCAGGCGGGGAGGAACTGGCCGACCGGGTAGCGGGAGACCGCCGCGGGGGTCACGCCGTCGTCGCTGCGGTGCAGCAGCAGGATCGTGCGCCGCCGGGCGGAGAGCCAGGACGCCGGGAGCAGGGTGGCGAGCACCGGGTCCTCGTTGTACTCGCGGCCGGCCACGATCCACAGGTCGATGCCCGCCTGGTCCATCAGCCCCGGCAGGACGTCGAGCAGCCGCTGGGTCAGCCACCGGTCGCGGACGTCGGCCTGCTCGCGCAGCGGCGGCGGCAGCGTGCGCGTCGGGGCGGGCGCGGCCTGCGGCATGCCCCTAGGGAAGCAGAGAACCGCGGGATCCACCGGTCGAGAGAGGCACCCGGGGGCCTAGGAGCTGGTCTCCTCGGCGCGCGGGCTGCGGGCGCGGGGGACGCCCGCGGTGGCCACCCGGTCCCGGCCCTCGCGCTTGGCCCGGTACATGGCGGCGTCGGCCTCGTCGACCAGCCGCCACAGCGCCGCCACCGCGTCCTCGCCGTCGAGCGGCCGGGTGACGGCGAGACCCACGGAGGCGGTGACGCCGTGCCCACCGGTGCCGTGGCCCCGGGCGACCGCCGACCGCAGCCGCTCGGCCAGCCGGCCGGCCTCGGTCGCGTCGCTCACCGAGCCCACCACCACCAGCTCCTCGCCACCGATGCGCGCCAGCACGTCGGCGGGGCGGACGGCGGCCGCGAGGGAGGTCGCCACGGCGCTGAGGACGGCGTCGCCGACCGCGTGCCCGAACTCGTCGTTGAGCCGCTTGAAGTGGTCGAGGTCGAGCACCATGGCGCACACCCGGGTGCCGTCCCGCCGTGCCTGCCGCCAGAGCCGCTCGGCCTGCTCGACGAGGTAGCGGCGGTTGTGCAACCCGGTGAGGGGGTCGATCCGGGTCAGCGTCTCGGTCGCCGCCAGGAGACGCTGCACCCGCCGGCGCAGCAGGAAGACCGAGGTCGCCGCGCCGTTCAGCGTGCAGGCGCTGACCCCCACCTGGACGCCGAGTGCCATGGCGCCGTCGTAGCTGGGCCAGAGGGCGGCCAGGCAGACGGCGGTCGTCACCGCCATGTGCACGGTGAGCGCCCGCGCCTCCAGGAACCAGGCGGCCGCGAGCGCGGGGAAGAGCAGCATGAGCGGCGTGGCGTAGCGCAGCGGGTCCTCGATGCAGAGCACCACCACGAGGTAGATCAGGTCGCCGAGCAGCACCAGGGCGAGGGTGTACCCGGGCCCCAGCCGGCCGCGGATGCCCAGCGCAACGGCGAGGGTCAGCAGCAGGAGCATGGTGCCGGCGTAGGCCCACCGGGCGGCGCCCTCCCGCAGCACGCCGTCCACGACGAGGTTGACCGACCCCATGACGGCGCCGGTGGCCAGCAGCACGGCGACGGTCAGGGCGGCGACGCGGTGCTCGGAACCGTGCGGGGTCGCCGGCTCCGGGGTGACGGTGGCCTGGTCAGAGGCGCGCACGTCCGGGCCGGTCACCGGTGCAGGATGCCGCACGGACCGGCGTTCCGACACCCCCCGTTTCCTGACCGTCACCCTCCGGCGCCCTTCCGGGTGAGGTCGGAGTCGTCGCGCCGGCGCCAACGCCGTCCGAGCGGGCCCGGGCGACCGGTGGAAGGCTGGGGACGTCCGACGAGCGAAGGAGGTCGCGCATGAGCGAGGGGCCCTGGTTCTTCTGCCTCAGGCACCACACCGTCGAGCCGCGCGAGGGCTGCGCCGAGCGGCACCGGCTCGGCCCGTACGAGACCCGCGAGGAGGCCGAGCACGCGCTGGCCTCCATCGCCGAGCGCAACGAGGAGCTGGACGCCGAGGACCGCGAGTGGCGGGGCGACCCCCCGCCGTCCTGACCGGGCGGGGCATGATCGGTCCGAGCAGCCGGGCTGTCCGGCGCCGCGGGAGGGGTGGACGTGACGGACGGTCGCGCGGTCGAGGAACTGGTCGTGGGTGTGCTGGGCGGCACCGGTCCGCAGGGGCGCGGGCTGGCCGTGCGGCTGGCCGCCCAGGGGCAGCGGGTGCTGCTGGGCTCCCGCGACGCCGAGCGCGCCGCCGAGGTGGCCGCCGAGGTCGCCGAGCGCGCCGCGACGGTGGCCGGCGGGGTCGAGGTGTCGGTCACCGGCGGCTCGAACGTCGACGTCGCGGGCGCGGCGGACCTGGTCATCGTCGCCGTCCCCTTCGCGGGGCACGGCGACACGCTCCGCGACCTCGCCACCCCGCTGGCCGGCAAGATCGTCGTCGACTGCGTCGTGCCCATGGGCTTCGACGAGCTCGGCGCGTACGTGCTCGACGTCGAGGAGGGCAGCGCCGCCCAGCAGGCCGCCGCGCTGCTGCCCGACTCGCACGTCGTCGGCGCCTTCCACCACCTGTCGGCCAAGCTCCTCGAGGACCTCTCCAAGCCCACCATCGACGGCGACGTGATGGTCGTCGGGGACGACCGGGCCGCGATGGACACGGTGCAGGCGCTCGCGGGGCGGCTGCCGGGGATGCGCGGCATCTACGCCGGGCGGCTCCGCAACGCCCGCCAGGTCGAGGCGCTGACCATCAACCTCGTGTCGGTCAACCGCCGGTACAAGGTGCACGCGGGCGTCCGGATCACCGACGTCTGATGAATGACCCCCTGCCCCCCACCGCTCGCACGCTCGCGGCGGGGCCCTGCAGGGGGCCGCTCCGGCTTCTCACCGGCGGCGGCAGGTGCGACGACCAGCGGCGGCCCTACGCGGGGCCGCCGCCGCGGCGGGTGGTCTCGCTGGTGCCGTCGCTGACCGAGGCGATCGCCGCCACCGACGTCGGCCTGCTGGTCGGGGCGACCGACTGGTGCAGCCACCCGGCGGGGCTCGACGTCCCGCGGGTCGGCGGCACCAAGTGGCCGGACGTGGGCCGGGTGCTCGACCTGGCGCCGGACCTGGTGGTCGCCAACGCCGAGGAGAACCGGGACCCCGACGTCGCGGCGCTCCGGTCTGCGGGCGTGCCGGTGTGGGTCACCGCGCCGGCCACCGTCGACGAGGCGCTGGACTCGCTCACCCGGCTCTGCGCCGTGCTGGACCGCCCCGACCCCGGCTGGCTGGCCGCGGCGCGGGCGGCCTGGACCGCGCCGCCGCGGCTGCCGGACGTGCCGGCGGTCGTCCCGATCTGGCGTCGTCCCTGGATGGTGCTGGGCCGTGACACCTTCGCCGGCGACGTGCTGGCCCGGCTCGGCGTCCGCAACGTGTTCGCGGAGCACGCCGACCGGTACCCGAAGCTCCGCCCGGACGAGCCCGCGACGGTGCCGGCGGAGCTCGTCGTCCTCCCCGACGAGCCCTACGCGTTCACGCCCGAGGACGGCCCGGAGGCGTGGCCGCAGGCCCGGCCGGTGTTCGTCAGCGGGCGGCACCTCACCTGGTACGGCCCCTCGCTGGCCGAGGCGCCGGCGGTGCTGCTGGCCCAGCTCGCCGGCTGACCGGCCCCCGGGCCACGCCCCGGGTGGCACAGTGGGGGAGTGCTGCTCGCGAACGCGGTGGCGCTCGTGCACGCCGCCGCCGTCCTGTTCATGCTGGTCGGCGCCCTGCTCGCCCTCCGGTGGCCCCGGCTCGTGCTGCTGCACGCCCCCGTCGCACTGGTGATCCTCGCCGTCAACCTGGCCGGCGCCGACTGCCCGCTCACCGACCTCGAGCTGTGGCTGCGCGAGCGGGCCGGCGCACCGGGATACGAGGGCGGCTTCCTGGGTCACTACCTCTTCGACCCGCTGGGCCTGGACGTCGACGCGACCGGCACGCAGGCCGGCACCTACGCCGTCGCCGTCACGCCGAACGTCGTCGGCTACGGCCGGCTCGCGGTGCGGGAGCGGTGCCGGCTGCGGCTCAACCGGAGACCGGCGTGAGGTCACGGCCCAGCTGGTGGAGGAGCCAGACCATGTCGTCGTTGCGCCACCACTCGGCGACCTTGTCCCCGGCGATCCGGTAGAGGTCGGTCCCGCCCCACCGCACCGGCGTCCCGGTCGGCGCGACGCCGGCCAGCGCACCGGAGTGGGTGCCGCTGCCCGTCCAGCGCACGGCCACCCGGTCGCCCTCGGCGAGGACGTCGTCGAGGTGGACGTGCAGGTCGGGAAGGGCCGTCCGGAACCGGGAGAAGGACTCCCGGAGCTGCTGCAGGCCTTCGGTGGCCGGAGCCGCCCCCGGCGTCCCGGCATGCACCCGCACGTCCGCGGTCACGAACCGGTCGAGCAGGTCCGCCCGGTGGGTGTTCACGCACTCGTCGACCATCCGGCGCACGAGTTCCTTGTTCTCCGCGGTGCCCATGGAGCACCGTGACACCCCCGGCGCGGAGCCGACAGGGCACCTCGGCCCTGCGGTCGGTCAGTCGAACGAGTGCTCCGGCCCCGGGAAGACCCCTCCGCGGACGTCGTCGGCGTACTCCCTCGCCGCCCGCAGCAGCTCGCCTCGCAGGTCCGCGTACTTCTTCACGAACTTCGGCACCCGGCCGCCGTTGAGCCCCGCCATGTCCGGCCACACCAGCACCTGCGCGTCGCAGTCCACGCCGGCGCCGATGCCGATCGTGGGGATGGAGAGCTCCTTGGTCACCTGCGCGGCGACGGCGGCCGGCACCATCTCCAGGACGACGGCGAAGGCGCCGGCCTCCTGGACGGCGTGCGCGTCGGCGAGCAGCTGCTCGGCCCCGGCGCCCCGGCCCTGCACCCGGAACCCGCCGAGCGCGTGCTCGCTCTGCGGCGTGAAGCCGACGTGCGCCATGACCGGGATGCCGGCGTCGTGGAGCAGCTTGATCTGCGGCCCCACCCGCAGCCCGCCCTCGAGCTTGACCGCCTGGGCGCCGCCCTCCTTCATCATGCGGACGGCGGTCTCGAAGGCCTGCTGCGGCCCCGACTCGTAGGACCCGAAGGGCAGGTCGGCCACGATGAGCGCCCGCTTGGTGGAGCGGGTGACCGCCTTGGTCATCAGCAGGATGTCCTCGACGGTCACCGGCACGGTGCTGGTGTGCCCGAGGACGACGTTGCCGGAGGAGTCGCCGACCAGCATCACCGGGATGCCGGCCTCCTCGAAGATGGCCGCGCTGTAGGTGTCGTAGGCGGTGAGCATCGCCCACTTCTCGCCGCGCTCCTTGGCCTGCTGCAGGTGGTGGATGCGCACCCGCGCCGTCGACTGCCCGCCGTACAGGACCGACTCGCTCATGCCTGTGCTCCTTCTCGCACGGTGGGCACGGTCTCCCGCCACCGGTTGGTGACGGGCAGCCGCCGGTCGCGGCCGAACGCCTTGAGGCTGATCTTGGTGCCGGGCGCCGACTGGCGGCGCTTGAACTCGGCGCTGTCCACCAGTCGGAGGACCCGCGCCACCACCTCCGGGTCGTGGCCGCGCTCGAGCAGCTGGGCCATGCCGAGGTCGCGGTCGACGTAGTCCGCGATCACCGCGTCCAGCTCCTCGTAGGAGGGCAGCGAGTCGCTGTCGACCTGCCCGGGCGCGAGCTCGGCCGACGGGGGCTTGTCGATGGAGTTCCGCGGGATCGGCTCGGTCTCGCCGCGCCCGGCGGCGTGCGCGTTGCGCCAGCGGGCCAGCTCCCACACCAGCGTCTTGGGCACGTCCTTGATGGGGGCGAAGCCGCCGGCGGAGTCGCCGTAGAGCGTGGAGTAGCCGACGGCGACCTCGCTCTTGTTGCCCGTCGTCAGCAGCAGGTGCCCGTGCTGGTTGGACAGCGCCATGAGCAGCGTGCCGCGCACCCGCGCCTGCAGGTTCTCCGCCGCCACGCCGGAGAGCTCCACCGAGGCCTCGAACGCGTCGACCATCGGCGCGATCGGCACGACCGAGTAGTGCAGGCCGGTGCGGCGGGCGAGGTCCTCGGCGTCGGCCAGCGAGTGCTCGCTGGACCACTTCGACGGCAGCCCGACGCCGTGCACCCGGTCGGCGCCGAGGGCGTCGACGGCGAGCGCCGCGCAGATGGCGGAGTCGATGCCGCCGGAGAGGCCCAGGACGACCGAGGGCATGCCGTTCTTGTCGATGAAGTCCCGCAGGCCGAGGACCAGGGCCCGCCAGACCTCCTCGCAGTCGCCGAGCGGCTCGGCCACGGTCGCCGGCCGCGCCTCGTACGCCGGCACCGGGGCCTCCGACAGCACGTGCCGGGTGACGGTCATCGGCCCGATCCGGCCCTCGCGCCGCTGCGGCACCGCGGCGGGGTCCAGCGCGAGGTCGACGGTGAGCAGGTGCTCGACGAACCGCGGCGCGCGGGCCAGCAGCTCGCCGGTGGGGGAGACGGCCATCGAGTCGCCGTCGAACACGAGCTCGTCCTGCCCGCCGACCTGGTTGCAGTACAGGATCGCGGCCCGCGCCTCGGCGGCCCGGCGGCGCACCAGCGGCAGCCGCAGGTCGTCCTTGGCCCGCTCGTAGGGAGAGGCGTTGGGCGAGACCACCAGGTCGATCCCGGCCTGCCCGGCGACCCCGCACGGTCCGCCCTCGACCCAGAGGTCCTCGCAGACGGTCAGCGCGACGTCGACCCCGTGCAGCCGCACCACCGGCAGCTCGGTGCCGGGCACGAAGTACCGCGCCTCGTCGAAGACGCCGTAGTTGGGCAGGTGGCGCTTGTAGTAGCGGACGACGACCTCGCCGCCGTGCAGCAGGGCCGCGGCGTTGCGCGGCGCGCCCCGGCGCGGGTTGGCGTCGCTGGGCCGGTGGTCGTCGGTCGGTGGCTCGTCGACCGGGGCGGGGCCGCTGCCCTCGGTGTGCGCCAGGTACCCGACGACGACGGCGAGGTCCCCGAGCCCGTCGGCCGCCAGCCGGGCGGCGAGGTCGACCAGGGCCTGCTCGCTGGCGCGGGCGAACGACTCCCGCAGCACCAGGTCCTCCGGCGGGTAGCCGGTCAGCGTCATCTCGGGGAAGACGACGAGGTGGGCGCCGGACCCGGCGGCCTCCGCCGCCCAGCGCACCACCAGGTCGCTGTTGCCCGCGAGGTCGCCGACCCGCGTGTCGACCTGGGCCAGGGACACCCGCATCTGCACCGGCTGCTGATCGCTCACGGCCCCATCCTCGCCTCGCACCCACCCGGGGTGCGAGGGGGGGCCGGTGGTCGCGGTCGCCAGAAGGCGACCGCCCCGGTGCGCGGGTCGGCGCCCAGCCGCCCCCGGGAGCAGGGTCGTCGGCCATGGCAGCCGGATGCCGGTCAGCGGCTCGAGGCGCTGCGCAGTCCCCGTCGGCTCGGCTGCGTCCCACGTCCCTCGTGGCCGACGACGACGACCGGGCCGGCGACCCCGGCCAGCACCCGCAGCCCCACCGGCCGGAGGTTCCCGGCCAGCCGGCGTCGGCCCGGGGTCCCCAGGACGACGAGCGCGGCGCCGTCGGACGTCGCGACGAGCGCGGCGGCGGCGTCCTCGCACCGGACGTCCGCGGTCACGGGGACGTCGGGGAACTCCTCCCGCCACGGTGCGATCGTCCGGTCCACCAGCCCGACGGCGCCGGCCTCGGTGACGACGCGGGAGGCGCACACCCCCTCGAGGTCCGCGGGGGCGTCGGCGGTCCACGCGTGCAGGACGACGAGGGGGAGGCCCCGTCGGCGGGCCGCCCGGACGGCGAAGCCGAGGGCGGCGCCGGAGGAGGGCGTGCCGTCGATCCCGACCACCACGCGAGGTGCCGACCGCGGATCGGTGGCGCGAGGTAGGGCGCGGACCACCGTGACCGGGCACGCGGCGGCGGCCGCGAGCCGCAGGGGCGCATGCGCGGGCAGCACCCGGGTCAGCGTCGCGCGAGCAGGGGCGCCGAGCACCAGCAGGGCTGCCGTGCGGCTCTCCCGCAGCAACGCGCGGCGGGCCGGCCCGCTGACCCGGGAGCTCTCGACGGCGAGGCCACCGTCGACCGCGCGGGCCCGGGACGCCGCGGCCTCCAGCGCCTCGGCCGTGCTGCTCACCGGGTGCACCAGCCGCAGCGGCAGGCCGCGGATCGAGGCCTCGGCCGCCGCCCAGTCGACGGCGTCCTCGGAGGTGGCGGTGACCCGGACGACGACCGGCGGGGAGCCCGCGCGGGTGCTCATGGCCGCTCCCGCGCCGGTCCGCCGGGCTGTCCGCGCACGAGGTCCTCCTCGCCGACGCCCGGGCGGAGCCCGCCCGGGACGAGGCCGAACGTATCGCAGCACGATAGAAGTCGCCAGACCTCCGCGCGCGGCGCCGTGATGTGATGGCGCGGTGACGGCGACGGGTGAGAACTGCGACCCGGCGCCCCTGAGCAAGGCCGACTTCGAGGCGCTGGCCCGGTTCCGGTTCGGCATCCGGCGCTACCTGCGGTTCAGCGAGGAGGTCGTGCGCCGGCACGGGCTCACGCCGCAGCAGTACCAGCTGCTCCTGGCGCTCAAGGGGTTCCCCGAGCGGGACTGGGCCACGGTCCGCGAGCTGGCCGACCGGCTGCAGCTGCGCCACCACAGCGTGGTCGAGCTGGTCGACCGCGCCCAGAAGCAGGACCTCGTCGGGCGGACAGCGCACCCGGACGACGCGCGCGCGGTGCGGGTGGTGCTCACCCCGGCGGGCGAGGAGATCCTCGGCCGGCTCGCCTCCCTGCACCGGGCGGAGCTGAGCCGCATGGCGGCGGTGCTGAGCCCCCCGGACTGGCACCCGCCCGGCTGACCGGGCGCCGCCGACCGCGACACGTCGTCGTCCGTGGCGCAGGACGGTGTGCGGATCGCCCGGACGGGGCAGGCTTGCGCCGACGTCACACTCCCGAAACGAGCGGACTGGATCATGGCCGGCATGGACCGACAGCAGGAGTTCGTCCTGCGGACCCTGGAAGAGCGCGACATCCGCTTCGTGCGGCTGTGGTTCACCGACGTCTCCGGCTACCTCAAGGCCGTCGCGGTGGCACCGGCGGAGATCGAGGCGGCGTTCGCCGAAGGCATCGGCTTCGACGGCTCGGCGATCGAGGGCTTCGCCCGGGTCTACGAGTCGGACATGCTGGCCAAGCCCGATCCCGGCACCTTCCAGGTGATGCCGGCGCGCGAGGGCCGGCCCAGCGACACCGCCCGGATGTTCTGCGACATCACCCTGCCCGACGGCTCGCCGTCGTGGGCCGACCCGCGCCACGTGCTGCGCCGGGCGCTCGCCAAGGCCGGGGACATGGGGTTCACCTTCTACACGCACCCGGAGATCGAGTTCTTCCTGCTCCGGGACCTGCCCACCGACGGCACTCCGCCGCAGCCGGCCGACACCGGCGGCTACTTCGACCTCTCCACGCACAACGTGGCGCACGACTTCCGGCGCGAGGCGGTGTTCGCGCTCGAGGCGATGGGGATCTCGGTGGAGTTCAGCCACCACGAGGTCGCGCCGGGCCAGCAGGAGATCGACCTGCGCTACGCCGACGCGCTCTCCATGGCCGACAACATCATGACCCTGCGGCACGTCGTCCGGGAGGTGGCGCTGGCCCAGGGCGTCCACGCGACCTTCATGCCCAAGCCCTTCACCGAGCTGGCGGGCTCGGCGATGCACACCCACCTGTCGCTCTTCGAGGGCGACCGCAACGCCTTCCACGACCCGGCCGACCCCATGCGGCTCTCCACGACCGGCAAGCAGTTCATCGCCGGCCTGCTGACCCACGCCCGCGAGGTCACCGCCATCACCAACCAGACGGTGAACTCCTACCGGCGCCTGCTGGCCGGGACCGAGGCGCCCACCGCGGCGACCTGGGGCCGGGCCAACCGCTCCGCGCTGGTCCGCCTGCCGAGCTACAAGCCGAGCAAGGCCCAGTCGGCCCGGGTCGAGGTCCGCTCACCGGACTCCGCCTGCAACCCCTACCTCACCTTCGCGGTGCTGCTGGCCGCCGGGCTGCGCGGCATCGAGAAGGGCTACGAACTGCCCCCGGAGGCCGAGGACGACGTCTGGTCGCTCACCGACACCGAGCGGCGCGCGGCCGGGTACGAGGACCTGCCGGTGAGCCTCGGCGAGGCGCTGACCGCGATGCAGGGCAGTGAACTGGTCGCCGAGACCCTCGGGGAGCACGTGTTCCAGTTCTTCCTCCGCAACAAGTGGGAGGAGTTCAACTCCTACCGGCAGAACGTCACGCCGTTCGAGCTGCGGCGCTACCTCCCCGGGCTCTAGGAGGGCCTCGTCGCCCCCCGTACCTCGCAGGCTCGGCACGGGACCCTGCGACGAGGCCGTTCCAGGCTTGCCTCCGCACGCGCTCGTTAGGCTGCGACGGTGGCCCACCTGCTCGTCGTCGTCCCCAGCGAGACCGATCCGCCGGCTCGGCTGGGGGAGTGGCTGCGGGACGCCGGGCTGGAGCTCGACGAGCGCCGGCTCGGGCTCGGGCAGCCGCTGCCGCCGACCCTCGACGGCTACGACGGGCTGCTGGTGATGGGCGGGCCGCAGTCGTCGATGGACGACGAGGCGACCAGCCCCGGGCTCGTCGGCGTGCGGGAGCTCCTCCGGCAGGCGCTCGCCGCCGACCTGCCCACGCTCGCCGTCTGCCTGGGCGCCCAGCTGCTGGCCCAGGTCGGCGGCGGCCGCACCCGGGTCGGCGTGGACGGGCCCGAGGTCGGCGCGACGCTGGTCGCCAAGCGGGACGCCGCCGACGCCGACCCCGTGTTCCGCCCGCTGCCGCTCTCGCCGGACGTCATCCAGTGGCACCACGACGAGATCTCCGAGCTGCCTGCGGGGGCGACCCTGCTCGCCGGCAACCCGCACTACCCGCACCAGGCCTACCGGGTCGGCACCGCCGTCTACGGGCTGCAGTTCCACATCGAGACGACGCCGGAGATGGTGAGGGCCTGGGCCGCGAGCGACCCGGTCGGCGTGGCGGCCAGCCCGCTGGACGTCGAGACGCTGTGCGCCCGGGCGGCCGCGGCGCACGACGACGTCGCCGAGGCGTGGCGCCCGTTCGCCGGGCGCTTCGCCGACCTGGTCCGCTCCCGGGCGCAGGTGGGCGCGTGAGCGTGCCGCAGGCGGAGGTCCCGCGGCGCGCGGTGGTCCGCCTCGTCCGGTTCGGCTTCGAGGAGGGCGAACGCGCGGCGCGGCTGCTGTCGGACCCGGCGCTCGGGCTCTGGGATCTCGACCGCAACGAGCCGGCCGACCCGGAGGCGGGGCCGGTCGTCGCGGCGCTGGCCCGCGCGGGCGACCCCGACCTCGCCGTCCGCTCGCTCCACCGGCTGGTCGAGGCGCTGGACGCCGAAGACCACACCGGGGGCGCGGCCGCCACGCTGCTGGCCCGGCTGCGCGGCTCCGGCCACCTGCGCGGCCGCCTGCTCGCCGTCCTGGGCGCGAGCTCCGGGCTGGCCGACCACCTCGCCGCCTACCCGCTGGACTGGGAGGTGCTCGACGACGCCAACGGCCCCAGCCGGCCCACCCCGCACGGGCTGGAGCAGCAGATGCTGGCCGCGGTCGGCGCCGACCCCGACGACCCGCCGTGGGGCGTCCGGCTGGGCTCCGCCGCGCCCGACGCCGGACCCTCGCGGATCGCGGCGCTGCGGCACGCCTACCGCCGGGCGATCCTCTCGCTGGCCGGGCGCGACCTGGCCGACGGCGTGCCGGCCGAGGACGCCGCCGCGGAGCTGGCCGACATCGCCGCCGCCGTGCTCACCGCCGGGCTGGCGCTCGCCGTCGCCGAGCAGCCGCAGGACACGGCCGCCTGCCGGCTGGCGGTCATCGCCCTGGGCAAGACCGGCGGGCGGGAGCTGAACTACGTCAGCGACGTCGACGTGGTGTTCGTGGCGGAGCCGGTCGACCCCGGTGACCCCGAGCCGCCGGCGCTCGCCGGCGCCACGCGGGTCGCGGCCTCCCTCATGCGCATCTGCCGGGAGGCGGCCTGGGAGGTCGACGCGGCGCTGCGCCCCGAGGGCAAGGCGGGCGCGCTGGTGCGCACCGTGGCGGGGCACGCGGCCTACTACGAGCAGTGGGCCGACACCTGGGAGTTCCAGGCGCTGCTGAAGATGCGCCCGGTCGCCGGCGACCCGCACCTGGGGCGCGGCTACGTCGACGCGCTGTGGCCGCTGGTCTGGAAGGCCGGCGACCGGCCCGGGTTCGTCGGCCAGGTGCAGGCGATGCGCCGCCGCGTGGAGGCCAACATCCCGCCCGCCCAGGCCGAGCGGGAGCTGAAACTCGGCCGCGGGGGGCTGCGCGACGTCGAGTTCGCCGTCCAGCTGCTGCAGCTGGTGCACGGCCGCGCCGACGCCACCCTGCGGGTCGGCGGCACGCTGCCGGCGCTCCTGGCGCTGTCGGCCGGCGGCTACGTCGGCCGCGAGGACGCCGCGACGCTGATCGCGTCCTACCGCTTCCTGCGCACCGTCGAGCACCGGCTGCAGCTCCTCCGGTTGCGCCGCACCCACCTGCTGCCCACCGACGAGCAGCAGCTGCGCTGGCTTGCCCGCTCGCTGGGGTACAAGCCCGACCACCGCGGCGACGCCGTCGACGTGCTGCGGGCGGAGCTCGCGCTGCACACCCGCGAGGTGCGCCGGCTGCACGAGAAGCTCTTCTACCGGCCGCTGCTGTCGGCGGTGGCCCGCGTCCCGGGCGAGCACCTGCACCTGGGGTCGAAGGCGGCCGGTGACTGGCTGCGGGCCCTGGGCTTCGCCGACCCGGAAGGGGCGCTCCGCCACCTGGCGGCCCTCACCGGCGGGGTCTCCCGGTCGGCCTCGATGCAGAAGTACCTGCTGCCGGTGCTGCTGCAGACCTTCGCCTCCTGCCCCGACCCGGACGCCGGGCTGCTGGCCTACCGGCAGGTGAGCGAGGCGCTGGGCGGGAACCAGTGGTTCCTCCGCCTGCTGCGCGACGAGGGGCAGGTCGCCGAGAGGCTGGCCCAGCTGCTGGGCTCCAGCCAGTACGTCGCCTCGCTGCTCACCCGCACGCCGGAGGCGCTGCGCCTGCTCGCCGACGACGCGGAGCTGGAGCCGCGGTCGGCGGCCACCCTGGCCAAGGCGTGGCGGCAGGCGGCCGGCCGGGCCCCCGACCCGCAGGCGGGGGTGCGGGTCATCCGTGGGCTGCGCCGCCAGGAGCTGCTGCGCATCGCGGCCGCGAGCCTGCTGGGCCGGCTGGACGTGCACCGGGTGGGCCGGGCGCTCACCGACGTCGCCGCCGCCACGCTGCAGGCCGGGCTCGACGCCGCCCTGCGGGCGCACGCCCAGGAGGCCCGCGTCGACGTCGCCGACCTGCCCATGGACCTCGCCGTCATCGGCATGGGGCGGCTGGGCGGCGGTGAGCTGGGCTTCGGTTCCGACGCGGACGTCCTGTTCGTCCACCGGCCGCGGCCGGGCTCGGACGAGGGGAAGGCCACGGCCGCCGCGAACGCCGTCGCCCACACGCTGCGGCGGCTGCTGTCCGAACCGGCGCCGGACCCGGCCTTCGAGGTCGACGCCGACCTGCGGCCCGAGGGGCGGCAGGGCGCGCTGGTGCGCAGCCTCCCGGCCTTCCGCGAGTACTACGAGCGCTGGGTCTCGGTGTGGGAGGTGCAGGCGCTGCTGCGTGCCGTGCCCGTGGCCGGCGACGAGGCGCTGGGCGCGGAGTTCGTCGCCCTGGTCGACCCGGTGCGGTATCCGTCGGAGGGGCTCACCCCCGAGCAGGTCGCCGAGATCCGCCGGATCAAGGCGCGGGTGGAGCGGGAGCGGCTGCCACGCGGCGCCGACCCCGCCACCCACACCAAGCTCGGCCGCGGCGGGCTGGCCGACGTCGAGTGGACCGTCCAGCTGCTCCAGCTCCAGCACGCCGCCCGGGTGCCGGCGCTCCGGGTGGCCTCCACCGTCGAGGCGCTGGCCGCGCTCGCGGCGGAGGGGCTGCTGCCGGAGGAGCAGGCGGAGGCGCTGACCGCGGCGTGGGAGCTGGCCACCCGGGCGCGCAACGCGATCTTCCTCGTGCGCGGCCGCCCCAGCGACCAGCTACCGCGGCCGGGCCTCGAGCTCGGCGGGGTCGCCCGTGCCTGCGGGTACGGCCCCGACGACGAACCCGGCCGGTTCCTCGACGACTACCGCCGCACCACCCGGCACGCGCGCACGGTCGTCGAGCAGGTCTTCTACGGGCAGCCGGCCCCGGGCGGTGCCGCCGGACCCGCATGACGATCCGGTGGCGTCGCCCGTTCGATGGTTCGCCCCCGAAGGATCTGGCAATGGGGTCAGGGACTCCCTGCCCGACTCCAGTCAGGACCAGCGATGCGCCTCCTCCCTGCCGGGGTCTGCGCGGCCGTGCTCCTCACCGTCGCCTGCGGGACCGACGAGGAGCCGCCGACCGATGCGGCTCCGACCGCGTCGCCCACCACCACCTCGCCCACCACCACCTCGCCCCCGCCCGAGGACACCTCGGCGGAGCAGGAGCCCGTCGGCGAGGGGGACACCGACGCGTCCATCGCCACGGGCGACGGGCCGCCCGTCACCGTGACCGACGTGCGGCTGGGCACCCACGACGGGTTCGACCGCATCGTCTTCGAGCTGGCGGGCGAGGGGGAGGCCGGCTGGCGGGTGGCCTACACCGGTGATCCGCGGTCACAGGGGTCGGGAGCGGAGGTCGAGGTGCCCGGGGACGCCGTCCTCGGCATCACGCTGACCAACATCGCGCTCCCGGGCGACGCGCCCTCGGACGCGGAGCCGTGGGAGGGGCCCGAGCGGCAGTCGGTCCCCGACGCGACGGTGCTCGACACGCTGGTCGCGGACACGGTGTTCGAGGGCCGGTACACGTTCTTCGCCGGCCTGGACGCGCGGCGCCCGTTCGCCGTCGCGCCCCTGAGCTCGCCGCAACGGATCGTCATCGACCTGCTCGACGAGGAGCCCGCGGAGCCGGTCGCCCTCGCCGAGCGCTGCGAGAGCCCGGCCGGCTTCGCGATCTCCTATCCGGAGGAGTGGTCGGTGAACCCGGGGACGCAGGTGCCGGCCTGCTCCCGCTTCGCCCCCGAGTCGTTCACCCTGCCGCCGGCCTCGGACGCCCGGGTGACCCCGGTGAGCCTGCGGGTGGAGGGCATCCCGTTCGACCTGGTGGCCTCCACCGGGGCCGGGGAGGAGCTGAGCCGGGAGGAGGTCACGGTCGACGACCGGCCGGCCGTGCGGATCGAGCAGGTCACGGCGGGCGAGGGGCTCTGGCCCGAAGGGGTCCCGATCACCAGCTACGTCGTCGACCTCGGGAGCCAGGGCGGCGAACCGCGCACCCTCGTCGCCGACACGGTGGGGCTCCCGCGGTTCGACTACCCGCGCAACGTCGAGGTGCTGGACCGCATGGTCGGCTCGCTGACCTTCCCGGACGGCGGCTGACCCCCGATGGGTGACCGCCGGGTCGGGCCCGAGGGGCGGCGGGGCATGCTGGGGTGCGTGTCAGCATCACCGTCGGCCGAGCCCGAGCCGTCCGAGGACCCCACCGCCGCCCCCGGTCCCGGCGAGGAACGCGCGGCGGGCGCCACGATCACGCCCTACCGGGACGGGCCGCTGATCGTGCGCGGCAACTTCCGGCTGCAGGACCAGGACGGCGCCGAGATCGACCCCGGGCGCGAGACCATCGCGCTGTGCCGGTGCGGCAAGTCGGGCATCAAGCCCTTCTGCGACGGCTCGCACAAGCGCTCGGGGTTCTCCGCGCCCAGCGCCCCGAGCCGGCCACGACCCGCCCAGCTCCTCCGCGAGGCGCGTCGGGAGGACTGACCAGCCTCCGGGCGGGTCGGTTGCCTTCCGTGACCCCGATCGCACAGGATGCGCGGGACGTCTCGCCGGCGGGCTCCCCGGCCGGTGCCCGATCGGAGGACCCATGGATTCCGCGCTCACCGCCGTCGCGCTGCCGCTGGCGCTGGCCGTCGTCATGTTCGGCCTGGGGCTCTCGCTCACCACCGACGACTTCGCCCGCATCGCCCGGCAGCCCAAGGCGGTCGTGATCGCTCTGGCGCTCCAGCTGCTCGCGCTGCCGGTGCTCTGCTTCGGGCTGGTGCTGCTGTTCGACCTGCCCCCGCTGCTGGCGGTCGGCATGCTGCTGCTCGCCGCCTCGCCCGGTGGCACCACGGCGAACCTGTTCAGCCACCTCTACCGGGGGGACGTGGCGCTCAACATCAGCCTCACGGCGCTCAACTCGGTGATCGCCGTCGTCACCCTGCCGGTGGTCACCAACCTGGCGATCGCCTGGTTCGACCCGGCCGACGCCGGCAGCCTGGGGCTGCAGTTCGGCAAGACGCTGCAGGTCTTCGCGATCGTGCTCGTCCCCGTCGCCCTCGGCATGCTGGTGCGCCGGTCGGCCCCGGGCTTCGCCGACCGCTCCGACAAGCCGGTGCGCATCCTCTCGGCGGTGGTCCTGGCGCTGGTCATCGTCGGCACCATGCTGGCCGAGCGGGAGAACATCGGGGGCTACCTGCGCGACGTCGGCCTGCCGGCGCTGGTCTTCTGCCTCTGCAGCCTGGCCATCGGGTTCACGGTGCCGCGGCTGCTCGGCGTGCGGCGGAGGCAGGCGATCGCCAGCTCCTTCGAGATCGGGATCCACAACAGCACCCTGGCCATCGCGGTCGCCATCAGCGTGCTGGACAGCGTGGAGCTGGCCGTGCCCGCCGCGGTCTACGGGGTGCTGATGTTCCCCGTCGCCGCGGCCTTCGGGTGGCTGATCACCCGCAACCGCACCGCCACCGCCGAGCGCGACGAGGCCGTGCCGGCCGGCTGACGGCGCGCCCTCAGGCCGCGAGGGCCGGGCGCCGGTGCAGCCCGGAGCGGCCGGCCTCCCAGGCGCCCAGCAGGTGGGTCGCCGCCAGGCCGTCCATGGCCAGCGAGCTGGCCGCCCCGAAGAGCACGTCGGGCGCCAGCTCCGGCTCGGTGGCCACCAGCGAGCCGCACATGTCCACCGACGCGATCTGCTCGTGCACCGCGTCGGCCTCCACGTGCTCGTCGTAGAAGACGGTGGTCCGCCCGTCGAAGCCCAGCCGGCGCAGCCCGGCCGAGTACCGGCGGCTCGGCTCGGAGGAGGTCATCTCCACCGTGGCGAGGTGCCCCAGCGCCGCGCCCCGCCAGCGGCGGTGCAGCCCGAACAGCGACATCGTGTTGACCGAGGCGAACGCCACCGCCGGGGCGTCGTCCCAGAGCGCCCCGTAGCCGGCGTCGAGGTCCAGGTCGCGCATGAGGCCGGCGAACAGCTCGCTGTGCATGCGCTCGGCCGACCCGCCGCCGTACTCGTCGGCCTGGATCTCGACCATGGCGGCCTTCGTGCGCCCGGAGAGCCGGGGGACGGCGAAGGTGTGCGGGTCGGCCTCCTTGAGGTGGTAGACCGATCGGAGGACGAGGTACTCCCGCCACTGCTCCAGCGTGCCGTGCTTGGCCATGTAGGCCGAGAGGGAGGGGCTGTCGTCCGCCGCGATGAGGGCGGTCAGCTGCCGGTCGATCGGGTCCCCGGTGTCGGGGACGTCGCCGACGAGCTCCTGCAGAGCGGCGAGGTGGCGCCGCTCCAGCCCGGCCCGCAGCCGGAGCAGCTCCGGGTCCCACTCCCAGTCCTCGGAGACCTCGTCGAAGCCGCGGTAGTGCAGCTCGTAGCAGACGGCGAGCGCGAGCTGCAGGTCGTCGTCGACGAGCGCGCCGGCGGGATCGACGGCGAGGCGCTCGGCGCACTCCCGCGTCGCCGCCGACAGGGCGGGGCGGGTGGCCAGGTCGCGGGCGAGGGCGTCGGTGAGCGGGCCACGGGGTTCGGGCAGGCGCATGATCAGCAGCATGCCCAGCGGCCCGGCAAACGATGCACCGGTGGGTGTGATGTCGCCCGGGGGTAGGAGGCGCCCATGACATCGCTGTCCGACCGCGTCGTCCTCGTCACCGGCGGGAGCGCCGGCATCGGCCGCTCCACCGTCGCCCGGCTCGCCGCGGACGGCGCCCGCGTGGTCACCTGCGCCCGCGACGGCGAACGGCTGCGAGAGGCGGTGGCGGGCCTGCCCGGGGTCACCACCGCGGAGGCCGACGTCGCCGATGCCGCCGACCGCGCCGCCCTGGTGGACCGGGTGCTGGCCGAGCACGGCCGCCTCGACGCCGTCGTGAACAACGCGGGGCTCGGCTGGGCGGGCCTGGTGGAGGACACGCCGGGGGAGGTGGTGGAGGGCATCGTCGCCACCAACCTGACCGCTGTCGTCGACCTGACCCGGCTGGCGCTGCCGCACCTCCTGCGGTCGGCCGCCGAGCGGGGACGGGCCGACGTCGTCACGGTGTCCTCGGTGGCCGCCTGGTCGCAGGTGCCGCCGCTGACCGTCTACTCGGCGACCAAGGCCGGGGTGCACGGGTTCGTGACGGGGCTGCGGCGCGAGGTGACCACCCGGGGGATCCGCGTGCACACGGTGAACCCCTTCTTCGTCCAGACCGAGTGGCTGGCACGCGGCCACGGCCACGCCCCTGGGTCGGACGCCGACGCGCGCGGACGGCTCTCCCGCGGCATCTCGCCGGACCGGGTCGCCGACCGGGTGGCCGAGTGCCTGGTCTCGGACCGGGGGCGGACGATCGCCGTCCCCCGCTGGTCGGGGCTGGCCCGGCTGGGCGAGATGGCCCCGGTCAACCGCGTGCTGGACCGGGTGCTGTCGGCGAACGCCGGCCGGATCCGCGCCGCGGCGGAGCGGGCGGTGCGCCGGAGGATCTGAGCGCGCCCGGCGGCGGGGTCGGCGTGATCCGGCCGTGCCGTTCGAGTCCGACGACGTCGTCGTCCGCCGCCTGGACGACGTCCGCTGGTCGGTGGTCGAGCCGCTGGTGTACCGGGGCGACCGCGACCGGTTCGTCGTGCCGGCCGGCTTCCCCCCGGGCACCCGGTCCGGGGAGGGGGTGGTGGCGCAGCGCGCCCGGGGTGCTGGCCATCTCGCTGGTCGCGGCGCCGGTGGTCGTGCCACCGGCCGCCTGCCGGAGGACGCCGGCTCCATGCGGACCTGAGGCCGGCGCGCCTCAGCCGGCGGCCAGGAAGCGGTCGAGCGCCTCGGCGAGCTGCGTGTGGCCGGTCGCGGTCGGGTGGACCCCGTCGCCGGACATCCCGAAGTCCGGGATCGTGGAGAGGTCGGCGAAGGCGTAGCCCTGCTCGGCCGCGACGCCGGCCATGGCGTCGAGGTAGGCCTGCCACGCGGCGGCGGTGACGTCGGTGCGCCGCGGGTAGCCGACGACCACGACCGACGGGTCGGGGCCGACGTCGGGGCCGAGGAGGTGCGCGACGGTCGCGGTGAGGTACTCCCGGAACTGGGCGGCCGTGAACCCGGCGACCACGTCGTTGTAGCCGAGCGCAACCACGACCAGGTGCGGCGCGGCGGCCGCGACGGCCTGACCGTGCTGCGGCGCCGTGGGGCGGTTGGCGTAGTCCTCGGCCTGCCAGCCGGAGTGGCCCGCCTCCCAGAGGCGGACGCCGGCCGCCTCGTCGCCGTCGTACACGCTGATGCCCTCCACCAGGACGGTGCGGCCGCTGGTGTTGGTCAGGGTGACCGTGTGCGTGCCGCGGGGGAGCGGCGGGGAGGTCCAGCTGCCCCCGTCGGCCGGGGTCCAGCCCCCGCCGTTGGTCGCCACCGGGATGCCGGGGCCGCCGTCGACGGAGACGGTGATCGTGCCGGTGTTGAGGCTCGCGGCGTAGTGCAGCTCGAACGACGTACCGGTGAAGGTGGTGGTCATCGAGTTGCCGGCGCCGGAGGGCATGTGGTTGGCGCGCATGCCGAAGCCGTACTGGGAGCCCAGCGTGGCGCTGCCGGAGAAGGTGAAGCGGTCGGCCATGCCGCCGGCGGCGTAGTAGGCGGGCACGTAGCCCTCGCCGCCGGGCACGCCGGCCGGCTGGTGGCGGTCGCGGAGCAGGCGCAGCAGCCCGTCGACCCACCGGTTGCCCATGCCGACGTCGCGCCCCTCGGTGACCGAGTCGCCGACGACGACGACGTCCAGCGTGCCGCGTCCGGCGGCGCTGTCGGCGCGGGCGGCGCGGAAGGCGGCCAGGGCGTCCGAGCCGGTCGGCGGGGGCGTCGTGGTCGTGGGCGCCGTGGTGGTGGTCGGGGCCGTGGTCGTCGGGGCCGTGGTCGTCGGTGTCGTCGTCGTGGTGGGGGCCGTGGTGGTGGGGGCCGTGGTGGTGGGTGTCGTGGTGGTCGTGGTGGTGGGGGCCGTGGTGGTGGTCGGGGCCGTGGTGGTCGGCGCGGGCGACGACGTCGTCGGCGTGGGGGTGGGCGGGGGGACGATCGCGGTTGCGATGTCCCGCGCCGCCTGCAGGAGCAGCGGGCGGTAGCCGGTGCCGGTGTGGATCTTCGACGCCTCCTTCAGCGCCGACAGGGACGGGCTGACGCCCCGGTGGAGGAGGCGGGCTGCGTCGAAATCGCAGGCGATGTCGCGGGCGAGGCAGAGGTCGAACACCGGGGGCGTCGCCGCGACGTCCCGCCCGACCGGCTCGAGCGCGGTGCGCACCCCGTGGGCGGTCGCCGGCGCCGTGCCGCGTCGTGTGGCGGCCGTCTGGCCCACCCGGTCCCCGTCGGCGACCAGCACGGCCGCGGAGACCCGGGAGAGCACGTCGCCCCGGCCGGTGTCCGCGAGCCGGGTCAGCGTCCCGTGCACCGCCATGGCGCCCTGGGAGTAGCCGGCGAGGACGAAGGCGGCGTCGGCGCAGCGGGCGTGCAGGGCGGACATCTGCTCGACGGCGGAGGTCACGCCCTGGTCGACGCTGCGGGTGTAGGTGCCGAGGTTGCCGGTCCGGTAGCGCTGCATCGCCGCGTCCCGCCGGGCCGGGTCCGCGAGGGCGGTCAGCTCGGTCCGCGACGGGGTGAGCACGCCGACGGAGGTGGGGGAGTGGGCGACGGCCAGGCTCTGCACCACCAGTGCGCCGCCGTACCGTGCGGTCAGCTCCCGCTCGAGGGAGTCGGCGAAGTAGTCGACGTTCGCGCCCATGCCGCGGTTGGTGGTGGTGATCGGGTCGGTCGAGCCGCGCGCGCCGACGACCACCACGTCCGGGCAGTCGTCGGCGGCCGACCCGGCGGTCAGCGTCACGACGGCCGAGGAGGTGAGCAGGGCGACGACCCCCACGGCCGTCAGCGCGCTCCGGCGTGCAAGACCCACGACTCGATCCCCCCGTGACCGGGATGCGCATCGCGCAGCGGGTGATGGCCGCCGGGTGAGCATCCGCCTGAGGGTGCGGACGCTACGCCGCGGCGCGCTTCGCGGCTACGGCCCCGGGCGCGTCCCTCCTGGCCGGCGACCACCACCGGCAGCCGCGGTCGGTTCCTGCCCCCTGACCGGGTTGCGCCCCTGCCCGCTGGGCTCGTCACCATGGAAGGCGGCCGGTGGTGTCGCAGCCCACCGGCACCGTGACGACCCGGATCGGAGGTGCTCCATGAGGAAGCTGCGTGTCGCACTGCTCGCCGGCCTGACCGCCACGGCCGTGGAGGCCGGGCTCAGCTACGGTCACGCCCTGCAGGAGCCGGGGAAGCGGGAGCTGCCCGCTGAGCGGCTGATGCACTTCCACACCCGCGTCCTCGGGCCCTACCGGGTGGGCGCCGGGGTGCCGGAGGTCTCGGCGATGGCAGCGCTGGCCCTCGCGTCCTGGTTCGCGCGCCGGGAGCCCGGGCGACGGCTGCCCGGCGCCCTGGCGCTCGCCGCGGACGTGGCCGCCTTCGGTGTGTGGGCCCGCGGGATCCAGCCGGTGAACCGTCGGCTGAGCACCTGGGACGGCTCGGTCGCCGAACAGCGGGTGCCCGACGACTGGGTGGCCCTGCGCGACAGGTGGCATGCGCTCCACAAGCTGCGCCTCGCGCTGCTGTCCACCGGGACGGCAGCTGCTGCCGCGGCCCTGGCCGCGGAGTGATCGGCTCGCCGGCCCGTACGTGGAGGCCGGCGCCGGACGCAGCGCGGCCCCCGCCGGGAGATCCTGGCGGGGGCCGCGCGACGTGCAGGTCAGGGGCGGTGTAGCCCCCGTGACTCAGATGTCGTAGTACATCGCGAACTCGTGCGGGTGCGGGCGCAGGCGGATCGGGTCGATCTCGAACTCCCGCTTGTACTCGATCCACGTCTCGATCAGGTCGGGGGTGAACACCCCGCCGTCGATCAGGTACTCGTGGTCGGTCTCGAGGTTGTCCAGCGCGGCGTCCAGCGACGCGGGCACCTTCTCGATGCCCAGGGCCTCCTCGGGCGGCAGCTCGTAGAGGTCCTTGTCGATCGGCGCCGGCGGCTCGATCTTGTTCTTGATGCCGTCCAGGCCGGCCATCATCATCGCCGAGAAGGCGAGGTAGGGGTTGGCCGACGGGTCCGGCACGCGGAACTCGATGCGCTTGGCCTTCGGGCTGTCGCCGGAGATCGGGATGCGGAGGCAGGCCGAGCGGTTGCGGGCCGAGTAGACGAGGTTGATCGGGGCCTCGTAGCCCGGCACCAGGCGGTGGTAGCTGTTCACCGTCGGGTTGGTGAAGGCCAGCAGCGACGGGGCGTGGGACAGGAGACCGCCGATGTAGTGGCGGGCCATGTCGGAGAGCCCCGCGTAGCCGGTCTCGGCGTGGAAGAGCGGCTGCCCGTCCTTCCAGAGGCTCTGGTGGCAGTGCATGCCCGAGCCGTTGTCACCGAAGAGCGGCTTGGGCATGAAGGTGGCGGTCTTGCCGGCGGCCCAGGCGGTGTTCTTGATGATGTACTTGAACAGCATCAGGCTGTCGGCCGAGCGCAGCAGTGTGTCGAACTTGTAGTTGATCTCGGCCTGGCCGCCGGTGCCCACCTCGTGGTGTCCCCGCTCCAGCTCCAGCCCGGCGCTGATGAGGTTCTTCATCATGTCGGCGCGCAGGTCGCTCTGCTGGTCGTAGGGCTCGACCGGGAAGTAGCCGCCCTTGGGGCGGGCCTTGTAGCCGCGGTTGGGGCCGCCGTCGAGCTCCGTGCCGGCCCCCGAGCGCCAGGAGCCCTCCTCCGAGTCGATGTGGTAGTAGCCCTCGTTGATGGAGGTGTCGTACCGCACCGAGTCGAAGACGTAGAACTCCGCCTCGGGGCCGAAGTACGCGGTGTCGGCGATGCCGCTCGCGGCCAGGTAGACCTCGGCCTTCTTCGCCACGTTCCGCGGGTCGCGGCTGTAGGCCTCGCGCGTGATCGGGTCGTGGATGAAGAAGTTGACGTTCAGCGTCTTGTGCTTGCGGAACGGGTCGACGAACGCGCTGTTGGCGTCGGGCAGCAGCAGCATGTCCGACTCGTTGATCGCCTGGAACCCGCGGATCGAGGAGCCGTCGAAGCCCAGGCCCTCGCTGAACGTGTCCTCACCGAACGTCGATGCGGGGATGGTGAAGTGCTGCATGACGCCGGGCAGGTCGCAGAAGCGGACGTCGACGAACTCGACGTCGTTGTCGCGGATGTAGGCGGCGACCTCGTCGGGACTGGTGAACATCGATCCTCCGGGTGTGGGCTGACTGCCGAACGGCACGCTACGAGCGGGGAGTTGCCCCGCCGTGTCCCGAGTGTTTCGGGGCGGTAACAACGCTCTGGGCGTGTCGCGGGTGCGGCCACCCTCCAGCGGCCCGCGCCGAGCGGAGCGAGGCGTGGGGGAGGGCGGTCCCTTACTACGCTGGCGGTCATGGTCAGTGATGCCGGTCAACCCTCTCAGGCTCCCGCCCCGGGCGCGTCCCTGGGGTTGCCGGCGACCGGGCCGGGGTCGCTGGCCCCGTTCACCCGGCGCGTGGGCGGCTACCTGGTCGACGCCCTCGCCTCGGCGCTGATCGCCTGGGCGTTCACCGCGCCCGCCGCCCCGGGCAACTGGAGCCTGCTGGTGTTCGGCGTCCTCACCGTCGTCACGCTGGTCCTCTTCGGCCAGACCCCGGGCCACCGGGTGCTCGGCATGCGGCTGGCCCACCCGATCCCCGGGGCGCGCCTCGCGCCGTGGCGCGCCGTCGTCCGCACCGCCCTGCTCATGCTGCTGGTGCCGGCCCTCGTGGTGGACGGCAACGGCCGCGGGCTGCACGACCGGCTCACCGGCACCGCCGTCGTCCTCGACTAGGTTCCCTCCCCGCCCGATGATCAGCTCCCCTGATCATCGGGCGTCCTCCCCGAGCGCCCACGGTGAGGGAGGACGCCGCACGATCAGGGACGTTGATCATGGCCAGCGGGGCAGGGCTGCGCGGCGGGCTCGTCGGGGTGCCAGACGGCGAAGGGCCCCGTCCGGCTCGGACGGGGCCCTCCTGGGCGGGCTGGTCAGCCGCGGCGGCGGACCTGGCGCTGGCTGACCGACATCTGCCGACCGCCCGGGAGCGGGCCACCGGGGACGGGCATGCGCGGGCCGCCCAGCGCGCTCATCCGCCGGCCGAGGGCGTTGACCTCGGCGGCGCTGAGGTTGCGCGGCAGCTTCATCACGTGGGTGCTGAGCTTCTTCAGGGGCACCTGCCCCTCGTCCTCGCCGATCATCACGTCGTAGATCGGGGTGTCGCCGACGACGCGGGCGATCTTCTTCTTCTCCTGGGCGATCAGCCCGCGCACCCGCCCGGGCGCCCCCTCGCCGACGAGCACGATGCCCGGCCGGCCGAGCACCCGGTGGACGGCGTCGAGCTGCGGCGTGCCGGCCACGCCGGAGGACACCCGCCAGTCGCCGCGCATGCCCTCCAGCACCCAGGCGGCCGCACCCGGCTGCCCCTCGACCTGGGTGTAGGCCGAGCGCTGAGCGCGGCGCCCGAAGACGATCAGCGCCGCGAGGCCACCGAGGAGGAGCGCGAGCGGGAGGAACAGGAACGGAGCGCTCAGCAGGATGCCGATCAGCTC
Organism: Blastococcus sp. SYSU DS0510; assembly: GCF_054050835.1. Lineage (NCBI taxonomy): Bacteria > Bacillati > Actinomycetota > Actinomycetes > Geodermatophilales > Geodermatophilaceae > Blastococcus > Blastococcus sp. SYSU DS0510. Next base: position 17,178 of record NZ_JBJHAC010000018.1, on the reverse strand, counting down.
GACCACGGCCGCCACGGAGACGAACCAGATCAGCATGATCCAGGGCAGCTTCGGGTCGTTGCGCCGGGTCAGCGTGTAGGCCTGCTTGATCATGCCGACCTGGCTGCGCATCTTCTTGAAGCGCCCGACCTTGGGCTGGCCGTTCTTGTCGAGCTTCGGGGCCTTGCCGCGCTTGCCGGCCTTGCCGGCGCTCGCGGCGGTGGCGCCAGAGGCCCGGCCACCGTCCTTCGGGGTGCGCCCGGCGTCGCCGCCGGGAGCGGTGGGGTCAGAGGACTTGCTGCGCGCCATGGCCCCAGGATAGTGAAAGGACCAGCCGCCCCCCGCCACGCGCATGCTCGTGGCGGGCCGCTGCGGCGGAGCGGGGCCCGAGGTCAGGCCTGCGGAGCGAGCTTCCGGGCCTCGACCGCCTGCTGGTAGAGCCGGCCGGCGCGGTACGAGCTGCGCACCAGCGGGCCGGCGAGCACACCCGGGAAGCCGATCTCCTCGGCGTCCTCCTGGAACTGCACGAACTCGTCGGGCTTGACCCAGCGGACGACGGGGTGGTGCCGCGGCGAGGGGCGCAGGTACTGGGTGATCGTGAGCAGGTCGCACCCCGCCTCGTGCAGGGCGCGCATCGTCTCGACGACCTCCTCGGGCTCCTCACCCATGCCGAGGATCAGGTTGGACTTGGTGACCAGCCCGGCCTCGCGCGCGGCGGTGATGACCGCCAGCGAGCGCTCGAACCGGAAGCCGGGGCGGATGCGCTTGAAGATCCGCGGAACGGTCTCGACGTTGTGGGCGAGCACCTCGGGCCGGGAGGAGAAGACCTCGGCGAGCTGGTCGGGGTCGGCGTTGAAGTCGGGGATGAGCAGTTCGACGCCGCAGCCGGGGAGCTGGGCGTGGATCTGGCGCACCGTCTCGGCGTACAGCCATGCGCCGCCGTCGGGCAGGTCGTCGCGGGCCACGCCGGTGACGGTGGCGTACTTCAGCCCCATGGTGGCGACGCTCTCGGCCACCCGGCGGGGCTCGTCGGCGTCGAAGTCGGCGGGCTTGCCGGTGTCGATCTGGCAGAAGTCGCAGCGCCGGGTGCACTGGTCGCCACCGATGAGGAACGTCGCCTCCCGGTCCTCCCAGCACTCGTAGATGTTGGGGCAGCCGGCCTCCTCGCACACCGTGTGCAGGCCTTCACGGCGGACCAGCGACTTGAGCTCGGTGTACTCGGGCCCGGTCTTCAACCGGGTCTTGATCCACTCGGGCTTGCGCTCGATGGGCACCTGGCTGTTGCGGACCTCGAGGCGCAGCATCTTCCGGCCGGCGGGCTCGACCCGGGAATCCTGGACGGGGGTCTGCTCAGGGTTCCTCGCCGGTGCCTCGCTCATGATCCCCACCGTACTCGCGGAGACACACCGCAGCCCCCGTCGCACGAGGCGGCGGGGGCTGCGGTGGGGGAGCGGTGTCGAGCCGTCAGACCTGGCGGTCGTCCGGACCGGCGGTCGGGCCCTCGGTGGCGCCGCCACCGGAGGTGAAGGGCTCCGGCGTGTTCTTGATGTCCTCGCTCGCGCTGTCGGCGCCGTCACCGTCGACGAATTGCGCGTCGCGGACACCCATGTCCGACTCCGGCGGTGCGGAGTCGCCGGTGGTGTCGGCGGTGGACACGGTCTTCCCGGAGGTGCTGTCGGAACTGGGCACGGGGTCCTCTCGGTAGCTGGGCACCGGGCCGTCACCGGCCGGAGCGGGCGTCCACGACTCCTGCTTGCTGCGCCGGAGGAGGACGAAGGCCGCAGTACCCGCGGCCAGCAGCGCCAACACCCAGGGCCACCGGCGGGGCTCGGACTCCACGCCCGTGCGCCGCTTGACGGTGGCCGCGGTGGCCAGGGCCGCCTTCTCGAAATCGCGCCGCTTCCTGCCGGCGTTCTTCCGCGCCTTCTTCGCCGCCTTCCGCGCCTTGCGGGTGGACTCGGCGGCCGAGGCGGCCAGCTCGGCGCGGCGTGCCTCGAGCTCGCTGCGGGCGCTGTCCACGCCCGCGAGCAGCGTGCCGCGGGCGCTCTCCAGCGCCGGCGACACCGCCTCGCGGGCCGCGAGGACGCGCGGGGTGGCGTAGCCGAGCGCCGCCGCCTGGGCGGCGGTCAGCCGCGGGCCGACGTCCTCCCTGAGCGCCTTCTGCGCCGCCTCGACCCGTGGGCCGAGGTCGGTCGCGGCCCGGTTGGCCGCCAGCTGGGCCGCGGCGAGGGAGGCGGCGACCCTGGGCGCCGCCGCCTCGCGGGCCGCGTCCACGCGGGGCCCGAAGGCGTCCCACGCCGCGTCCACGCGGGGCCCGAGGGCGTCCCGCGCCGCATCCACCCGCGGACCGAGCGTGTCGCGCGCGGAGGCGACGGCCGGGGCGGCGACGGCGGTCGCCGCGGCCACCTTCGGCGCCACGGCCCGCTGGGCGGCCTCCACGCGTGGAGCGAGTTGTTCGGCGGCGGCGCGACCTGCTTCGGTCACCGCCGTCCCCAGGTGGGCCAGGCCTTCCTGCACTTCGGCGCTGATGATCTCGCCGCGCGTCTTCTTCCGGAACACGTGCTGCACCTCCGAGTTGACGTCTGGCGATCATCCTGCCCGGTCCGGCGCGTAAACACACCCCGAGCGGCAGCCGGATGCGCGACCGGGCGTGGAGCTGGTTACGGTCCGGCGGTGCAGTTGCGCATCTTCACCGAGCCGCAGATGGGCGCCACGTACGACGACCTGCTGGCCGTCGCCCGGCGCACGGAGGAGACCGGCTTCGACGCCTTCTTCCGTTCCGACCACTACCTGACCATGGGGGGTGACGGACTCCCGGGGCCCACGGACGCCTGGATCACGCTGGCCGGTCTCGCCCGGGAGACCAGCCGGATCCGGCTGGGCACGCTGATGACCGCGGGCACCTTCCGGCTCCCCGGCCCGCTGGCGATCTCGGTCGCGCAGGTCGACGCGATGAGCGGTGGCCGGGTGGAGCTCGGGCTCGGCTCGGGCTGGTTCGAGGCCGAGCACACCGCCTACGGCATCCCCTTCCCGTCGCTGGGGGAGCGGTTCGACCGGTACGAGGAGCAGCTCGCCGTCATCACGGGGCTGTGGGGCACCCCGGTGGGGGAGACCTTCGACTTCGACGGGCGGCACTACCAGCTGTCCGGCTCGCCGGCGCTGCCCAAGCCGGTGCAGGAGGGCGGCGTGCCGATCCTCGTCGGGGGTCGGGGCGCACGGCGCACGCCCCGGCTGGCCGCCCGGTACGCGCACGAGTTCAACGTGCCCTTCATGCCCGCCGCGGAGAACGCCCGCCTGTTCGCCGGTGTCCGCGAGGCCTGCGAGGAGGCCGGGCGCGACCCGTCGTCCCTGGTGCAGAGCTCGGCGCTGGTCCTCTGCGTCGGCCGCGACGAGTCCGAGCTCGCCCGCCGCGCCGCGGCCATCGGCCGCGACGTGGCGGAGCTGCGGGAGAACGGCGTCGCCGGCACCCCGGCCGAGGCGGTCGACGTCCTGGGCCGGTACGCCGAGGCCGGTGCCCAGCGGGTGTACCTGCAGGTGCTGGACCTCGCCGACCTCGACCACCTGGACCTCGTGGCGGCCGAGGTGGCGCCCCAGCTCGGCTGAGGCGCCACCGGGCGCGGGCTACGGGCGGCGGCCGTAGGTGAGCGCGTGCATCGGGGTCAGCTGGACCGAGCCCAGGTCGGTGAACCCGTGGCGGGTCAGCAGGTCGTCGTACGCGCTGCGGGGGAGCAGCTGGTCGTCGATCTGCGCCTCGAAGAACTGGATGCCGCTCATGATCCGCCCGGGCACGCTGCGCAGCCCCTCGTCGGTGTCGGGGAACGGGAAGTCGGAGATGACGAACCAGCCCCCGGGTTCGAGCGCGGCCTTCACGTTCTCGGTCACCCGGTCGATGTCGCGGCACTCGTGCATCGAGATGTTGTTGACGACGACGCGCGCCGGCGTCTCGAGCTCCATGTCCTCGAGGGCGCTGTGCACCAGTTCGACACGGTCGCCGAGCCCGGCGGCGTCCAGGCGGACCCGCGCGAGGTCGATCGAGTGCCGGTCGCCGTCGACCCCGACGACGGTGCAGGCCGGGTAGGTGCTGGCCAGCCGCACCAGGCCGACCCCCGCGCCGCAGGCGGTGTCGACGACCCGGCAGCCCGCCGCCAGCGCGTCGGCGACGCCGGGCACGCGGTCGAGCCCACCGGGGACCAGCCTCGTGTAGAAGGGCGTCCCGGTCCCGGAGACGGCGGCGATCCACTCCGGGCTGGTGTCCTCCCACCACATGCGCTCGCCGGTGGCGAAGGCCTGCTCGAACCGCCCGAAGACCTCCTGCGCCTCCAGGACGCCGAACACGCCGCCGACGTAGGCCGGGGAACCGGTGTCGAGCAGCAGCGTGGCCATGTGCGGTGCCAGCCGGAAGCCGGACCCCGTGCGCTCGAGGATCCCGGCGCCCACGGCGGCGCGGCACCAGACGGAGACGTAGAAGGCGTCGAGGTCCAGCGCTTCGGCGAGCTCGTCGGCGGTGGATCCCGGGTGTTCCGCGAGCCGGCCCAGCAGCCCGGCGCGCAGTCCGATCGCCATGGTGCGGTGGCCGACGTAGCCGGCGATCAGCGAGAGGACGGCGGGGGCGGTCTCGGCCAGCGTGGGGGTCGCGGGGCTCGGGACGGGGGCCGTGGGGGCGGGGGCGGTGGTGGTCATGGGGTCCTCCTCGCGGACGGGTCGGTGGCCCCGTCACCGTCCCGCCGTCCCGCACGCCCGCTCCAGTGCTGGATCTGAACCGCCCCGGTACTCGGTCTGTACCGCGGGCCTCCGGCCCTTCCGGGAAGCCGTGCTCGGTCCTACCGTTCATCCCGCACGGGGACGTCGGGAGGGACCCGTCATGCCCTCGCAGTACGGCCAGTTCTGCCCGGTCGCCAAGGCCATGGAACTCCTCGACGAGCGGTGGACGCTCCTCGTCGTCCGCGAGCTCATGCTGGGCAGCCGGCACTTCAACGCCCTCCGCCGGGGCCTGCCCCGCATGTCGCCGGCGCTGCTGTCGAAGCGGCTGCACACGCTGGTCCGCGCCGGTGTGGTGGAGCGGTGGGAGGACGGCAACCGGGTCACCTACCGGCTCACCGAGTCCGGCCGGGAGCTGGAGCCGATCGTGGACGCGCTCGGCCGCTGGGGCATCCGCTGGATCCCCGAGCTGGGCGACGCCGACCTGGACCCGCACCTGCTGCTCTGGGACATCCACCGCAACGTCGACACCGAGGCGGTGCCGGACGGCCGCACGGTGATCTTCTTCTGCTTCCCGGAGCTGGCGACGTCGGGGCGCTGGTGGCTGGTGATCGCCACCGACGGGGTCGACGTCTGCGACGTCGACCCCGGGTTCCCGGTCCGGGTGACGGTGGAGACCGCGCTCCGGACCCTCACCGAGGTGTGGCGGGGCGACGTCGGGTGGTCCGAGGCGCTCCGCTCCGGGGACCTGGTGCTCAGCGGGGAGCCGCAGGCGTGCCGGGCCCTCCCGCGCTGGCTCACGCTCTCCGCGACCGCCCGGACCCCGCGCCCCGTACGGGTCCCGGCCGGCGTGTGACCGAGGTCAGCGGGCCTGGGGGAAGCGCATGCCCACCGGTTCCCGCGGGGCCGGCACCGCCGGCCGCCGGGGGTCCGGCGTCCCGAGCCACGCGAGGAGGTCGTCGATCGGCATGGGCCGGGCGATCGCGTACCCCTGGGCGACATCGCAGCCGAGCGAGGCGAGCACCGCGCGCGTCCGGTCGTCCTCCACGCCCTCGGCGACCAGGGTGAGCCCCAGGTCGTGGGCGAGCGCCACCGTGTGCCGGACGATCGCCGTCGCCCGGTGGTCGCGGCCCACGTCGTAGGTGAGGCTGCGATCCAGCTTCAGCTCGTCGGCCGGCAGGTGGCGCAGGTAGGCCAGCGAGCTGTAGCCGGTGCCGTAGTCGTCGATCGAGGTGCGGATGCCCAGCCGCCGCAGCTCGCCCAGCACGGTGCGCCCCCGGTCGGGATCGGCCATGAGGGTGTCCTCGACGAGTTCGACGGTGAGCGCCTGCGGCGGCAGGCCGTGGGCCCGGAGCAGGCTGCACACGCGGGCGGGCAGGTCCGGGTCGCTGACGTTGGCGGCGGAGAGGTTCACCGACACCGGCACGGGGCGGTCGCGCCACCAGCGGGCGGCGGCGTCGAGCGCGAGGCCGAGGACGGCGTCGGTCAGCGGCCGCATCAGGCCCGCCTGCTCCGCGGCGGGCAGCACGACGCCGGGGGAGAGCAGCCCGCGCGAGGGGTGCTCCCACCGCACCAGCGCCTCGACGCCGACGACGTGCCCGCCGTCGAGGGAGACCTGCGGCTGCAGGTGGACCACGAGCTGCCCCTCGTCGAGCGCGGTGCGGAGGTCCTCCATCGTGCGGAGCCGGTCGCCCGAGCCGCTCGCCGGGTCGGGGACGTAGCTGCGCACGCCCTCGCGGGCGTTCTTCGCCGCGTACATCGCCACGTCGGCGCAGCGCAGCAGCTCGGTCACCGTGGCCGCGGGCACCGGGCCGGTGGCGATGCCGATGCTGACGCCGACGTGCAGCCGGACCCCGTCCACCACGAACGGCTCGAGCACCCGGGCCCGCAGCAGGTCCGCGCGGGCCACCGCGTCGTCCAGACCGCAGCCCGGCAGGAGGACGGCGAACTCGTCCCCGCCCAGCCGGGCGAGCAGGTCGTCGGGGCCCAGGTGCGGCCACAGGCGGGGGCCGATCATGCGCAGCAGGTCGTCACCGGCGGCGTGCCCCAGGCTGTCGTTGACCTCCTTGAACCCGTCCAGGTCGAGCAGCAGCAGCGCGACCGGCCGGTTCGTGCCCGGTCGCAGCGCGGTCCGCGCCCGCTCGAGCAGGTCCCGCCGGTTGGGCAGCCCGGTCAGCTCGTCGGTGCGTGCCTGGGTGCGGATCTCGTGCAGGCCGCGGAGCTCCTGCACCGACATCGCCGTCCGCGCGAGGAGGGCCAGGAGGCAGGTGACGGCGGCCCAGCCGGCGACGCCGAGACCGGGTGAACCCCACGTGGAGACCAGCACCGCGACGCTCATCACGCCGGCGCCGAGGGGGACGAAGGCCACCCGCCAGCTCAGCCGCGCCAGCGGGTCCGCCTGCGCCGGCTCGATGCGGGCGGTGCGGCCGGCGACGTGGGCGGCCACGGCGGTGAAGGCCGCACCCGTCAGCCAGACGAGGGTGAGCGAGCCGGCCGGGGTGACGTCGCCGAGCAGCGCCTGCTGCACGTAGAGCGCGTCGGCGGTGAGGGTGCACAGCAGCCCGGCCACGATCAGGGCCATCGGCCAGTCCCGGCGGATCCCCATGACGGCGCAGACCGCGGACACGGCGGCCAGCAGGACGGTGTCGGTGACCGGGTACAGCTGCACGACCGCGAGCGGGCCGTCGACCGGGCCGACCGCGATCGAGGGCAGCAGGGTGACGGCGAAGACGACCGCGCCGCAGGCCCCCGTCAGCGCGTCGAACCACATGCTCGGGTGGATCGCGGTGACCCGTGACCGGACCAGCCCGACCAGGCCCACCGCCATCGCCGGGTAGGCCGGCGCCCAGAGGGTCACCCGCAGCCAGGTCGGGACCTCGCCGAGCACGGGGACGAGCACGAGGACGTAGAGCAGGGTGCTCGCCGCGGTGCACCCGAAGGCCACGGCGAGCGCCTGCCACATCAGCCGGTCCGGTCCGCGACGCCGCGCGGCCCGCCGGCAGACCGCCGCCCCCAGCACGTAGACGGCGGTGTAGAGGACGAGGTCGTGGACGACGGCGGCCGTGGTGCCGGACGGGCGGTCGAACGCGCCGAGGGCGTAGGCCGCCAGCGCTCCGAGGCAGGCGAGCAGCAGCCCACCGGTCGCGGGTGGGCTGTCACGGCCGGCCGACGCGTCGAGGGGGTGCACGAGACCGTCATCGGCCCCGCGGGGAGGCACGTCGAGACGAAACCGTCCGCTGTGGCCCGATGGGGGGAGGCCGGCGCCGCCGCCCGTGGGCGGTGCCCGCGCCGCACCGCGATAAGCTGGGGGGTGTGACCGGGCGGCTCCTGCTTCGCCGGCCGTGCTGACCTGAGACCCCTCGGACAGCACGGCGACCCCTCCTGCGAGAGGGGTTTTTTGTTGCCCACCACCGGTACCGCACCGCGCACCACGATCCGGGAGCACGAGACGATGAGCCAGACCGACAGCCCCGCCACCGAGGCCACGGGCGACGGCGTGCCGCCGCACCGGTACACCCCGGCGCTGGCCCAGCAGATCGAGCTGGCCTGGCAGGACCGGTGGGAGTCCGAGGGCACCTTCCACACGCCGAACCCGGTCGGCCGGCTGAGCGCGGGCTTCGAGCGGGTCGCCGACCGGCCCAAGTTCTTCGCGATGGACATGTTCCCGTACCCCTCGGGGGCGGGGCTGCACGTCGGCCACCCCCTGGGCTACCTGGGCACCGACGTCACCAGCCGGTTCCGCCGCATGAACGGCGACAACGTGCTGCACCCCATGGGCTACGACGCCTTCGGCCTGCCCGCCGAGCAGTACGCCGTCCAGACCGGGCAGCACCCGCGGATCACCACCGAGGCCAACATCGCGGCGATCTCGGCCCAGCTGCGCCGGCTGGGCGTCGACCACGACCAGCGCCGCACCTTCGCGACGATCGACCCGGGCTACTACAGGTGGACCCAGTGGATCTTCCTGCAGATCTTCGGCTCCTGGTTCGACGCGGAGGCGGGCAGGGCGCGGCGGATCGAGGAGTTGGTCGCCGAGCTCGAGGCCGGCACCCGCGAGCCGGCGGAGGGCACCAACCCCTCCGGCCGCCCCTGGGCCGAGCTGGACGAGGTGCAGAAGGGTGCCGTCGTCGACGCGCACCGGCTCGCCTACCTGCACGAGGCGCCGGTGAACTGGTGCCCGGGCCTGGGCACCGTGCTGTCGAACGAGGAGGTCACGCCCGACGGCCGGTCGGAGCGCGGCAACTTCCCCGTCTTCCGGCGCCCCCTGAAGCAGTGGATGATGCGGATCACCGCCTACGCCGACCGCCTGCTGGCCGACCTGGACCGGCTGGACTGGCCGGACTCGCTGAAGCTGATGCAGCGCAACTGGATCGGCCGCTCGACGGGCGCGCGGATCCGGTTCGCCGCGGGGGCCGAGACGATCGAGGTCTTCACCACCCGGCCCGACACCCTGTTCGGCGCCACGTACATGGTGCTGGCCCCCGAGCACCCGCTGGTCGGGTCGCTGACCGCCGCGGCCTGGCCCGACGGCACCGACCCGCGCTGGACCGGCGGTGCGGCGAACCCGGCAGAGGCGGTGCGGGAGTACCAGCGGCAGGCCTCGCGCCGGTCGGAGCTGGACCGCCAGGACGCCGGCCGCGAGAAGACCGGCGTCTGGCTGGGCGCCACCGCGGTCAACCCGGTGAACGGCCGCGAGCTGCCGGTGTTCATCGCCGACTACGTGCTCACCGGCTACGGCACCGGCGCGATCATGGCCGTGCCGGGGGAGGATCAGCGCGACTGGGAGTTCGCGCGGAAATTCGGCCTGGAGATCGTGCCGACCGTCGAGCGGCCCGAGGGCTTCGACGCCGACAGCGGCGCGTACACGGGCCCCGGCCGGATGATCAACTCGGCGAACGACGACATCTCGCTGGACGGGCTGGACAAGGCCGAGGCGATCGCGCGCATCACCGCGTGGCTGGTGGAGAAGGGCTCCGGCGAGGCGACCACCACCTACAAGCTGCGCGACTGGCTGTTCAGCCGGCAGCGCTACTGGGGCGAGCCGTTCCCGATCCTCTACGACGAGGACGACCGCCCGGTCGCCGTCCCCGAGTCGATGCTGCCGGTGCTGCTGCCCGAGGTCGACGACTACTCGCCCAAGACGTTCGACGACGACGACGCCGACTCCGCCCCGGAGCCGCCGCTGTCGCGCGCGTCGGAGTGGACGACGGTGGAGCTGGACCTCGGCGACGGGCCGAAGAAGTACCGCCGCGAGACCAACACGATGCCCAACTGGGCCGGCTCCTGCTGGTACTACCTGCGCTACCTGGACCCGGGTGACGACGAGCGGATGGTCGACCCGGAGCTGGAGCGGTACTGGATGGGCCCGCGCGAGCCCGGCGACGTCGGCGGTGTCGACCTGTACGTCGGCGGCGTCGAGCACGCGGTGCTGCACCTGCTGTACGCCCGCTTCTGGCACAAGGTGCTGTTCGACCTGGGCCACGTGTCCAGCGAGGAGCCGTTCCGGCGGCTGGTCAACCAGGGCTACATCTCGGCCTACGCCTACACCGACGAGCGGGGCTTCTACGTGCCCGCGGCCGACGTCGAGGAGAAGGACGGGCGGTTCTTCTACGAGGGCAAGCCGGTCAACCGCGAGTACGGGAAGATCGGCAAGAGCCTCAAGAACATGGTGACGCCGGACGAGATGATCGGCGCCTACGGTGCCGACACCTTCCGGGTCTACGAGATGTCCACCGGCCCGCTGGAGCAGTCGCGGCCGTGGGAGACCAAGGCGGTCGTCGGTTCCCAGCGCCTGCTGCAGCGCATCTGGCGGGTCGTCGTCGACGAGGGGACCGGGGCGGTCCGGGCCGCCGACGTCGAGCCGGCCGAGGAGACGCTGCGGGCGCTGCACCGGGCGATCGACGGCGTCCGCGACGGCTACGCCACGCTGCGGTTCAACATCGCCATCGCCCGCATCACCGAGCTGACCAACCACCTCACGCAGGCCTTCGGGGCCGACCGGCCGGTGCCGCGCTCGGTCGCCGAGCCGCTGGTGCTGATGGTGGCCCCGCTGGCGCCGCACCTGGCCGAGGAGCTGTGGTCGCGGCTGGGCCACGACTCGTCCTCGGCCTGGACGCCCTTCCCGGTGGCCGACGAGCGGTGGCTGGTCGAGGACACGGTGCAGGTCGCCGTCCAGGTCAACGGCAAGGTGCGGTCGCAGGTGTCCGTGCCCGCGGACGCCGACGCCGCCGCGCTCGAGGCGGCCGCGCGGGCGGACGAGAAGATCGCCGGCTACCTGGACGGGGCGACGATCCGCCGCGTCGTCGCCGTCCCGGGCCGGCTGGTCAACTTCGTGCTGGGCTGAGGACCCGCGCCGGGCCGAGGTGCGGCAGCACCGCAGCCCGGCGGGGTCCTCAGGAGCCGGCGTGCTTGCCGGCCTCCCACCCCGCGTCCTGCAGGCGGTCGGTGGCCCAGGCCAGCGGCGAACGCTCCAGCTGCGTGGCCATGGTGTCGTTCCACCGGTTGAGGAAGCCGAAGTTGGCGATGACCGCGACGATCTCGACGATCTGGTCGTCGTCGAAGTGCCGGCGCAGGTCGGCCATCTCCTGGTCGGTCACGGCGTTCGGCGTCAGGCCTGCGCCACGGGCCACGCGCAGGGCGGCCCGCTCGGCGTCGGTGAAGAGCGGGCTGGCCTCGAAGTCCCAGACCGCGGCCAGCTTTTCTGCGTCGGCACCCCGCTGCTGCGCCACGTGCGAGGTGTGCGCCTGGCAGTACGCGCAGCCGGCGGCACCGGAGACGACGGTCGCGACCAACTGCTTGAGCACGCCTCCGACCGTGCCCTCGGCCATGACCACCGCATTGAGGCGGGCGAACGCCTCCATGATCTCGGGCCGCCGGGCCATGGTCAGCGTGCTGTTGGGCAGGACCCCCAGCGCGGCCTCCACGGCACGGAAGGTGTCCTCGTACTCCGGCAGCGACTCGCGCGGCAACGGCTCGATCCTGGGCATCTCGGTTCTCCTCCCGGCGGGAGGACTACCTTAGCGCTGAGATTTCCCGCGGGAGCGGTCCCGGCGGACGGGCTAGCGTGCCGCGGTCGTCGTCGCGCCGATGGTGAGGACGGCGCGCATCGCCTCCTCGACCGGCGCGATCGCCTCGGCCGTCGTGACGTCCCGGCCCAGCTCGGCCGACAGCGAGGTGACGCCCGCATCGGGGATGCCGCACGGGATCATGTTGGCGAACGCGGTCATGTCGGGGTCGCAGTTGAGCGCGAAGCCGTGCATCGTCACGCCCCGGGCGACGCGGACGCCGATCGCCGCCACCTTGCGCTCGGGGCGAGCCCCGTCCGCCGCCACCCAGACGCCGCTGCGGCCCTCCACGCGGACCGTCTCCAGCCCGAACCCGGCGCACACCTCGATCAGCGCGCCCTCCAGCCGCCGGACGTAGGCGACCACGTCGACCGGGTCGGCCAGCGCGACGATCGGGTAGCCGACCAGCTGGCCGGGGCCGTGCCAGGTGATCTTCCCGCCGCGGTCCACGTCGATGACCGGCGTGCCGTCGAACGGTCGCTCGTGGGGCTCGGTGCGCTTGCCGGCGGTGTAGACCGGCGGGTGCTCGAGCAGGAGGAGCGTGTCGGGAGCCTCGCCGGCGACCCGCCGGGCGTGCAGCTCGCGCTGCTGCGCCCACGCCTCCTCGTAGGGAACGGTGCCCGCCCGGATGATCCGCAGCTCGCTCACGGCCGCCAGCCTATAGAAAGGACCCCGTCCTCCTCATGGCTCGCACGCTCGCGACGAGCCTCTGGACGGGGCCGGTCACGCGAGGCGGCGCGGGGTCAGCCGGGTCTCCACCGCCGTCCCGTCGGGGCCGCGCTCCACCCGGTAGGCGGCGGCGCCGGGGCGGTCGCTGACCGCCTCCACCAGCGCGGTGCCCCGGTAGACCAGCCCGGCGCCGTCGTCGGTGGCGTGCCCACCGGGGAGCGTGCCGTCGGCGACCAGCCGGTGGTACAGCGGGCGCCGCTGCTCCTCGGAGTCGTGGTGCACGCCGTTGCTGGTCGGGATCAACCCGAGCCCGTTCGTGACCGGCCGGAGGTCGGGGCCGTAGGAGTCGGTGGTGCCGCCCACGTGCCAGCACAGCGATCCCGCCGAGACGCCGGAGAGCACGACGCCGGCCTCCCACGCCTCGCGGAACACCTCGTCCAGCCCGTGCACCCGCCAGACGGCCAGCAGGTTGGCGACGCTCCCGCCACCGACCCACACGACGTCCTGCGCGAGCAGGTGCGCCCGCAGGTCGGGCACCGTGGGCATCGGGAAGAGGCTGAGGTGGCTGACCTCGACGCGGCTGCCGGCGAAGGCGCCGTAGACGGCGGCGACGCGGGCCGGGTCGTCGCCGGTGGCGGTGCCCAGGTAGCAGAGCCTCGGGCGCTCGGGGGCGCCGGCGAGCTCGACGGCGAGGTCGAACACCGGTCCGGGCCGCCAGTCGGCGGGGCCGCGGCCGCGTGGGGCGAAACCCATGCTGGTGGCGAGGATCGTCGGCGCGGTCGCGGGCATCAGGCGGCTCCTCGCGTTCCGGCCGGGCGCAGGCGGCGGAGCACGGCGCGGGCCACCCGGGCGCCGCTGGCCATCGCGCCCTGGATGGACGGGGTGTCCCGGTGGTCCCCGCACACGAACAGCCCGTCCCCGAGGTCGACGGGTCGGCGCAGCTGCAGGGGCGGGAGCGCGGCCGGCTGGGCGCCCGGCACGGTGACCGACGTCAGGTGCTCGAGGTCCGAGGGGGCGACGCCGTGCGCGGCCGCGATCTCGCCGCGCACCTCCTCCTCCCGGGTGCGGTCGAGGGTGGAGCTGGCCACCAGTGCGCGGCCGTCCGGGCTGTAGCGGGGCTGGGCGTCGGAGACCACGGCGGTGTTGACCAGCCGGCCGCGCGGCTGCCCCAGGACGATCAGCGGCGTGGGCCACGGCGAGCCGGGCAGCACGTGCAGGTGGGTGGTCACCTCCCGGGGCGCGTCCGCCTCGACGCCGGGCAGCAGCCGCGACGCCGTCGCCGGGTCGGTGGCGACGACGACGGCGTCGGCCGACCAGGTGCCCTCGTCGGTGGCCGCGGATCCGGGGGAGACCGACCGCACCGCGGTGCGCAGGTGCACCCGCCCGGCGTCCAGACGCCCGGCCAGCTGCTCGCCGATCGCCTGCATGCCCGCGGCGGGCAGGCCGGTCGCCCCCCGGACGAAGCTGCGCCACAACAGGTCGAGGTAGCGGCTGGAGGTGGCGAGCTGATCCTCCAGCAGCACACCGGCGAGGAACGGGCGGAGGAAGCGGTCCAGCGCCGCGTCCCCCACGCCGGCCGCGCGCAGCGCCGCCTCCGCCGTGGTCTCCGGGGCGCGGAGCAGGCGGTCGACGGGGGAGTAGCCGGCGCGCAGGGAGTAGGCCACCAGGGCCGCCTTCTCACGGACCGAGCCCAGCGGCGCCACGGCCGTGCCGACGACGGCGGTCGGCTGCCGGCGGGGGTCGACCACCCGGTGCGCCCGCCCGTCGACGCGGATGACCGCGCCACGCTCGAACCACCCGAGATCCAGGGCGGCGAGGTCGAGGTCGGCCGCGCGCGGGTAGCCGGTGTTGAACACCTGGAAGCCGCGGTCGACCAGGAAGCCGTCGATGCGCTCGGTCGCGAGCCGCCCGCCGGCGTGGTCCCCGGCCTCCAGGACGTGCACGTCCAGACCGGCGGCGGCCAGCCGGGTGGCGGCGGTGAGCCCGGCCAGGCCGGCTCCGACGACGAGGACCTCGGCCCGTGGCGACGTGGACACCGCCCGACGGTAGCGGGCACCGGAGGTCCGCGTGGCCCAGGCCTGTGGACGACGGGAGCGCCGGCGGGCCGGGTGCCCCTAGCGTGCTCCCTCGTGCCGATCCCCGTCCCCCCGCCCGACGCGCCGGGCTCACCGCCGCCCCCGGCCGTGCCGGGCTACGTCCTGCAGGACCTGCTCGGCCGCGGTGCGTCGGGGGAGGTCTGGCAGGCGGTTCCGCGCGAGGGCGGCGACCCGGTGGCGGTGAAGGTGCTCGTCGCCGGGGACCCTGCCCGTCAGGCGCGCGAGGCGGCGCTCCTGGGCGAGCTCGACCACCCGCACCTGGTCCGGCTGATCGAGGTGGTGCACCAGCCGCGCCGGGGCGGGGTCGCCCGGGTCGCGCTGGTGCTCGAGCTGCTTCCCGGCGGGAGCCTCGCCGCGCTGCTGGCCCGCCGTGGCCGGCTGCGCCCCGGCGAGGTCGTCACCGCGATCGCGCCGGTCGCCGCGGCCCTGGCGCACGCCCACGACCACGGCGTGGTGCACGGGGACCTCGCTCCGGGGAACATCGTCTTCACCGCCGAGGGGCGGCCGGTGCTCACCGACCTCGGGGTGGCCCGGGTGCTGGGCGAGACGGCGGCGGCGGAGGTGACCCCGGCCTACGTCGACCCGGCGGTGGCCCGGGGTGGCGCCCCCGGTCCCGCCTCGGACGTCTTCGGCGTCGCCGCCGCCGCGTTCCACGCCCTGACCGGCATCGCCCCGTGGAACGCCGCCACCCCCACCGGCACGCTCGCGGTGGCCGCCGCCGGTCACCTCCCGGATCTGGCGGAGCTCGCCCCGGGCGCGCCGCCGCGGCTGGTCGAGGTGATCGCGCGCGGGCTGGCGGCCGACCCGCACGAGCGCGGCACCGCGGCGGAGTTCGCCCTCGACCTGCGGCACGCCTGCCGAGCGGAGCCCGTGGCGCTGAGCACCGCCTCCCCGGGCGGCCACGGCCGCCCGGACGGGCCGGCCGCCCTGACGCACGTGGTGCCGGGGCGACGCCCTGGACCCGGCCCGGCGGAGGTGGCGCCGCCGGCGCGGCGGCGGTGGTCGGTGCGTGCCGCGGCCGGCTCGGCTCGCGTGGCCCGCGGGCTGCTCGTCACCGCGCTGGTGGTGGCGACGCTCGCGGTCACCGCCTGGCTGGGCGCGCGCTGGGGTGGCGCCGAGGCGCCGGGCCCGGCCGCCGCCGCGACGCCGACCGGGTCCGGCACCCCCGCTCCGACCGCGACGCCGACCCCGCCTCCGGGAGCGGCGGCCGTCCCCCCGGCCCCGTCGGCCGGTGGGGCCGCGGCGCCCACGTCCCCGGAGGGGTGGCGGGCGCTGGTGGCCGAGCTCTACGCCCGGCGTGCCGAGGGGCTCAGCGGTGCGCCGGACCGGCTGCGCTCCGTCCATCTGCCGGGCAGCCCTCTCCTGGCGGCGGACGAGGAGCACGCGCGTGGCCTGGCCGGGGCGGGGGAGGCGCTCAGCGGGTTCGCCCCGGAGGTGGTGGACGTCGCCGTCGTCGAGGCGTCGGCCGACCGGGCCGAGCTGCTGCTCACCGACCGCTGGCCGGGCTACCGCGTGGTGCCCGCCGACGACCCGGGCGGCCCGGCGGTGCGGACGGTCCCCGGCCGGGGCGAGGCCCAGGTGCGGATGGTCCTCGTCCGCACACCGGAGGGCTGGCGGATCGACCGCGCGGAGCGCGTGGCCTGACCCCGGCCTCGGAGGCTCAGTCCCGGGCGACCGCGGCCCGCACGGCGGCGTCGACGTCCGTGTGGGTGAACCGGAACCCGGCCTCGGTGAGCGCGAGGGGCACCGCCCGCTGGCCGGCCAGGACGCCGACCTGGGCGAACTCGCCGAGCACCACCCACAGCGCCGGGCCGGGCACCGGCAGCGCCGTGGGCCGGTGCAGCACCCGGCCCAGCGCCGCGGTGAACTCCGCGTTGGTGACGGGCTCCGGGCCGCAGAGGTTCACCGGGCCGGCGACCGGGTGGGTGAGCAGGAAGCGGATGGCGGCGACCTCGTCGGCCTGGCTGATCCAGGGGACGTACTGCCGCCCGGAGCCCAGCCGCCCGCCCAGGCCGGCGCGGAAGATCGGCAGCATCCGCGCGAGGAGGCCGCCGCGGCCGAGCACCAGCCCGGTGCGGAGGGTGGTCACGCGCACCCCGGCGTCGGCGGCGGGGGCGGTCGCCCCCTCCCAGGCCACGCAGACGCGGGCCAGGAAGTCGTCCCCGGGCGGGTCGGACTCGTCGACCACGCGGTCGCCCGTGTCGCCGTACCAGCCGACCGCGGAGCCGTTCAGCAGCACCCGGGGCCGGTCGGGGTCGGCGGTGGCGGCCTCGGCCAGCGCCTCGCTCAGCGTGGCGGTGCTGTCCACCCGGCTGCTGAGCACCGCCTGCTTGTGCCGCTCGCTCCAGCGCCGGTCACCCACCCCCACGCCGGAGAGGTTGACGACCGCGTCGACGTCGCGGAGGACGCCGGGGTCGATGCGCCGGTGCTGCGGGTCCCACCGGTGCTCGTCGGCGGTCCGAGGGGTGCGGCGCACCAGCTGGACCACCTCGTGGCCGTCCGCTCGCAGCGCGGGCAGCAGGGCGCTGCCGATCATCCCGGACGCGCCGGAGACGGCGACCTTCACGGACCCTCCTGATGGGTGCGGGCAGGGGGGGGGGGGGCGCGGGGGGGGGGGGGGCCCGGCGGGGCGGGGGGGGGGGGGGGGGGGGCGGTGGGGCGGCGCGGCGGGG
>NZ_JBJHAC010000017.1:0-104881 GCF_054050835.1 Blastococcus sp. SYSU DS0510 | reverse complement strand
GCATCCTGTCGGGATGCCGCACCCCACCCGCCAGCGCATCTTCATCTCCGGCGCCAGCTCCGGCCTCGGCGAGGGCATGGCCCGCCGGTTCGCCGCCATGGGCCGGGACCTCGCCCTGTGCGCCCGCCGCGTCGACCGGCTGGAGGCCCTGCAGGCCGAGCTGCGCGCCGCGCACCCCGGCATCCGGGTCGAGGCGGCCGCGATGGACGTGGACGACGCCGCCTCGGTGCCCACCGTCTTCACCGACCTGGCCGACCGCCTCGGCGGCTTCGACCGCGTGATCGTGAACGCCGGCATCGGCGCCGGGAAGTCCGTCGGCACCGGGGGCGCGGCGGGCAACCGTGCCGTCCTGCACACCAACGTGCTCGGCTCGCACGCGCAGTGCGAGGCGGCGATGGAGCTCTTCCGCCGCCAGGGGATGGGGCACCTGGTGCTGATCTCCTCGGTGGCCTCCGTCCGGGGGATGCCCGGCAGCCGGACCGCCTACGGCGCCAGCAAGGCTGCGCTGAACTCCCTGGCCGAGGGCATCCGCTCCGACGTCTACGGCTCGCGGATCGTCGTCTCCACGATCCTGCCGGGCTACATCGCGACCGACATCAACGTCGGCCGCCGCGGCCCGCTGACCGTCGGCCTCGACAAGGGCGTCACGGCACTCGTCGAGGTGGTCGAGCGGGAGCCGGTGCGCGGTTACGTGCCGGAGTTCCCGTGGCGCCCGGTCGCCGCGCTGCTGCGCGTCCTGCCGCTGTCGGTCGTCCGCCGCCTCACCGGCTCGTGAGCGGCCGCCCGGCGGCGACCGCCATCGTCGCCGCCGGGTAGGGCCCCGGCCCGCCCTGGCGCAGGGCGGTCAGGACGGCGAGCAGTTCCTCCCGCTGGGCACCGACGAAGCCCGCGTCCACCACCGCGCCGTGCCCGGGCACCACCGGGCCGCGGGCCAGCGCGTGCAGCCGGCCGAGGGTGGCCGGCCAGTCCGCCGGCCAGGAGTCCTCGAAATCCGGCGGCGCCCCCTGCTCGACCAGGTCCCCGGCGAAGAGCACGGTCGCGTCGCCGGCGGTCTCCACCTCGACCACCAGGTCGTGGTCGGTGTGCCCCCGGCCGAGGTGCCGCAGGACCACCTCGCGACCGCCGACGTCGAGCACGGCGACGTCGTCGACGAGGTGGTCCGGCGGGTCGATCGGGGTTGCCCGTAGCAGTGGGGCCTCCTCGGCGCCCAGCGTGGCGACGACGGCGGCCCGCTGTGCCTCGCCGTCGGCACGGAGGGCGGCCGCGCAGCCCCGCGAGCCCCACACCTGCGCCGGGCGGAAGGCCGCGTTGCCGAAGCAGTGGTCGTAGTGGGCGTGGGTGTTCACCACGGTCCACGGGTGCGGCGTGACCGCGCGGACGGCCGCCACCAGGTCCGCCGCCTCGCCGAGGTGCGACCGGGTGTCGACGACGAGGCACGCGCCCTCGCCCAGCACGAGGCCGCAGTTGAGGTCCAGGGAGCGGTGCCGGCGCACCAGGACGCCCTCGGCCACCTCCTGCCAGCCGGTGCTCACCAGGTGATCCGCATCGGCCGGCCGCGGGCGTCGAGACGGCCGTCGCCGACGTACTCGGCGCGCCCCTCGGCCAGCCGCTGCGCAAGCCCGCGGGCGGTGATCTTCGGGTCGCGCACCCGGTCGTCCAGCGCCCGGAAGGCCAGTTCCGGGTGGACCTCGTGCACCCGCGGGTCCGGCGGCTCGCCGAGGGCGTCGTCGAGCGTGCGGATCGACGGCACGAGGAACCACGCCTGCTTCGACAACGCCTTGCCGGACGCCTCCACCGAGAGCCGGCACGCCTCGGCGCAGTCGGCGGCGTCCAGCACCGGTCGCAAAGGCGCCGGGAAGACCGAGCTGCCGGCCCGGCCCAGCAGCCGCCGCGCCGCGACGTCGCAGCCGCGCGACCCGTCGACGGAGAGCCCGATCGGCATGTCGACGGCGACGACCTCCACCCCGGGTACGGCGAGCGCCGCCGCCGCGTCGGGGAGGGCGAGGAGGGTCACCCCACCGTCGTCCAGCAGCGCTCCGGCCCAGGCCCCGCGCCAGCCGTCCAGCCCCAGCACCGCCACATCGGGCAGCCTGTCAGACTCCCCGGCATGCGCGTCTTCATCGGCACCGACCACGCGGGCCTGGAGTTCAAGGAGCACCTCAAGCAGGCGCTCGCCGAGGCCGGTCACGAGCCGGTCGACTGCGGCGCGTTCGAGTACGACGCCCAGGACGACTACCCGCCGTTCTGCTTCGAGGTGGGGGAGCGGACGGTCGCCGAGCCGGGCACCCTCGGCGTCGTCATCGGGGGCTCGGGCAACGGCGAGCAGATGGCGGCGAACAAGGTCCCCGGTGTCCGGGCCGCGCTGGTCTGGAACACCGCGACCGCGCGGCTGGCCCGCGAGCACAACGACGCGAACGTGGTCTCCATCGGCGCCCGCCAGCACAGCGACGAGGAGGCCACGGCCCTGGTCCTGGAGTTCCTCGGGACGCCGTTCAGCGGCGACGAGCGGCACATCCGCCGCATCGGGCTGATCACCGACTACGAGCGCGACCGGCACCGCCCGGCGGGCGGCCTGCCCACCCGCACGCAGCACCCCTGACCCGTCCCGACGGCGGGGCGGCCCGCGCCGCCGTCGGGAAGCTGGACGGCCGGTTGTGAATGACCATGCACGGTCATGCATACTTGTGCCGTGTCCAAGGTGCTCACCTCCCTGCCCGTCGGCGAACGCGTCGGCATCGCCTTCTCCGGTGGTCTCGACACCTCCGTAGCGGTCGCGTGGATGCGCGACCGGGGCGCGGTGCCCTGCACCTACACCGCCGACATCGGGCAGTACGACGAACCGGACATCGCCTCGGTCCCGGGCCGGGCCACCGCCTACGGTGCGGAGCTCGCCCGCCTGGTCGACGGCAAGGCCGCCCTGGTCGAGGAGGGGCTCGCCGCGCTCACCTGCGGCGCCTTCCACATCCGCTCCGGTGGCCGCAGCTACTTCAACACCACCCCGCTGGGGCGCGCGGTCACGGGCACGCTGCTGGTCCGCGCGATGCTCGAGGACGACGTCCAGATCTGGGGCGACGGCTCGACCTTCAAGGGCAACGACATCGAGCGGTTCTACCGGTACGGCCTGCTGGCCAACCCGGCGCTGCGCATCTACAAGCCGTGGCTGGACGCCGACTTCGTCACCGAGCTCGGCGGGCGCACGGAGATGTCCCAGTGGCTGGTCGCCCACGGCCTGCCCTACCGGGACAGCGCCGAGAAGGCCTACTCCACCGACGCGAACATCTGGGGCGCCACGCATGAGGCGAAGACCCTCGAGCACCTCGACACCGGCATCGAGACCGTCGAGCCCATCATGGGCGTGCGGTTCTGGGACCCCGCGGTCGAGATCGCTCCCGAGGACGTGACGATCGGCTTCGCCCAGGGGCGGCCGGTGACGATCAACGGGGAGGAGTTCGGCTCCGCCGTCGACCTGGTGCTGGCGGCGAACGCCATCGGCGGACGGCACGGCCTGGGCATGTCCGACCAGATCGAGAACCGGATCATCGAGGCCAAGAGCCGCGGCATCTACGAGGCGCCGGGCATGGCGCTGCTGCACATCGCCTACGAGCGGCTGGTCAACGCCATCCACAACGAGGACACCCTCGCCACCTACCACTCCGAGGGCCGGCGGCTGGGCCGGCTCATGTACGAGGGCCGTTGGCTGGACCCCCAGGCGCTCATGCTGCGGGAGTCCCTGCAGCGCTGGGTCGGGATGGCGGTCACCGGCGAGGTGACCCTGCGGCTGCGCCGGGGCGAGGACTACTCGATCCTCGACACCGCCGGCCCGGCGTTCAGCTACCACCCGGACAAGCTGTCGATGGAGCGCACGCAGGACTCGGCCTTCGGGCCGGTCGACCGCATCGGGCAGCTGACCATGCGCAACCTCGACATCGCCGACTCCCGGGCGAAGCTCGAGCAGTACGCGCGGCTGGGCATGGTCGGGGGCGCGCCGTCGCACGTGGCCATCGGCGCGGCCCAGGCCGCGGCGACCGGGCTGATCGACGTCACCGAGGAGGGCGGCGCCGAGACGATCGCCTCCCGCGGTCAGGTGCCGGCCGACGAGGAGCTGCTGGACCGGGCGGCGATGGAGGCCGGCACCGACTGAGGAAGGACCTCCCTGCCCCCCACACCTCGCAGGCTCGGCGCGGGTCCCTGCAGGGAGGCCGTTCCAGCACGTCGCCGGGCTCGGCGCGGGTCCCTGAAGGAGGCCGTTGCAGCACGTCGCCGGGCTCGGCGCGGGCTCTCTTCAGAAGCTGTCGGGGCACCAGGGCGTCACCGGCCAGCCGAACGCCGTCGACGCCAGCGTCACCGCCCCGGGGCTCACCTCGGTCACCCGCCCCGCCGCCTGCAGCCCGGCCAGCGAGACGCCGCCCAGGTAGGCCGCCGAGAGCTCCTCGATGCCCAGCACGATGTCGGGGTCGCGGTCGGTGCGGCCGCAGTAACCGCCGGCCGGGTGCCCGGAGAGCCGCCAGCGCCCCTCGTTCCAGGGGCAGAACGGGTCCCGCACCTCCAGGACGAGGTCGATGGGCGCGGGGTAGCGGCGGGCGGCGAGGGCGCGGTCGACGTCGACCAGCCGCACCCAGAGCCCGTCGACCGGGGTGCTGTGCAGCGCGCGGGCGTCGGTGATCAGCCAGCGCAGCGGGTCGTCGGGGGAGGCGGCCTGGTACTTCACGGTGCGGACCAGGTCGATCGAGAGCAGCACCTGCCACAGCGCGGCGTAGGCCGGGGTGCTCGTCGCCCGCACCTCCTGGACGATCACCGTGCCCTCGGGCTCGCCGGCGTCGCTCCAGGCGCCCTTCACCCGGTAGGCGGCGTACCCGGTCACCGTGCCGTCGGCCTCCCGGTGCAGCAGGTACCGCCGCGCGGACGCGCCCTCCCGGCCGGAGGGCTCGTCGCGCAGCTGCCGGTCCCACCACCGGTCGTCGCGCACCATGTTGCCGGGCACCCAGCGGTGCACCGCGCCGTGCACGGCCACCGCGGCCGGGCGGTACTCCTCGACCGGCACCTGCTCCACGCGGCCGGTGCCCAGGTCGACGTCCGGGCGCAGCCGCAGCCGCTCCGTGCGGCCGGAGAACCGAGCCTCCCGGGTCGCCGGCGCGTACCCGAAGCGGCCGTAGATCGGGTACTCGGCCGCCCACAGCGCGGCCACCGGCTCGCGCTCCTGCTCGTGCAGCTCCGTCAGCTGCCGGCGCATGATCGCGGTGAGCACGCCCCGCCGGCGCTGGGTCGGGGCCACGGTCACCCAGGTGACGCCGGCGCAGGGCACCAGCGCCCCCGGGACGGCGAGGGTCCGGCTGTAGATGCCGGCGGTGGCGACCACCCGGTCGCCGTCCCACATCGACAGCGACCGCTCCAGCTCGGCGACCGAGGAGGGCTTCTCGGCGAAGGACGGCGGCGCCTCCTCCGCGAAGACGTCGTGCATGGCGTGGGCGAAGGCCGGCCACTCGTCGAGGGTCACGGGGCGCAGCCGGGCGTCGACATCGGTCACGTCGACGTGTCTACCGGGCCGGTCCGACGGACCGCCAACGAGTTCGGCCCCCGCCCGCGCAGGCAGCCGGGCAGCGGGCACCCGCCGGCGCCGGGCCCGTCCCGTCGGGCGGCCGGTCCGTGGCCGGGCCGTCCCGGACTGGTGCCGTGGTCATCCCGGCGCGGAATGCTCCTCGGCCCGCGGCCAGCGTGTCCGGCGACCCGGCCGCGGCGCGCCCCCGGCTAGGGTCGGTGCCGTCACGCCGACGTCGACGTGCCCGTCCGGTCGTCGGCGCCCCGACCGACGGAGGCTCCACGTGCGCTCTCGCACAATCCCGCTCGCGCTCAGCGCCGCCCTGCTCGCCGGCTGCACCTCGTCCGGCGACGAGGAGCAGCCGGAAGAGGCTCCGGTCGCCGAGGCGGTCACGGCGGCACCCGGCGAGTTCCTGACGGTGGTCGCGGACGAGGACCCGGTGGCGACGGCGGTGAGCACCAGCCGCGCCCTGTACGGCTCCTCCGACGTCGCCGTCCTCGCGGACGAGGACGACCGCGCCGGTCTGCTGCTCGGGGCGTCGGCCGCGGTCGCGATGGGCGTCCCGCTCCTGGTCACCGGTGGCGCGGAGACCCCGGAGCCGGTGACCGGCGAGCTGGAGCGGCTGGGCACGGGCACGGTGCTCGCCGTCGGCGACGCCACGCTGTCCGGCTCGGGCGTGGACGTGGTGGCGGTGGCGGCCGACGCCGAGGCGGTGGCGGCGGCGACCGGCGTCGACCTCGCCGACGGCGACCCGGTCCCGACCGACGGCGACGCCCCGGCCGTGGCCGCGCTCGACCCCGAGCAGCCCACCGCGCTGCAGCCGGAGAGCGGCGGAGGCGCTGCGAGCGAGCCCGCGGAGGAGACGGCGGAGGACGGGTCGCCCGGGGAGCTCCCCGCGACCACCCGCCCCGAGCCGCTCGAGGACACCGTGGTGCTGGCCTCCGGCGAGCCCGGGTCGCTGGCCGCCATCGCGACGGCCCGCGCGGCCGGCGCCCGGGTGCTGCTGACCGGGGGGACCACCGACCCGCGGGCGTCCGCCGACGTGGTCAGCGCGCTCGGCGAGGCGGACCCCGGCTCGGTTCTGGCGATCGGCCCGGGCTTCGCCGCCGAGGAGGGCCTGGACTGGAAGGTGGAGACCGCAGCCACCGGGGTGGAGCTGCCCGGCGGTGGGCAGACCCTCTTCCCGGGGAAGCTGCTCGTCGCCCTCTACGGCCACCCCGGCACAGCCGCGCTCGGCCTCATGGGGGAGCAGCCGGTCGACGCGGCCGTCGAGCGGGCGCGGGCCCACGCGGCGCCCTACGAGCCGCTGGTGGAGGAGACGGTGGTGCCGGCCTTCGAGATCATCTCGACCATCGCGTCGGCGTCGGCCGGGGCTGACGGCGACTACTCCGCCGAGGCCGACATCGATCTGCTGCGGCCGTGGGTCGAGGCGGCGGGCGAGGCCGGCATGTACGTCGTCCTGGACCTGCAGCCCGGGCGCACCGACTTCGTCACCCAGGCGGAGCTGTACCGGCCGCTGCTGGAGATGCCGCACGTCGGCCTGGCCCTCGACCCCGAGTGGCGGCTGGGCCCGAACGAGGTCCACCTGCGCCAGATCGGCTCGGTGGACGTCGAGGAGGTCAACCGCGTGGTGACCTGGCTCGCCGACCTGACCCGCGAGAACCAGTTGCCGCAGAAGCTGCTGGTGCTCCACCAGTTCCGGCTGGACATGATCCCGGGCCGCGAGCGGGTGGACCTCAGCCGCGACGAGCTCGCCGTGATGGTGCACGCCGACGGCCAGGGCGGGCAGGGCGCCAAGCAGAGCACGTGGGCGGCGCTGCGGCGGGACGCGCCCGAGGGCCTGTGGTGGGGCTGGAAGAACTTCTACGACGAGGACATCCCGATGCTCACGCCGGAGGAGACGATCAGCCAGGTCGAGCCCGACCCCCAGTTGATCAGCTACCAGTAGCGCGGCGGTCACCGGCCGGCCGCCGGGCTGTCGGTCCCCGTCCCTACTCTCCATCGAGGATCCCCTGCACACCGTCACGGGGACCGTTCGATCGAGAGGAACCACCGGATGAGACGGCGGACCACGCTGTCCGTGGCGGCCACGGCCGCGGTGCTGACCATGGCGCCCCTGAGCCCGGCCGCGGCCGCGCCGCCCGCGGCGGACGACCTGACGCTGACCATGCTCGCCACCACCGACCTGCACGGCCGCGTGCAGAACTGGGACTACTTCGCCGACCGGACCTACTCGGAGAAGGCCGGTTTCGAGACCGGGCTGGCGAAGGTGGCCACGGTCGTGGACTCGGTCCGCGCGGAGCGGGGCGAGGAGAGCGTCCTCGTCGTGGACAACGGCGACTTCCTGCAGGGCACGCCGCTGAGCTACTACTACGCCAAGCAGGAGCCGGTCACCGAGACCCGCGTCGAGCACCCGATGGCGGCCGCGTTCGACGCCATCGGCTACGACGCGCAGGTCGTCGGCAACCACGAGTTCAACTACGGCCTGGACCTGCTCCGGGCCTACGAGAAGGACGTCGACCACCCGGTGCTCGGGGCCAACGTGCTCCGCGACGGCACCCCACGGCCCTACCTGAAGCCGTACACCATCGAGACGATGCGGGTGCCCGGCCACAAGCCGGTCCGGGTCGGCGTCATCGGCCTGACCACCCCTGGCTCGGCCATCTGGGACAAGGGGAACGTCGAGGGCCGTGTGACGTTCCAGGACATGGTCGAGGCGGCGGAGAAGTGGGTGCCGGTCGTCGACCGCAAGGCCGACGTCGTCGTCGTCCTCTCGCACGCGGGCGTCGGCGGGACGTCGTCCTACGGCCCCGAGGTGCCGACCGAGAACCCGTCGGACGTCATCGCCCGCACCGTGCCGGGGATCGACGCGATGGTGGTCGGCCACACCCACCGGAACGCCCCCTCCCAGGTCGTCGTGAACGAGGTCACCGGCGAGGAGGTGCTGCTCACCCAGCCCTACCGCTGGGGCGCCACCGTCTCGCAGGTCGACATCGAGCTCGAGCAGGTGCGCGGCGGGAAGTGGGACGTCGTCGGCACCTCGGCGCAGGCGCTGAGCACCGCGGGGGTCGAGGAGTCGCCCGAGGTGCTGGCCGCCACGGCGGAGGCGCACGGGAAGACGGTGGCGTACGTCAACCAGGTGGTGGCGACCTCGGCGGAGGAGCTCTCCGCGCGCACCAGCCGGTACGAGGACACCGCGATCCTGGACTTCATCCAGGACGTGCAGGCCGACACCGTGGCCGCCGCCCTGGAGGGCACGGACCGGGCCGACCTGCCGGTGCTGTCGATCGCGGCGCCGTTCAGCCGGGACGCCGTCTTCCCGGCCGGTGACGTCACCATCCGCGACATCGCCGGGCTCTACATCTACGACAACACCCTGGAGGCCGTGGAGCTCACCGGGGCGCAGCTGAAGGAGTACCTGGAGTTCTCCGCCCGGTACTTCCAGCAGCTGCCGGGCACCGGGGACGTCGACCCGGAGACCATCACGAACGCCCCGACGGCCGAGGCGCCGAACGGGACGCCGGACTACAACTACGACATCCTCTCGGGCGTCGACTACGACGTCGACGTGTCCCAGCCGGTGGGCTCGCGGATCGTGGGGCTCTCCTACGACGGCACCCCGGTGGCCGACGGCGACCGCTTCGTCGTCGCGGTCAACAACTACCGGCGCAGCGGCGGTGGCGGCTTCCCGCACATCGCCGCGGCGCCGGTGGTCTACAACGAGCAGCTGGAGATCCGGCAGCTGCTCATCGAGCGGGCGCAGGCGGTCGGCGTGATCGACCCGGCGGAGTTCTTCGTCGAGAACTGGCAGCTCGTGCGCGACGGCGAGCCGCTGCTGCCGTGACGCGCTGACACCGACCCGCCCTTCCGGGTGGGGAAGACCGGGAGCCCCCGGAGCCACGGCGCTCCGGGGGCTCCCGTTCTGTCGGTGGCCTGTGGTGTGCTGACCGGCACATCGATCCCGAGGGGTGGACTCCTGTGACCAGTGCCGTCATCGGTCCCGCGGAACAGCTCGACCCGCGGCTGCTCGAGCACCGCCGCGAGCTCACCGGGTACTGCTACCGCATGCTCGGCTCGGTCTTCGACGCCGAGGACGCGGTGCAGGAGACCCTGGTCCGGGCCTGGCGCGGGCTGGCCGACTTCGAGGGCCGGTCGGCGCTCCGGTCGTGGCTCTACCGCATCGCGACGAACGTCTGCCTCGACCAGCTCGCCGGCCGGCAACGCCGCGCGCTGCCCATGGACCTCGCCGGCTCCCCGTACCCGCCGGTCCCCGCGTCGCTGAACGGGCGCCGGCCGACGACGGCCTGGATCGAGCCGGTGCTCGACCGCCAGGTCCTCCCCGAGGACGGCGACCCGGCCGACCAAGCGGTGGCCAAGGAGTCGGTGCGCCTGGCGTTCGTCGCCGCGCTGCAGCACCTGCCGCCCAAGCAGCGCGCGGTGCTGATCCTGCGCGAGGTGCTGCGCTGGAAGGCCGACGAGGTCGCCGAGCTGCTCGACACCACCGTCGCCTCGGTCAACAGCGCCCTGCAGCGGGCCCGGGCGACGCTCGCCGATGTGGGCGGCCGTCCCACGCCCCGCACCCTGGACGACGAGGACCGCGCGCTGCTGGCCCGCTACCTGGACGCCTTCGAGCGCTACGACATCGACGCCTTCGTGCAGCTGCTGCACGAGGACGCCACCCAGCACATGCCGCCGTTCGAGATGTGGCTGCGCGGGCGTGAGGACATCGGCGCCTGGATGGTGACGGAGCCGGCCAGCGCCTGCCGGGGGTCCCGGCTGATCCAGACCTCGGCCAACGGGACCCCGGCCTTCGCCCAGTACCGGCCGGCGGAGGGCGGTGGTCACGTGCCGTGGGGCCTGCACGTGCTGGAGATCGAGGACGGTCGCATCGCCCACATCTCCAGCTTCCTGAACCTCGACTGCGAACTGTTCGCCGCTCTGGGGCTGCCCACGACGCTGTGAGCCCACGGCTCCGCAGCGGACGGGGGCTGACCCGGCCCGCGCCGCGTTGACCGGGTCGGCGGGGGAGTCCTGCGTCGGTACGGCCCGGCTGGAACACCAGCGGCATCCGCTGTGGCGCCGGGCCGCGGACGCCGGAGGTGGCTGGGCCGTGCGGAAGGCGGCGCGCCCGCCGCGGTAGTCAGCGCGTTCCCGCGGGAACGCCGGTGGTCACCTCGCGCCCGGTCCGGCGGCGGGACCCGAGCAGCACCCGCGCGACCAGGTGCGGGCGCATCAGCTCCCGAGGACGGGCGAGCATCCCGATGGCCCGGATGAAGGCCGCGGCCACGACGGGATCGCGGTGCGCCGCCGGCACGAGGCGCTGCAAGTAGGCGGTGGTGAGCCGCCACGACGCCGGCCGCGGGCCGTCCACCTCCGGGTGCGCGAGGTCGGAACCCGTCGCGAGGTCCCACGCGTCCTGCACGGCCGGACGCGCCGCCGAGAGCGTCCGGAGGCCGACGCCGTCCAGGCCGCGCGCGTCGAGGGCACGGCCCAGCTCAACGGCCTCGATGATCGCCACGGTCATGCCCTGCCCGAAGCGGGGATCGAAGGAGCAGACCGCGTCACCCGCGACGAGGAAGCCCTCGGGGAGCCGCCGGAGGCGGTCGTACCGGTGCCGCGAGAACGAGGGGAAGGCGACCCGGGCGGCGTCCCCGACCGGCTCGGCGCCTTCGACGATGCGTGCGAGGTCCCGGTTCCAGAGGCCGGCGGCGTAGTCGGCGAACCCGGGCAGGTCGGCCGGCGGGCGCTCGCCGAGCATGCCGATGAGGGTGACGATCCACTTCCCGTCCTCGACGGCCAGCGCGGCCCCGCCCCTGCGCCCGCCGGGCGGCACGTCCACGAGCACGTTGCGGCCCCCGTCCAGCACCGCCGGATCGCGGCGGAACACCCGGGTGGTGTAGTGCACGTCGACCTTGAGGCGATCTTCCGCCGGTGGCGGGTAGCCGAGCTCGGCCAGCCAGCGGGGCGAGGCGGAGCCGCGGCCGGTCGTGTCCACGACCAGGTCGGCGTCCAGGGTCCGCTCCTCCGCGCGATCGGCCTGGGACCGCAGCCGCACACCCGTGACGCGGGTCCGCTCCGCGTCCGCCGCCAGTCCGCGGGCGGCCCATCCGTCGAGCACCTCCACGCCGGCCAGCGCGCGGACCCGGTCGCGGACGACGCCTTCGATCAGCGGCCGGGTGGCCCCGGTGATGCGGAAGTCCGTGCCGGTCAGGTCCAGCCGGCCGCCGCCCATGTGGAAGCGCCACTCCGGCGCCTCGATGACGTGCGCACCGGCGGCGGTCAGGTCGTCCACGATCCCCGGCAGCAGCTCCTCCAGCCGGCTCAGGCCGCCCGGCACCAGCAGGTGGATGTGCTGACCCTGCGGCACCCCCCGGCGGTCCTCCCGGCCGTCGGGCAGCCGGTCCCGTTCGACCAGCGTGACGCGCCGGAAACGCCGGGCCAGCGGTACGGCGTGCACGAGCCCGGCCATTCCGGCACCCAGCACGATGGCGTGTTCTCCGAGGTGGGGCACGGCTTCCTCCTGGCGGCAGCGGCTGCGGGTCTCCTCACGCTAGGAACGGTGGGACCCCACCGGCATCGGCCAGACGGTGCACATCGGCGGGAGCTGACATGCACCGTCCTGTCCAGGACGGCTACACCAGGTGGTGCTCGTAGGCGTACGCCGTCGCGGCTGACCGGTTGGGCAGCGCGAGCTTCGTGAAGATGTTGTGCAGGTGCCGCGCCACGGTCTTGTCGCTGATCACCAGCTGCGCGGCGATCTCGCGGTTGGTGCGGCCGGCCGCCACGAGGCGGACGACGTCGAGCTCGCGGGGCGTCAGCCCGCTCGCGGGGGGAGGGGCGGAGAGGCGCTCCAGCTCCGGCGTCGCGCCGATCGACTCGAAGACGCTCCTCGCCGTGGTCACCTCCATCGCGGCCGTGTCCTCGTCACCCAGTCCGCGCAGCGCACGGGCGACCAGGACGCGGGTCCGCGCGGCCTCGTAGGGGGCCGCCAGCGCCGACCAGCGCGCCAGCGCGTCCGACAGGTGCTCCAGCGCCGGTGCGTACCTGCCCTCGGCCAACGACACCCTGCCCCGGGCGCACGCGGCCGTGGCCCGCATGGCGCTCGTGCCGACGACGTCGGCGACACCGTCCAGCTGGTCGCAGGCGTCCCCGGCCGCCCCGACGTCCCCCGCAGTCAGCAGGACCTCCACGGCGGCGGCGAGCAGCTCCGCCCGCGGGCGAGGAGCGCGCACCTCGCCGACCACCCCGGGCCCGCCCAGGGCGGGCCGGTCGACGGCGCAGCGGACGGCGGCCACCGCGGCCTGCGTCCGGCCCTGGGCCAGCCGCAGCAGCGCGAGCCCGGGCTGCGGGTCGTGGCCGAGGGAGACCGCCTGCTGGAAGGCGGCCTCGGCAGCGGCGGGCTCGCCGCGCACGCGATGCAGCTCGGCCAGCCGGTAGTACGCGGCTCCGGCCGCGAGGTCGGGTGGGTCCGACAGCCAGCGGCAGGCGCGCTGCGCCTCCGCGACCGCCTCCGCCCAGTCGCCGCGCCACTGGGCCAGCTCGGCGCGGTGCACCAGGCACTGCCCCCGGAACGGGACGAGGCCGGGCTGCGCCTCGCACCACCCGGTCAGCGCCGCCGTCCACTCCTGGGCCCGGCGCAGGTCGAGGACCTCCTGGCAGGCGAGGACCACGGCGCAGTAGACGATCCCGGAAGCGATCGGCGAGACCCGGCCGGCCTGGACGGCGACCATCGCCTCGTCGAGCTGCGCCAGCCCGCGGGCCGTCGCGCCGCTCCGGAGCAGCGCCTGGCCCTGCCCGAGGCAGCCGAGCGTCGCCAGGTCGACGTCCCTGAAGCGCCGGCCGGTCCTGGCCGCCCGGGCGAAGGCACGGCGCGCGGCCGCCGGATCACCGCGGTCCATCTCGCGCAGCCCGACCGGGAGCAGCAGGTAGCCCCGTTCGGCGCACGCTCGTGGCGCCGTCTCCTCCACCACCCGCTGTGCACGGGCGATCCAGCCACCGCCCCGCTCCTCGGCGCCCCGCGCCATGACCAGCACCAGGCCGAGCCAGAAGGCGCACCGGACGGCGGCCAGGGCGTCGCCGCGGTCGGCGAACGCCTCGTACGCACGCTCCCACGCGCGCTCGGCGACCTCGTCCCGGCGGGTGAGGTGGGCGCTGAGCCCCAGCCGCAGCAGGTCCTCCGCATCCCGCAGCCCGCCCTGGTCGTCGGCGGCGGCCAGGTGCCCGTACGCCTGCTCCCACGCGCGGCGGTCGACCGCGGCGCGACCCACCTGGAGAGGGTCCATGGGTCCTGGCTACACCTCGGCCGGTGCTGCGGACAGGGCTTGCCGCGCGCGGGCAGACGTCGGGCCGCTGGGCGTCAGGACGAGGCGGAGCGGGGCTCGGGGGCCGGCGCCTCGTCCCGAGGGTGCACGGCCGGGCCGGCCACCGGGCAGTGCAGGCACTCCTCGATCCGCATGCGCTCGGCGCCGGACGGCCGCGCCCGGGTCTCCGTTCCGGCGTCGCCGAGCGGGCGGCGCACGTACGCGGCCGCCACCAGCGCGCCGGCCAGCAGCAGCCCGGCGAGGATGAACACCGCGGTCCGGAAGCCGTCGGCGAAGACCTCCGGGTCGGAGTAGTCGGCGCCACCGAGCCCGGCCGCGACCGGGACGACCGCGACCGCGAGCAGCCCCGCCGCCCGGGCGACGGCGTTGTTGACCCCCGAGGCGACGCCGGCGTAGCGGTCGGCGGCGGAGTCGAGCACCGTCGCCGTCAACGGGGCGACCAGCAGCGTGAGCCCGGCGCCGAAGAGGACAGCGGCGGGCAGCACGTCGAGCAGGTAGGAGGCGTCCGGCCCGATCCGGAGCATCAGCAGGACGCCGACCGCCGAGACCAGCGGCCCGCCGGTGAGCAGGGCGCGGGGCCCGATCCGCTGGGCGAGCGCCCCGACGCGGGCCGAGAACAGCAGCATGAGGACGGTGACGGGCAGCAGCGCGGTGCCCGCCAGCAGCGGGCTGAACCCGGACACCACCTGCAGGTGCAGCACCAGCAGCACGAACAACGCGCCGAGCGCGGCGTAGACGAACAGGGTCACGGCGTTGGTGGCGGAGAACTGGCGGTCGGCGAAGAGCGTCGGCGGGACGAGGGGATGCCGCGACCGCAGCTCGACGGCGACGAACACCGCCAGGGCGACCAGCCCCGCGGCGCCCCACAGCCAGGGGCCCGCGCCGGCACCCGCCTCGCCGGCGGCGGTGAGCGCGTAGGTCAGCGCGCCGAGCCCGGCGACGACGAGCACGGTCCCGGTCCAGTCCAGCCGCGGCGCGGCCGCCGGGTCGCGCGACTCGGGCACGTGCCGCACGGCGACGAGGACGACCAGCGCCGCCAGCGGCAGGTTGATCAGGAAGACCGCCCGCCAGCTCCACTCCACCAGCCAGCCGCCGACGAACGGCCCGATCGCGGCGGCGACCCCCGAGAGCCCGGACCAGGCCCCGACCGCGGCCGCCCGGTCGGGGCCGGAGAAGGACGCCGAGATGATCGCCAGGCTGCCCGGGGTGAGGAGGGCACCGCCGATGCCCTGGAGGGCGCGCGCGGCCACGAGGGTGTCGATGTCCGGCGCCAGCCCGCACAACAGCGAGGCGGCGGCGAACCAGCACACGCCGACGACGAAGATCCGCCGCCGCCCGTAGCGGTCGCTCAGCGAGCCGCCGAGCAGGATGAGCGCGGCCAGCGTCAGCGTGTAGGCGTTGACCGTCCACTGCAGACCGGCGAAGTCCGCGTCCAGGTCGGAGCCGATCCGCTCCAGGGCCACGTTGACGACGGTGGCGTCCAGCATCGCCACGCCCGAGCCCAGCACGGTCGCGAGGAGCACCCAGCGTCCCCGGGCCGTGCCCATGCGGAGGCCCGTGCCGGCCGGGGATGGCGCAGCCATGGGTCGTCCTCCTCCACCGCCTGCCAGCAGCGTCGTCGCTCTGCAACGCCCGCGGCGCCCAGTGATTCCCCTTGACCCCGCGGCGCCGGTACGGCCTTGGGGACCCCGGCCGGCGGCGCGCATCATGTCGGCATGTCGCCCCAGGCAGACCTCGTCATCGCCGCCGGCGAGGTGCCCGGCTACCTGGCGCCCACCGCCGCCCTCGTCGTCGCGGCAGCGGTCGTCGGCTACCTCACCGCCCGGGCCCGGGTGGTGCCGATCGTCGGGTTCCTGGTGGCGGGCGTCCTCATCGGCCCGGCCCAGTTCGGCGTCGTCGACAGCAGCGAGGCCGTGGAGGCCGCGGCGGACATCGGCGTGATCCTGCTGCTGTTCACCATCGGCATCGAGTTCTCGCTGGAGCGCCTGGCCCGGGTCTGGACGTGGATCGCCGTCGCCGGCGGGCTGCAGCTGGTGCTCGCCACCGGCGCCGGGCTGGGGGTGACCCTCGCCCTCGGCGGCGACTGGCGCGACGGGCTGTTCACCGGGTTCCTGCTCGCCCTGTCGTCGACGGCGATCGTGCTCAAGCTGCTGGGGGAGCGGCGGGAGGGCTCCAGCGTCCGTGGCCGGCTGGCGCTCTCCGTGCTGATCGCCCAGGACCTCGCGGTGGTGGCGATGGTGCTGGTCGTGCCGCTGCTCGGCCCGACCGCCGAGGGCGGCGGCTCGGCCGGCGGCGCGCTGCTGTGGGCCGTCCTCACCGCGGTGGGCGTCATCGTCGCCGTCCTGGTGCTGGCCCGCCGGGTCATGCCCGCCCTGCTGGACGTGGTCGCCCGCACCTGCTCGCCCGAGGTGTTCCTGCTCGCGATCGTCGCGGTCTGCTTCGGCACCGCCTACCTGACCGCCCTCGCCGGGGTGAGCGTGTCGCTCGGGGCCTTCCTCGCCGGCCTGGTGGTGAGCGAGAGCCGGGCCAGCACCCAGGCGCTCGCCGAGGTGCTCCCGCTGCAGATCGTGTTCAGCGCGGTCTTCTTCGTCTCCGTCGGCATGCTCCTGGACGTCGGCTTCATGCTCGCCAACCTGCCGCTCGTGCTGGGCGCCGCCGCCGGTGCCCTGGTGCTCAAGACGCTGACCACCGCCGTCGCCGCCACCGCCGTCGGCATCCGCTGGCGCACCGCCGCCGCGACCGGGCTGCTCCTGGCCCAGGTCGGCGAGTTCTCCTTCGTGCTGCTCACCGTGGGCACCGCCGCCGGCCTGGCGCCGCTCGGGCTCGCGGACGACGGCGCGCAGGTCGTCGTCGCCGCCACGGTGCTGCTCATGCTGGGCACCCCGCAGCTGGCCGCGGCGGCGGCGCGGCTCGACCGCGCACCCGTCGCGACCGCGGGCGGTCCCGGGGCGACCGACGAGGACGGCGCGCACCGGGACCACGTGGCGATCATCGGGTGGGGGCCCACCGCGCTGGGCCTGGCGGCCACCCTGCGCGACCGCGGGGTGGGCGTGGTGATGACGACGCTCAACCCCGACGGGGCGGCGCAGGCGGAGGCGGACGGGCACGCGGTGGTGCGCGGGGATCCGACGAAGGCGGAGATCCTGCGGCTGGCCGGGGTGCCCGCCGCCCGCCTCGCCGTCGTCGCCGAGGACGACCCGGAGCAGGCCGTGCGGGTGGTCACGGCGGCGCGGGCGGTCACGACCGCCCCCATCGTCGCGCGCCCGCTGGGTGCCGTCGACGTCGTCGAGCTGGCGGAGGCCGGCGCCGACCACGTCCTCGACCGGGACCGGATCTCCGGCCACGCGCTGGAGCGCGCCGTCCTCTCCGAGCTGGGGCACCAGGTGGCGCACCCGGACGCGCGGCGGACCGCCGTCGACACCACGCGGGTGGTCCGCTACGCCTGGCCGCAGGGCAGCGGCTGCGAGCACGGGGACACCTCCCGGCCCGTGGTGCCGTGGGCGCACGGGTGCGTGGGCTGCCTGCGGGAGGGCACCGAGTGGGTGCACCTGCGCGTCTGCCTGGGGTGCGGGTACGTGGGCTGCTGCGACTCCTCGCCGCGCCGGCACGCGCGCGCCCACGCCGCCGCGGACGACCACCCGCTCGTCGCCTCGGCCGAACCGGGGGAGAGCTGGGCCTACTGCTTCGTCGACGACGTGACCGTGCCGGCGCCCGGTGGCGCCGCGCCGGAGGCGGAGGCCCCGGCCGCGCAGCAGTGACGTCGTGTTCTCGTCCCACTCGAACGTATAGCGCACCCCAGGGCTTGCGGCAAGACCCCGGTCGGGCCGCACACTCGCCCGCCGGGGGCGGCTGACCGCGCGCGGACGGGCGCGGCGGCGCCCCCGGATCGGAGCCGCTGCCGTGACCGTGTCCACCCGTGCCTTCGACCTCCCCGGCCACCTCGCCGCCAAGGCCGACCCCGCGCTGATCGCCGCCGACGAGCGGCACTTCGCCCTGATCGCCGAGAGCCTCGCGCGGTCGATCGCCGAGCTCACCGAGCGGCTGGCCGCCGAGCGGGCGGCGCCCGGCGGCGCCGGTCAGGGGGCGCTGGACCGCGACCTGGAGGTGCACCGGCTCGCCACCCGCCTGCGCACCCTGCGCCGGTTCGGCCTCGACCTCTGCCTCGGGCGGGTGGTCCCCGCGGACGGCGGGGAGCCCGTCTACGTCGGGCGGTTGGGCCTCACCGACGGCGCCGGCCGCCGGCTGCTCGTCGACTGGCGGTCGCCGGCGGCCGAGCCGTTCTTCGCCGCCACCCACGCCGACCCGATGGGGTTGGCCAGCCGCCGCCGCTACCGCTGGACCCGCGGCCGGATCACCGACTACTGGGACGAGGTCTTCGCACCGGACGGGCTCGAGGGCCACGCCGCCCTCGACGACCAGTCCGCCTTCCTCGCCAGCCTCGGCGGCAACCGGTCGGCCCGGATGCGCGACGTGCTCGGCACCATCCAGGCCGACCAGGACGCGATCATCCGCGCCGGCTCCCGCGGCGCGCTGGTCGTCGACGGCGGGCCGGGCACCGGGAAGACCGTCGTCGCCCTGCACCGCGCGGCCTACCTGCTCTACTCCGATCCGCGTCTCGGGCACCGCGGCGGTGGCGTGCTCTTCGTCGGCCCGCACCAGCCCTACCTGGCTTACGTCGCCGACGTCCTCCCCGGCCTGGGGGAGGAGGGGGTGCGCACCTGCACGCTGCGCGACCTGGTGCCCGAGGGGGCCGGCGCCGCGCCCGAGGCCGACCCCGAGGTGGCCCGGCTCAAGGCATCGGCGTGGATGGGCGCGGTGATCGAGGCGGCCGTCCGCTTCTACGAGGAGCCGCCGGCCCGGGCCACGACGGTGACGACGCCGTGGGACGACCTCCGGCTGACCGCCGCGGACTGGGCCGAGGCGTTCGAGGCGGCCGAGCCGGGCACGCCGCACAACGAGGCGCGCGAGCAGGTGCGGGGCGCGCTGCTGGAGATCCTGGTGGATGCGCACGACGCCGACGTCGACCCGGATCAGGTGCGCGCCGCGCTGGAGCAGGACCGCGAGCTGCAGGCGACCGTCGACCGGGCGTGGCCGATGCTGGACGCCGGCGACGTCGTCGGTGACCTGTGGTCGGTGCCCGCCTACCTGCGCCGGTGCGCGCCCGAGCTGAGCACCGAGGAGGTGCGTCTTCTGCAGCGGACCGAGCCGCAGGCGTGGACGGTCGCCGACCTGCCGCTGCTGGACGCGGCGCGGATGCGGCTGGGTGACGCGGGTGCCGTGCGGCGCCGGCAGCGGGAGGCGGCCGTCGCGGCGCGGGAGCGCGAGCGCATGTCGGCGGTCATCGACGAGCTCATCGCGGCCGACGACTCCGAGCTGCTGCTGATGACCACCCTGCGGCACGGCGACCTGCGCGACGCCCTGGTCGACCAGGACGAGCTCCCCGCGGTGGACGCCGATCCGCTGGCCGGCACGTACGCGCACGTCGTCGTCGACGAGGCCCAGGAGCTGACCGACGCGGAGTGGCAGATGCTGGTGCGGCGCTGCCCGTCGCGGAGCTTCACCGTGGTGGGGGACCGCGCGCAGGCGCGGCACGGGTTCCCCGAGCCGTGGGAGGAGCGGCTGCTCCGGGTGGGGCTCGCCGAGGTGCGCCGAATGTCGCTGACGGTGAACTACCGGACGCCGGTGGAGGTCATGGTGGAGGCGGAGCCGGTGATCCGGGCGGTGCTGCCGGACGCCAACGTGCCGACGTCGGTCCGCAGCACCGGGGTGCCGGTCGCGCACGGATCGGTCGCGGAGCTGGGGTCGGTGCTGGACGGGTGGCTGGCCGCCCACGCCGAGGGGGTCGCCTGCGTGATCGGGGCTCCAGCGCTTCCGGGGCGTCCCCGGGTGCGGTCGCTGACGCCGTCGCTGGCGAAGGGGCTGGAGTTCGACCTCGTCGTCCTCGTGGACCCGGATGACTTCGGGACGGGAGTCGGGGGAGCGGTGGACCGCTACGTGGCGATGACCCGGGCGACGCAACAGCTCGTCGTGCTCACGAGCCGGTGAGGTGGCTCACCCCTCGGTCGCCGCTGCCGGAGGCGGGGTCGCCGCCCGCCGGCGCGACCGGCGCAGGGGCACCAGGACGACGGCGGCCACCAGGGCGACGACCACCAGCCAGGGCAGGACGACGCCGATCGCGACGACGGCCGCGCCGGTGACCGCCACGAGCGACCGCCACCCGGTGGCCAGCCCGTCGAGGAAGCCGTCCGGCCCGCCGGCGGGCGCGACGCCGGAAGGCTCCAGGTGCACGCGCAGCGTGGACAGCTCCACCTGGTCGGCCAGCGCCGCCCGCCGGGACTGCAGCGACTCCAGCTCCTGCTGCCGTTGGGAGAGCGCCTGCTCCGCCTCCAGCAGCGCCTCGGTGGTGGCGGCGTCGTCCATCAGAGCGAGCAGCCGCGCCACGGAGGACTGCAGCGCCGTGATCCGGGCGTCCAGGTCCATCGCCGCGGCCGTGACGTCGGAGCGGGACACCGAGACGCTGCCGACGTCGCCGAGCTGCTCCAGGTCGGCCAGGACGCCGGTCAGCGCCGCGGCCGGCACGCGCACCACGAGTGCGGCGACCGTGCCCTCGACCCCCTCCTGGACGGAGGTGGCATGCACGGTGCGCTCGTCGACGCGCCCACCGGCGGACTCCACCAGCTCGCTCACCCGCTGCGCAGCCTCCGCCGGGTCGTCGACGGCGAGCGAGGCGTCCGCGGTGGTGACCACCTGCCGGTCGGGAGCGGCCTCGTCGCTGCCCGGGACGGCCGTCACGGGGGCGACCGCGCCTCCGGCGCCGTCCGCGCTGTCCGATTCCCCGCCGGAGGGACCGGTGCAGCCGACGAGCAGCACCAGGAGCAGCGCGGCGGAGGCGAGGAGGCGCGTGGCAGGAACGGTGTCCATGCCCGGTGGACGGGGTGGCGGCGAGGATCGGTTCCCGCCGGTCAGCGGGGCGCGAACTGCGCACGGCGCTCCGCGGGCACGAGGTCGGCGTAGTCGGGGTGGCGGTGGATCCAGCCGCGGATGAACGGGCACAACGGGAGGACCGAGGCGCCCTCGGCCCGCACGGCGTCCAGCGCTCCCCGGGCGAGCGCCGATCCCACACCGCGGCCCTCAAACGCCGGCTCGACGACGGTGTGGGTGAACGCGACGGAGGACCCCCGTCGCCGGTACTCGGCGAACCCGGCCACCGTGCCGTCGACCAGCGCCTCGAAGCGGCCGGCCCCCCGGTTGTCCACGACGACCGGTGCACTGGTGGTCACGCCTCTCCCTCTGCCCGGGGCCGGGCACGACGGGCGGGTCCCGCCGGCCGGTCATCAGCGGCACAATGCCGACGTCCCCACCTCTCCTGGAAGGGACCGCCATGTCGGAGCAGCCTGCCGCCGCGCGTCCACCGGAGGTCGCACCCCCCGGACGGCTCACCGTGGGCCACGTGATGCGCCCCCCGGTCACGACCGTGGAGAGCACCGCCCACCTCGCCGGCGCCGCCTACCTCATGAAACGGGCGCGGGACAGCGCCCTCGTGGTGCTGAGCGACCCCGAGAGCCGCCATCCCGTGGCGTTGGTCTGCGACGCCGATATCGCCCAGGCGGTCGCCGACGGCCGGAACCCGGAGGAGACCCGGATCACCGACCTGCACCGTCCCGTGCCCGCCACCGTCGGCCCGGAGGTGACCGTGGTGGACGCCGCGGAGCTGATGCTGTCCGGCGGGCTGCAGCACCTGCCCGTGGTGGAGGAGGGGCGGCTGGTCGGGCTGGTCGACCTCACCCTCGTGTGCCGCGCGCTGCTCGGGCGGCCGGCGGCGTAGCGCGGGGGCGGTCACTGGCCGGTCACCGCCGGCCCTCCTCGACGAGCGCGAGCAGCACGCCGGCGGCCAGCCCGAAGGTGGCGTGCCCGACGACCCCGCGCGCATGGCTCACCGGCGGGTAGGCCGTGAGCGTGGGCAGCGACGTCCCCTCGTCGACCAGCAGGAACGCCCCCGCACCGACGGAGAGCCCGGCGGCGAGCGGGCTCACCCCCCGCCGGACCAGGGCCGCGGCGGAGATCCCGTAGACCACCCCGAACGTCCGGTGCACCGCCACGCCGATGCGGCCCGCCGCCTCCTCGTCGAGGTCGCGGCCCGCGGCCGCGCCCAGCTGCTTGCCCAATTGCACCAGCGCCCCGCCCGGGGCGATCTCCTCCTCCCGGGCCCGGGAGGCGTCGTCCTGCCGGCGGTGGAACCACGCCGTCGCGGCGTCCATGGTGCGGCTCGCGGCATAGCCCACCAGCGCACCGCGCCACAGGTGGGCCCGGCTCACGCCGACCTCGCCGCGACCGGGTGCCCCACATGCAGGCGGCGCAGCGCGTACCCCGCGCTGAGCAGGGTGGACACCATGAGGGCGACGAACACCCACGCCGCGGGGGAATCCCACCGCACGGCGTCGGGGTAGCGGGCCAGGACGACCAGCTCGAGCGCGCCGAACACCGCGTACGCCACCGCGGCGAGCCGGAGCCGGTCGAGGTCGCGGTCGCGCAGCGCCAGGGCGATGCCGACGCCGAACGCGAGGAGCCACGACCCGACCGCCCGGGCCGTCAGCGGGGTGAGCGCCCACGGCCAGAGCGCGGACGCCGTGCCCGGCGCGGCGAACAGGGCCGCGCCGACGACCAGGAACACCACGCCCTGCACCGCGAGCACCGCGGCCAGACCCGAGGGCAACCCCAGCCGGAGCGGCGGATCGGGGTACGGGAGCCGCTGTTGCCCGACGAGCATCGCGAGCATCCCCACCGGCACCACCACGTAGACGGCGAGCCAGAACCAGGCGGCCGCGTTCGCCACCAGGCCCGGTGCCCCGAAGTGGAAGCGGTCCAGGTGCAGCAGGGTGGCCGCCAGGGTGAGGACGGTGAAGACCAGCACCGTGGCGAACGGGATGCGGACGTGCGCCCATACCGGGGTGCGCAGCGACAGCACGACGAGCACGCACCCGGCGGCGTAGGCGGCGCCGAGGAAGGCTGCGGTCGCCGGTGGGTCGATCGTCCAGGCGAAGTAGTCGGTGGTGCGCGACGAGCCGAGGAACAGCGCGACGAACGCCAGCAGGGTGAGAACGGTGAAGGCTTGCAGCATCCGGCGGGTGCCGGGGAGCACGGCGCGGGAGCCGAGCGGATCGGTCATGACCAGGCCTCGGTGCGGTGGAGTACCGGACGGGCGTCGAGCCCTACGTCCCTTGACCCCCGTGCGGTGACGCCCTAGGCATGCTATGTGGCTGCCCACGAGCCCGACAGCGGTTTCGCCCCGCGAGCGGCACTGGTCCTGGTCAGCCGGGACCCGCCGGTGCGCGATCAGGTCGGGACGGAGCTGGACAAACGCTACGGGGCCGATTACGCGGTGGCGGTCTGCGGCGCGGAGGACGACGTCGGGCCCCGGGTCGCGCAGTTGCAGGAGGAGGGCATCCCGGTTGCGGCGGTCCTGGCGGGCCTGGGCCCGGCCGATCCCGACGGCCTCGACGTCCTGGCGCGGGTGGGTGGCCTGGCGCCGGGTGCGGTGCGTGCCTGCATCGTGCGGTGGGGCGATCTGGCGACGGCGGCGCCCATCTTCGAGGCGATCACGCTGGGCCGGCTGGACGGGTGGCTCTACCGCCCGGAGCGCCCCGGCGACGAGGACTTCCACCTCTCGGTGACCGAGCTGCTCGCCGAGTGGGACAGCCGGCGGGGCACCGGCTACGAGGCGGTGCAGGTGATCGGCGAGCGGTGGTCGGCGCGCTCGCAGGAGCTCCGCGACATGTTCACCCGCAACCGGGTGCCGGTCGGCTTCTACGACGCCGCCGCGCCGGACGGGCAGGAGCTGCTGGCGGGTCTGGGGCTGGAGGAGCCCGCGCTGCCGGTCGTCGTCCTCCGGTTCCGCCCGGAGCTGCCGGCGCTGACCGACCCCAGCGCGATGGACATCGCCGCCGCGTTCGGGGTCCTGGAGGCGGTGGACGAGAGCACGCTGGCCGACGTCGTCGTGGTCGGTGCCGGGCCCGCGGGGCTCAGTGCCGCCGTGTACGCCGCGTCGGAGGGGCTGCGCACGGTGGTCGTGGAGCCGCTGGCGATGGGCGGGCAGGCGGGCACCAGCTCGCTCATCCGCAACTACCTCGGCTTCCCGCGGGGGATCAGCGGCAACCGGCTGGCGGCCAGCGCGTACCAGCAGGCGTGGTCGTTCGGCGCCACCTTCGTCTGGTCGCGCAGCGTGGTCGGGCTGTCGAGCACGGACGGGGAGCACCGGGTGCACCTCTCCGACGGCGCGACTCTGCGGGCGCGCACGGTGGTGGTCGCCACCGGCGCGGAGTGGCGGCGCCTGGAGGTGCCGAGCCTCGAGGCGATGCAGGGCCGCGGCCTCTTCTACGGCGCGGCCGTCAGCGAGTCACGGGCCATGGCGGGCAAGCACGTCCTGGTGGTCGGCGGGGGCAACTCCGCGGGGCAGGCGGCGGTGCACCTGGCGCGCTACGCCGACCGGGTCACGGTCCTGGTCCGCCGCGGGCTCGCCACGACGATGTCGGAGTACCTGGTGCACGAGATCGACGAGGCGCCGAACATCGACGTCCGCTCCCGGGTGCAGCTCGTGGACGGGGCCGGGGAGCAGGTGCTGGAGGAGGTCGTCGTCGAGGACCTCGACACGGGCGAGCGGGAGACGCTCCGGGCCGACGCCGTCTTCGTGCTCATCGGGTCGAAGCCGGCGTCGGGGTGCCTGGGGCCGGAGGTGGCGAAGGACCGGGCGGGGTTCGTGCTCACCGGGCCGGACCTCGACGGCGCCTCGCCCGCGTGGCCGCTCGAGCGGCCACCGATGCTGCTGGAGACCAGCGTCCCGGGCGTCTTCGCCGCTGGTGACGTGCGGGCGGGCTCGGTCAAGCGGGTGGCCTCCGGGGTGGGGGCGGGGGCGATCGCCGTCGCGCTGGTGCACCAGTACCTCGCCTGGGCGGCCGCGGCCGCCGTCGGCGGGTGACCCCGGTGCCCGAGTTCGTGTTCCGGGACGAGTGGCGGGTCGCCGCGCCGCCTGCCGCGGTGCGGGAGGTGGTGCGCGCCGTCGAGTCGTGGCCGGAGTGGTGGCCGTCGGTGGAGAGCGTCACGCGGGTGCCGTCCGGCGACGGCGAGGTCTGGCGGTTTGTGTTCCGGACCCGGCTGCCGTACCGGATGGAGTTCGAGGCCCGGGTGCTGCGCGACGATCCCCTGCGCGGAGTTCGGACGACGGTGACCGGCCGGGTCGAGGGCGAGGGCCGGTGGGAGGTCGGGGAGGTCGACGGCGGCTCGGTCGTGGCCTTCGACTGGCAGGTGCGCCCGCAGCTGCTGTGGATGCGGGCGCTCTCGCCACTCGGGCGCCCGGTGTTCGTCTGGAACCACCGTGAGCTGATGGAGGAGGGCGGGGAGGCGCTGGCGCAGCGGCTGGGCGCCCGGTTGCTGGCGCCCACGGTCTGCGAGCCCGAGGTGGCGCCGGCGGTGGTCGCGGCCGCCCGGTGGCCGGCCGCCCTCATCGGCTTGTACCTACTGGCCCGGCGGCGCGGTCAGGCCACGCTCGAGCCTGTCGGTCCTGGTCGTACATCCACGTAGGGACTCCCGACTGGTCACATCCGTCCCCGCCTCACGTCGTGCGGTCCGACGCAGCGCGGCAGGAGGCCGCGCCGGTCAGCGACCGCGCTGG
Source organism: Blastococcus sp. SYSU DS0510 (assembly GCF_054050835.1). NCBI lineage: Bacteria > Bacillati > Actinomycetota > Actinomycetes > Geodermatophilales > Geodermatophilaceae > Blastococcus > Blastococcus sp. SYSU DS0510. The sequence goes on along the minus strand of NZ_JBJHAC010000017.1, from coordinate 79,359 downwards.
GGCCGGACGTTCGGGAACTTGTCGTTCGCCTCGCCCTCGGTCAGCCGGCGCGGGTCGTCTCCGTCCCGCTCGACGATCCACGCGGTGTCCGGGGAGGTGCCTTCGAGGGAGAGCGACCAGTACACGACCTGCCGACCGTCGGGCGTCCACGCCGGGAACCACTCGTCGACGGCGGGGACCCCCGCGAGCCGGCGCACGTCGCGGCCGTCGGCCCGCATGGTGTAGAGGTCGCGGTCGCCCCCGCGGTTGCTGCTGAACACGATCGTCCGCCCGTCCGGCGAGTACTCCGCCCCGTCGTCGTCGACGCCGTCCGGGGTGTCGGTGAGCCGCCGCACGTGCGCGCCGTCCGCCCGCATCCGGTACACCTCGGCGTTGAAGAAGCCGGCCCGGGTCGAGCCGAACAGGATGTGCCGGCCGTCCGGTGACCAGGCAGGGCTGTAGTCGCTGACGGTCGGGTCGGTCTCGGTCAACCGGGTCTGCCGCGTGCCGTCGGCGCGCATCCGGTAGATCTCGGTCTCCGCGCCGTCCCGGTCGGAGGCGAACACGATGTGCCGCCCGTCCGGCGACCACGCGGGGGAGAAGTCGCCGGCGGGGGTGCCCGGGGTCGCGCTGTTCCTCGTCAGCTGGCGGACCTTCCGGCCCTCGGCGTCCATGACGAAGACTTCCAGGTCCCCGTCCCGGTCGCTGACGAACGCCACGCGCCGGCCGTCGGGCGACCAGACCGCGTCGTCGTCGTGGACGTCGTTGTCGGTCAGCTGCACGGTCCGGCCGTCCGGGAGGAGCCGGTAGATCTCGTTGTCGCCGCCTCGACGCGGTCTGGCTGTGTTCCCGCTCGCTGGGGCGGCTCTCGTCGTCGCCGGTCGTGCTGCTGGTCAGCTGGGGCGTGGCGGGCTAGCGTCCGGGGCACCAGGCCGCTGCGACTGCAGACCGGGAGCCCCGCCGTGCCCGCACACCGCATCTTCACCGCCCCGTTCGCCAGCGTGTACCCGCACTACGTGGCCAAGGTCGAACGCAAGGGGCGTACCCGGGACGAGGTCGACGAGGCGATCTGCTGGCTCACCGGCTACGACGCCGCGGGCCTCGCCGCAGCGCTGGAGGACGAGGTCGACTTCGCGACCTTCTTCGACCACGCACCGGCGATGACGGCCCACGCGGCGCTCATCACCGGCAGCATCTGCGGAGTCCGCGTGGAAGACGTCGAGGACCCCCTCATGCGCAAGATCCGCATCCTCGACAAGCTCGTCGACGAGATCGCCAAGGGGCGGCCGATGACCAAGGTGCTGCGGAGTGGCCACGACAGCCGCCCCACGGTGGAGGCCCGCGCTACCGGGTGAGGCCGACCTCCGGGGACGCGCCCGCGCTGTGAGCGGTGTCCGGTGAGCTCTCCAGCAGACCGGTGGCCCGCCACGCCGCGACGGTGTCGTGGACGTAGGTCTCGAAGGACCGCGGCTCCCGGCCGAGCAGCTGTCGGGTCGTCCGGAGCCCCCGGCGCGAGGTGGGCATGGAGATGCGGCGCAGCACGCGGAAGGACGCCGTCCAGTCGGCGAGACGCGGCCCGTCGAGGTAGCGGGTGAAGGTCCGCACCATGACCTCGTCGTCGTCCCCGAGGTAGACCACCGGTCGCCCGAGGGCCTCGGCCCACACCGCTGCGGACTCCCTGCCGCCGACGGAGCGCGGTCCGGCGACGTCGTAGGAACCGGGGGCCACGTCGCCGTCGACCAGCGCCCGGGCGGCGGCCTCACCGACGTCACGCAGATCGACCCGGTTGACGCCCTTGTCGCTGAGCGGCGTCACGAACCGGCCGGCGCGGATCTCCTCGGCGAACACCTCGTCGTTCTGCATGAAGTTGGACGGGGCCAGCATGATCGGGCGCAGCGGCGAGCGGGCGACGTCGCGGGCGAGGGCGATCTTGCCGCGGTAGTGCGGCAGGATCCGACCGAAGACGACGCGCAGCAGAGCCTCCTGCCAGCGCCTGCGGGCGTGGACGTGGACGCCGACGAAGACGAGCCGGACGCGCTCGGCCTGGCACGCGGCCACGAAGCCGGCGGCGAGGGCACGCTCGTCGGTCTCGTGCGGCGAGACGTAGAGCGCCGCCCCGGCACCGCGCAGCGCCGCCCGCAGGGACGCGGGATCGCGGAGGTCGCCGCGGACTCGTTCGACGCCGGCGGGCACGTCGGCGCCCTCGGGATCGCGGAGCAGAGCACGGACCGTGGCACCGCGCGCGAGCAGGGCGGCGACGACCTGACGGCCGACCTGGCCGGTCGCGCCGACGACGAGGACGGGCGTGCCGGCCGGGAGCGGGCCGGTGAGGACGGGGACGGGGGTGCGGGACGGTGCCACGGCGGATGCCTCTCGGGTGCGGGGCCGGGTCCGTCCCGGCTGTGTGGACGAGCGTCGGTGGTGCCCCTTGTGGCGGACTTGTCCCTGGCTTGCCCCCGGTGCCGTGACGCGAGCCGACGAGGGCCCGGTCGCCCGGCGCCGCGGTGCAGCGATGGAGCGCCGGGGTCTCCAGAGGTCGAAGTCCGCGTCCTGCGGTGCCGGCGCGGGCGGACACCCTGCGAACGGCGTGGCCGCGGTCGATGGGGGTAGAAGGCCCGGCATGTCCGACTTCGAGATCACCGCCCTGGTCCTGGCCGAGCACGAGGTCTTCCGGCGGGAGTTCACCGCGCTCGACGACCTGCCCGCCGACGAGCTCGCCGCCGCCTGGGAGGCGTTGCACGCCAAGCTCGAGGTGCACGCGGTGGCCGAGGAGAAGCTCTTCTACCCGCTGCTCGCCCAGGAGGCGGACGACGAGCAGGGGACGGCGGAGGGCGTGCACGACCACAACGAGATCCGGCACGCCGCGGCCGCCGTCGGGGAGCACGTGGTCGGCAGCGAAGGGGTGGTGGGCGGCGGTACGGAACGCGCGACAGGTCAACGCCGACCACATGGCCGAGGAGGAGACGGAGTACTTCCCTCCCTTCCGAGAAGCCGTCGACGACGAGCAGCGGGAAGCCCTCGGCATGCAGTGGCTGGCGTTCCACGACGAGCACGAGCAGGCCGAGGGGTTGTCCGGCGAGGACGCGGAGGTGGCCGAGGTGATCGACACCGAGGTGCCCGAAGGTGACCCGTCGCTCTAGGTTGCCCCGCCCCCCGGACGCGGTCCTGGTACGTCGACTCGGCGAGCAGTTCGGCCTCGGACACGCGAGGAGCTCCCGACGATCGACACGTGGTGGGTCACAGGGGCGGCGGGGACCAGCGGTCGCGCGCCACCCATGCACCCTACCCTCGCGTCAGGGTAGCGTCTCCGGGCGTCAGGAGGCCGTCGTCGCGAGGTAGACGGTGTTCGTCGCCCGGCGGTCCTGCAGGGGGTTGGGGAAGCTGACGACCTCGGCGGAGACGTCCACGAAGACCTGCCGGAGCACGGCCAGGTAGTCGTCGTCGGGCGGGTCGTTGGACCAGAGCGCGAAGACGCCGCCCGGCCGGATGCGCGCGGCCAGGCGGCGGCTCCCGTCCACGTCGTAGAAGCCGGGGTCGCCCTGGGCCAGCCGGTGCCGGGGAGAGTGGTCGATGTCGACGACCACCGCGTCGAACACCCGGTCCGGCGCGTCCGGGTCGAATCCGGTGCCGTCGGTCATCGCGAAGAAGTCGCCGTGCACGAACCGGCAGCGATCGTCGCCGGTGAGCTCCGGGCCCACCGGCACCAGCCCGCGCTCGTGCCAGCGGATCACCGGCTCGAGCGCGTCGACCACCAGCAGGCTCCGCACGCGGTCGTCGGCGAGCACGGCTCGGGCGGTGAAGCCGAGCCCCAGACCTCCCACGACGACGTCGAGGTCGGAGCCGGGCAGGCGGGCGAGGGCCAGCCGGGCGAGCTCGATCTCGGCCACGGTGAAGAGCGAGGACATGAGGAACTCGTCCCCGAGCTTCACCTCGTAGATGTCGACGTCGCTGCCGGGTGCCCGGCGGCGGCGGAGGCTCACCTCACCGATGGGGCTCGGGCTCCAGTCCAGCTCTTCGAACCGCAGGCTCATCGTCGCCCGGCCCGGGAGCGGAGCTGCTGGGCCAGGTCACCGGCGAAGCTCTCCGCCACCTCGAGCTGCTTCCGCAGCGTCGTCACCCGCGCGGTGGCGGCCTCGTGGAAGCTCCGCAACCGGTCGAGCAGCTCGGGGCGGCCGGCGCCGTCGTCCTCGAGGTCGTGCAGCAGCGCGAGCAGTTCCTGCATCTCCTCCAGCGTGAAGCCCAGCGGCTTCATCCGCTTGACCAGGTCGAGCCGGGCGACGTCGGCCGCGCTGTAGAGCCGGAACCCGCCGTCGGAGCGTGCGGTGGGGACGACCAGACCGTTCTCCTCGTAGAAGCGGATCGTCCGCAGGCTCAGGCCGGTGCGCTCGGCGACCTGCCCGATCTGCATCAGGTCGCCTCGAGGAGTTGCTGTCACGTCCCCTTCATAGAGCATGCAACCGGTGCCGGCCCCGCCGGAGGGGGTGCGCGACGCCGATCCGGTGAGGCCGCGGCAGCAGCCGACGCGGTGAGCCGGTCGTGCGATGGCGTCACCCGACGCGACGGCGGGCACCACGACCGCACCACCCACGTCGTCCTGAGGAGCAGGAGTCAGCATGGACATCACCGCGACAGCCGAGTGGCGTGCGCTCACCGAGCACCACCGGGAGCTCGCCGCCACCCACCTCCGCGACCTCTTCGCCGACGATCCCGGCCGCGGCCGGCGGCTGACCGGCCGCGTCGGCGACCTGCACGTCGACTGGTCCAAGCACCGCGTCACCGACGAGACGCTGCGGTTGCTGATCGCTCTCGGCGAGCGCGCCGGGCTGCCCGAGCGGATCGCGGCGATGTTCCGTGGCGAGCACGTCAACACCACCGAGGACCGCGCCGTGCTGCACGTCGCGCTCCGCATGCCGGCGGACGAGGACATGGTGGTCGACGGCCAGCACGTCGTGCGGGACGTGCACGAGGTGCTGGCCCGGATGCGCGGGTTCGCCGAGCGCGTGCGCTCGGGGGAGTGGCGAGGGCACACCGGGCGGCCGATCCGGGCGGTGGTCAACATCGGGATCGGCGGCTCCGACCTCGGCCCGGCGATGGCGTACACCGCGCTGCGGGCCTTCGCCGACCGGGATCTGGCCGTCCGCTTCGTCTCCAACATCGACCCCACCGACTTCGCCGAGGCCACCCGGGACCTGGACCCCGCGGAAACCCTGGTCGTCGTCAGCTCCAAGACCTTCACGACGTTGGAGACGCTGACCAACGCCACGGTCGCCCGTGACTGGCTGCTCCGCGGGCTGGGTGCAGACGACGCCGCGGTCGCCAAGCACTTCGTGGCCGTGTCGACGAACACCGAGGCCGTGCGCGAGTTCGGCATCGACCCGGCGAACATGTTCGAGTTCTGGGACTGGGTCGGCGGGCGGTACTCCTTCACCTCCGCCATCGGCCTGTCCCTGATGGTGGCGATCGGCCCGCAGGCGTACGACGAGATGCTCGCCGGCTTCCACTCCGTCGACGAGCACTTCCGCACCGCTCCGCTGGAGGCCAACGTCCCGGTGCTGCTGGGCCTGCTCAACGTCTGGTACCGCGACTTCTTCGACGCCCAGAGCCACGCCGTCCTGCCCTACAGCCAGTACCTGTCCCGGCTGCCGGCCTACCTGCAGCAGCTGACGATGGAGAGCAACGGCAAGTCCGTGCGCGCGGACGGGCAGCCGGTCGACACCGCGACCGGTGAGGTCTACTGGGGCGAGCCGGGGACGAACGGCCAGCACGCCTTCCACCAGCTGCTGCACCAGGGGACGACGCTGGTCCCCGCCGACTTCATCGGCTTCGGCGAACCGAGCCACGACATCGGCGAGATGCACGACCTGCTGATGGCGAACATGTTCGCCCAGTCGGCGGCGCTCGCCTTCGGCCGCACCGCCGAAGAGGTGGCCGCCGACGGCACGCCGTCCTCGCTGGTGCCGCACAAGGTGATGCCCGGCAACCGGCCCAGCACGGTCATCCTCGCCCCGCGACTGACCCCCTCCACCCTGGGGCAGCTCGTGGCCCTCTACGAGCACGTCGTCTTCACCCAGGGTGTGATCTGGCAGATCGACTCCTTCGACCAGTGGGGGGTCGAGCTGGGCAAGGTGATGGCCCGCGAGCTGGCACCCGCGCTGACCAGCCGGGAGCCGGTCGCGGTGGAGCAGGACGCGTCCACGGCGGCGCTGGTGGCGGAGTACCGGCGGATGCGGGGCCGGCCGGCCTGACGACCGCCTGGTTCGGTGGTGACCCGGGGCGGCCGCGCGCGCAGCAGCGACCGCCCCGGGGGCCCAGGAGGAGACCGCTGCCGTCCGGCGGCGGTGACCTGCTCCGATCACTCGACTCTAACGTAAGGTTAGGGTCGGCGCCGACCGAGCTGATCGGTCGTGGATCGCGGCGCCTCCGAACCTGACGGGAGAGGCCCATGGACGAACCTGCCTTCCGGCAACGAGCGGCCAGTCGTTACGAGGAGATGCGCGGGGAGGCCGAGGGGCTCGTGCGCCGGTGGCGCAGCCGACTGGCCGACGACGCGGCCGGCGCGGAGGTGCCGGCCGGTGCCCGGATCGATCCCCGTGCCGAGGAGGCGTTGGCGCGGATCCTCGGCGACCTCGAGATCGTGGCCGACGTCTGGGCCCGCCGGTCGGCGGACCGTCCCGAACGCTCGCCGGGCCACGCGAGCGGTGCGACGGGCGGGGGGGTGCGGTCGGCTGCCCCGGCGGGCCTGCTGCCGGACGACCCGGACCTGTACGCACTCCTGGATCGCGTGGAGCGCCGCCTCCTCCGGCCGCTCGCGCTGGCCGTCGCCGATACCGCGATGGCCCGGTGCATGCCCGCTCCGCTGTCGGAAGGTCGAACCGTCCTGGCGGCGTACCGGACGGCGAGGCGGGCGATCCCGCCCCCCGGCTCCTCGCGGGCCGTCGCGGCCGCGAACGGCCGGTGGAGGCTCGTGGGTCTCCACGTCGTGGATCCACCCGCGGACGCGCTCGGCGTCCTGCAGGCCGCCCTGATGGAGTTGTCGGCCGCCCTGGCGTCGCCGCCGGTGGGCGAGGCCGGCGATGCCGCTCGGCGCATCCTCCTCCGCGTGGCCGCGGCAGCGGTGGCGACGCCGGACGCCCTGGTGGGGGATCTGGCGCGAGTGCTGGCGTTGCTGGACATGCCCGCCGACCGGGCGACGCTGGAGCTGAGGTCGCTGCTGAGGTCGGATGCGGCCGGCGAGGTCCGACTCGACCTCCGGCAGGCGGAGCTGTACCGGAGCTTCGCCCAGCGCACCATCCCGCTGGTCCTGGACTTCCACCGGGTGACGCCGACGCTGTTCGACGACCCGGATCCCTGCTGAGCCGCGTGCCCGCTTCGACGTGAGCCCGACCCTCACGTGAGAGTAGAGTTGATGCCGCGAGGATCGCTGCCCGTGGAGCGCGGCTCGCCTGCACGGAGGAGGACGACCATGCCCTTGCACGTCGAGTGCCCGCACTGCGGGGAGGCGGAGAACCTGATCGGCGACCGAGGCGTCGACGGCATCCGCGTCGCCTGCGGATCCTGCGGTGTGTCGTTCCTGCGCGACCAGCGGCTGCGCTGCGCCACCTGCCACGGCACCGACCTGGTCCTCCGGCCCCAGGTGCTCGCCCAGCGGTCCCGCGGCAGGGAGACGTCTGTCGCCGGCTGGACGCGGACCCACTGCTGCGCCGTCTGCGACGCCGAGGCGCTGCTGCGCTCCGACCGCGCCGGCGGCCCGCTCCCCGCGGAGTACCGCCCACGAGCGGTCACCGCCCAGCCGTCCTGCTCCAGCGGCCTGCCGGCGCGAGGGAGGAAGCGATGATGCTCACCCGGCGGCGGATCCTCGACTACGTCCAGGACGCCTTCGACCAGGGGCCGATCACCACGGAGGAGATGCGTGCGGCAGCGGCGGCGAAGGGCGCCGGACCCGAGGTCCTCATCATGCTCGGAGAACTCCCGTCGCGGACCTTCACCAGCCCCCGGGGCATCTGGCCGTACCTGCCGGACCTGCCCGTCGAGGCCTGAGGTCACCACGGTGGCTCGACCGGGCAAGGCCGGCGGCCCTCGATGAGCCCACGTCTCCCGGGGCCGGCTCGCGGTGGACACGGCGTGCTGCTCCCCGACGTGCGCGGTGAACTGTCACGACCTCTGGAACTCCTGGCCGACCTGCTCGCGGACGTCCGGACCTGGAGCGACGAACAGGTGGGCGCGCGCAGCGCGCTCTCGCTGCCCGGGATGCTCGTCGCCCACGGCACGCTGCAGTCCGTCAGGCGACTGCTCTACCTGGTGGAATCGACGCAGTGCCGTCCCGCCGGCGCCGCCTGCGTCTACGGACCAGGCCGCCGTGATCCGCACACGGTCCTCAGGCCGCTGCAGCTGCCGGCGCTCGACGTGGAGGCGCTGTCCCTCACCGCCCGGGTGCTCGGGCATCCGGCTCTTCCCGCGCCGCTGCGCGACCTGGTGACCAGCTACGCGGGCGTCGGCGTCCCCGACGAGTCGCGGGCCGATGCGGGCGACCTCGTGGCCCGGCTGGCCGGGTTGGCGGGGCTGCTCGCGCCCTGCCCGGTACCGGCCGCGCGGATGCTCGCCGCCCGGCTCCTCGTCCTCCAGCGCCGGGAGGAGCCCTCCGTGCTGACGTATACCGAAGAAGCGGCGTACCAGGCGGTGCTGGCCCACATCAACCTGCTGTGGACGGCGAGCAGCCCGCGACACCGGCCGTTCCGCTGAGGAGTGGGTCAACCCGCGGCGACCGGACCGCCGCCGCGGGCGGCCAGCCGCCGGGCCACGTCACCGATGCGTCCGCGGCCCTCGAGGCGGCCGAGCAGGTGCTCGGGGATCGCCCGCGCGCCGGCGTAGGCGCCGGCGACGGACCCGGCCATGGCCGCGATGGTGTCGGTGTCCCCGCCCATCCGCACGGCGAAGGTGATGGCAGCCACCGGGTCCGGCAGCCGGGGGAGCGCCGCGCAGAGCGCCGCGCCCACGGCCTCGTGCGCCGTGATGCCGTTCCCGGTCGCCCTCGCCGCCTCCTCCGGGTCGGTCGACCGGGCCGCTGCCGCAACGGCGGCCAGGACGCGCTGGAACTCGGGGGTCGGCAGGTGGCGGCTGCAGAACTCCAGCACCTCGTCGACCGGCGGTGGGTTCCCGGGGGGAGCGGCGAGCAGGTGGTGGACCGCGAGCGCGATCGCGACGGCGCCGTCCTGGCCGACGGGATGGGCGTGGGTGATCTCCGCACTGCGCCTCGCGACCTGCGCCACCCGAGCCGGCCCACCGCTCAGCGTGCCCACCGGCGCGGCCCGCATCGCGCCGCCGTTGCCCAGGGAGCCGAGGCCGTCGAAGGACTCCCGGGCGACCGCGCGCCAGTCGTCACCGGCCAGCACGGCGGCGAAGATGCGCGGGGGATTGGCGCCGTACCCGCGCCACGGCTCCTCCTCCCAGGTCCGGGCGAAGGCCAGGGCGAGGCGGTCCTGGTCGACGGCGTCGTCCTCGAGGCCGGCGAGGTGGTCGGCGAGGGCCACCTGCAGCGCGGTGTCGTCGGTCCAGCGCAACGCCTCCTCGGAGGTGAGCAACCGGCGGAACTCGTCCTGACGCACGGAACGGGAGCCTTCGAACGGCGCACCGAGGGCGTCCCCGATCGCCCCGCCCATCAGCAGGCCGCTGACCCGGTCGTCCCAGGGCGCGCGCACGACGTCCGCTCGAGAGGGTTCTGGCATCGGGTGATCCTCCGGGTCCTGACCACGGGTGACCGGGCTGACGGACCGCCACCGCCTGCCCGGGTGGGTCCTCCTACGCGTCGATGACGATCGGGATGACCAGCGGGCTGCGCCGGTAGGCCTTGTCCGCCCAGCGGCCCACGGCCCGGGCGATCAGCTGCTCGAGCTGGACGGCTCCTCCGACGCCCTCCTCGGCGGCCTTGGCCAGCGCCTTCTCGATCAGCGGGACGACGCCGTCGAACGTCGTCTCGTCGTGGACGAAGCCGCGGGCCAGGAAGTCGGGCTCCTCGGCGAGCCGGCCCGTGTCGGCGTCGACGATCGCCACGACCGTGATGACGCCTTCCTGGGCCAGGGTGCGCCGGTCGCGGAGGTGCGCCTCGGTGGCGCCACCGACGTCCGTGCCGTCGACGTAGACGTAGCCGGCGGGGACCTTGCCGGCGATCCGCACCTTGCCCTCGTGGAGGTCGACGGCGACGCCGTCCTCGGCGATGACCACACCACGCGGGTGCACGCCGGTGCGGATGGCGATCTCGGCGTTGGCCTTCAGGTGCCGCCACTCGCCGTGCACGGGCATGACGTTGCGCGGCTTGACCAGGTTGTAGACGTAGGAGAGCTCGCCGGCGCTGGCGTGCCCGGAGACGTGCACCTTGGCGTTGCCCTTGTGCACCACATTGGCGCCCCACCGGGTCAGCTCGTTGATGATCCGGTAGACGGCGTTCTCGTTGCCGGGGATGAGAGAGCTGGCCAGCAGCACGGTGTCACCGTCGGCGATGCGGATGACGTGGTCGCGGTTGGCCATGCGGGACAGGGCCGCCATGGGTTCGCCCTGCGACCCGGTGCAGATCAGGCAGACCTTCTCGGGCGGCAGCTTCTCGAGCTCCTTCATGTCCACCAGGAGGCCGGGCGGCACGGTGAGGTAGCCGAGGTCCTTGGCGATGCCCATGTTGCGGACCATGGAGCGGCCGACGAAGGCGACCTTGCGGCCGTGGGCGTGCGCGGCGTCGAGGACCTGCTGGATGCGGTGCACGTGGCTGGCGAAGCTCGACACGATGACCCGGCGGGGCGCGGTCCGGAACACCGTCTCGATGGCCGGGGTGAGCTCGGCCTCGGACGTGGTGAAGCCGGGGACGTCGGCGTTGGTGGAGTCGGTGAGGAAGAGGTCCACGCCCTCCTCGCCCAGCCGGGCGAACGCGCGCAGGTCGGTGATCCGCCGGTCCAGCGGGAACTGGTCCATCTTGAAGTCGCCGGTGTGCACGACCAGGCCGGCGCCGGTGCGGATGGCGACGGCGAGCCCGTCGGGGATGGAGTGGTTGACGGCGACGAACTCGCAGTCGAAGGGGCCGAACGCGGCCCGGTCGCCCTCGCTCACCTGCAGGGTGACCGGCCGGATCCGGTGCTCCTTGAGCTTGGCCTCGATGAACGCGAGGGTGAGCCGCGAGCCGACCACGGGGATGTCGGGACGCTCCCGCAGGAGGTACGGCACGCCCCCGATGTGGTCCTCGTGCCCGTGGGTCAGCACGAGCGCCTCGACGTCGTCCAGGCGGTCCCGGATGGCGGTGAAGTCCGGGAGGATCACGTCGACCCCGGGCTGGTGCTCCTCGGGGAAGAGCACCCCGCAGTCGACGATCAGCAGGCGACCGGCGTGCTCCAGCACGGTCATGTTCCGGCCGATCTCACCGAGACCACCCAGGGCCACCACCCGCAGCCCTCCGTCGGGTAGCGGCCGAGGCGGGCGCAGCTCAGGGTGTGCGTGGCTCATACCTTCACGCTACGGGAGACCCGTCGGCGGGCGTGCACGGTCGGGCACGAGGTCCCGCGACGGCGCCCCACACCTCTCGCGCCCGCCGCTCGGCTCCCGTCACGCCCTCCAGGCACCGGGCGAGCGTGACCTTCCGGCCGACGCCTCGACGGCGTTCCGGGCTCGCCGGAACAGCCGCTGTCACCGCGTCGGTCGGCGCCGGGCGGCGCACCCGGCGGGACCTCCCGTCCCCGCTGGCGCCCCGCCGGGGACGGCACCTGCGGGGGTACGACCGTGGTGGTGTCCGTCCCGCCGTCCTCCTCGGGGTGGGCTTTCCTGCCGCCGGCGCATCGGCGATCCTTGTCGGTGCATCCGTAGAGGCGCAGGCGCGGAGCGGTGTTGCTCCCCACCGGTCCGCCGTGACGTCGGGGCGGAGGGTGGCACCCCCGTTCGCCGACGCCGCGGCGGCGGGCCCTCCGGCGCGCCGGCAGGCGAGGAGGTGCGAGGACATGGCGAGGCGGAGCCGGCGGGTTCCCTGGCTCCTGATGGTGGCGGCGGTCGTCGGCGCCGGCTGCACCGGACCGACGGGCACGCCCGCCGAGGTTGCGGGCGGCGGTGCCACCCCCGTGGCACCCGCCGGTCAGGCCGGCACGCTCGCGGTCGTGCCCGAGGTGGCGGCGCGGGTGCAGCCCAGCGTGGTGACCATCCTGACCGCCACCGGCAACGGGAGCGGGGTCGTGTACGACGAGGATGGGCTGATCGTCACGAACGAGCACGTGGTGCGTGGAGCGACGACGGTGGAGGTCGCGTTCGCCGACGGTCAGCGCGCACCCGGCACGGTGATGGCCACCGACGTCGTCACCGACCTCGCGCTCGTCCGCTCGGACCGCGGTGACCTCCCCGCGGCCCGGTTCCAGTCAGAGCTGCCTCAGATCGGGGAGCTCGTGATCGCGATCGGCAGCCCGCTCGGCTTCGAGAGCACGGTGACCGCGGGGGTTGTCTCCGGGCTGCAACGGGAGATCCCCGGCAGTGCGGGCCGGACCCAGGCGCTGGTAGACCTCATCCAGACCGACGCGGCGATCAGCCCCGGGAACAGCGGCGGCGCGCTGGTGGACGGCGACGGCGAGGTCATCGGGATCAACGAGGCGTACATCCCTCCGCAAGCCGGGGCGGTGTCCCTGGGGTTCGCGATCCCGTCGGCCACCGTGACCGACGTGGTGGAGCAGTTGCGGGAGGACGGGCAGGCGGAGCACGCCTTCCTGGGGATCGCTCCGGCCCCGCTCACCCCGCAGATCGCCGAGCAGTTCGGTGTCCCGGGAACGGACGCCGTGATCGTCGCGGCCGTGGTGCCGGGCAGTCCCGCGGCGCAGGCGGGGATCGCGCCCGGGGACCTGGTCGTCGCCGTCGACGGATCGCCCACCACCGCCCCCGAGGACGTGCTGGCGGCGCTGCGCGCCCGCGATCCCGGAGACAGGGTCGCGGTGACGGTCCGCTCGCCGGACGGACAGGAGCGCGACGTCGACGTGGTCCTCACCGCGCGGCCCGGCCCCGGCGGATAGGGCATCGCGCTCCGCTACCGAGGTCCTGTCGGCGTTTGCTGGCGGTGGCGTACCCAATCGTCGAAGACCTCGTGGTGGCGCATCCACCGCCATCCCGGCCGGTCCAGGCTCGCCCGACCTCGTCGTCACCTCCTTTCTGTTACCTGGCCGGCGCCGGGGTCTGGTTGGGCTGCGTCGCCGAGGCCGTGGGGCACCGGCGCGGGCGCCGCGGTCGGGAACCCGTCAGCGCGCCCTGAGTGCCCGACCAGCCGGGGTGGTCGGACTGGTCCACCGGATTTGCGCACGGAGCGGCCGGCGGCGCCGTCGAGGACCGAACGCGCCGTCCACCACCAGCTGCCCTCCGGAGACGGCGGTGGACGGCGCCATGGCGCCGATCAGCCGTGGGTGCGCGCTATGAGTCGGTCCGGTCGGACCCGGACGAGCACGTCACCCGGGGGCGCAGCAGCGTCGTCTGCGGGTTGGGCACCCACGTAGCGGCGCCAGGTCCGGCGGGCGACGTCGTCGCGCAGGCGCGGCTCGTCCACGAACTGCGCGGCTCCCTCGACGAGGACGAACCGGTAGGGCGGCCCGTTCTCGGCGACGACCACCGCGACGCGTGCGTCGCGACGGAGGTTGCCGGCTTTGACGGTGCCCGTACCGGTCAGGAAGAGCAGGTCATCGCCGTCGGTCACGAACCCGACCGGGGCGGCGTGCGGGCGTCCGTCCGGACGCAGCGTCGCCACGACCGCGGTCAGCGTGCCGCTGTCCAGGAAGGCCGTCGTTTCGGCGGGTGTGAGGTCCCGGAGCACTGGTTCCGTGCTCACGCCGCGTACACCTCCTTCGCCCGGGCCTCGCGGAGCGCGGTGCCCCACCAAGCCAGTCGGTCGAGCAGCACCTCGAGCGCGGGTTCGGCGTCGGGGTCGGTCGGCGTCCCGGCTGCGTCGAACGCGCTCTCGGGGCCTGCGAAGCTGACGGTGTCGCGGATGGTGACCGCATGGAGCTCGGCGAAGACCTGGCGGAGCTGTTCGACGGCGCGCAGTCCTCCGGCGACGCCGCCGTAGGAGACGAAGGCCACCGGTTTGGTGAACCACTCGTGGTAGGCGAGGTCGACGGCGTGTTTCAGCACGGCGGGATAGCCGTGGTTGTACTCCGGCGTGATGACCAGGAAGGCGTCGGCGGCACCGATCCGGCCGCGCAGCTGTACCGCGGCGGGATGCTGCCACTCGTGGTGAGGCGGCAGCGGGGTCTCGGCGAGGTCGATCAGGTCGAGGTCGATGTCCGCGCGCGAACGGACATGGTTGAGCACCCAGTCGGCGACCGTCGGTGCGAACCGCCCGGGCCGGTCGCTACCAATGAGGACCGCAACGCGCAACGGGGAACGCAGCATGAGGGACACCTCCTTCGCCTTGTGGAAGCGCATCGTTCAACGTCGCGCCACGAAATGACTGTTCCGCCACGTCCCGACCGGCTCCCCCGGCGGCGTGACCCGCGGCGGGTACGGACCAGCCGCGCGGTGACGGAGGCCGCGACCCCGGACGTCGGGCCCCTGGCGGCACGACTGAGGCACCTGACGACGGAGGTGCTACTCGAGCCGTCATCGAGGCCCGGGCGACAAGCCCCCGACCGGGGACGCTGGGTCGCCAGGACCGGAGTCGTGGCGACCCCTGGCGCGGAGCCCGTAGGTTCTCGTGCCGTCAGGAGCGGAGGCCGTGAGCGGGGATGGGTGAACTGGTACCGGTAGGGCCGCTGGGTGCACAGGCAGATGCACCGGCGTCGGAGGCTGCTTGGTTCGAGCCGCACCGGCGGGAGCTGGTCGGGTACTGCTACCGCATGCTGGGCTCGGGATTCGAGGCCGAGGATGCGGTGCAGGAGACGCTGCTGCGTGCCTGGCAGAGCCTCGATCGCTTCGACGAGGGGCGCTCGGCCCGGTGCCGGATGCGAGTCGTGGGCGCTGAGACCTGGTGGGGAACCGCGCTGCGGGCCCTGAGGGTCGTCGACCAGGCCGTGGACGTCGACGGGGACTCTGCACCACGGGGCGCCGGCACGGCCTATCCGTTGGTCAGGGTGTCCGCGTAGAGCACGCCGTCCCGGACCCCCCGCCGGAGTCGGGAGCCGATGCCTCCGGCAGTGCCCGGTGCGGCGAGGCGGGTGGGCGCTGACAGCGCTGCGGGGCTGACCGCCCGGCCCGGGGCCGGCCCGCGTGTGGTGTGTCAGGACGTCGTGCCGCGCGGTCTCCCGAGCTCTTCGTCGCGGGAGCATCCTGCAGGAGGCGTGTTCGCCGGGCACTCCGGCAGGCAACACGGTCACGTGACCGGCTCGGGCACTGTCCGTCCGGGGGCGGACCGGGACGGGGTGAGCTGAGCACGGAGGCCGGCGCAGGACGGAGAGGAGGCACGACGATGACCGCCCGGGAGGAGCGGGCTCTCGCCGACCGAGGCCCCGCGGTCGATCGGCGCGAGGGCACCCCGCAGGGCCCTGACACGAACCCGCGATGGCGGCCCCCCTGGCGGGTGGAGGGGGAGCGCCCCGATACCGAGTCGGATCGGTGGGCGGCGAGTTGGCGCAAGCCGGGCGGCAGCCGGTTCTGGCTCGTGCTGGCCGCATTGCTGGCTCTGAACTGGGTGGTGTCGGGCCTGCTGCTCGCGCCACCGCAGCGCCTCGAGGTCCCGTACACGTTCTTCCGGGACCAGGTCGAGGCGGGCAACGTGGCCGAGGTCACCACGATCGGCGACACGATCGCGGGGAGGTTCGAGCAGGAGGTCACGTACCCCCTCGAGGACCAGGGGGGACAGGATGCCGGCACCCAGGAGCCGCCGGCTGCGCCGGGCGACCAGTCGAGGAGCGCGACGCTGTTCTCCACGCAGCGGCCGTCCTTCGCCGACGACGGGCTCATGGACCTGCTGCTGCGCGAGGACGTGACGGTGAACGCGGAGCCGCCGGACCGGGTGCCGGTGTGGCAGCAGCTGCTGTTCGGTTTCGGCCCGACGATCCTGCTGGTGGCCCTGCTGGTGTGGCTGGCCCGCCGCTCGGCCGCCGGCGCCGGTTTCGGGGCAGGACTGGGCCTGGGCAGGTCGAAGGCCCGCCGCTACAGCCCGGAGAGCGGGCCGCGGACCACGTTCGAGGACGTGGCGGGCATCGATGACGTCGAGGACGAGGTCAGGGAGATCGTCGACTTCCTGAAGAACCCGGACCGCTACCGGCGGCTGGGCGCCACGGTGCCCAACGGGGTCCTGCTCGCCGGACCACCCGGCACCGGCAAGACCCTCCTGGCCCGGGCGGTGGCCGGCGAGGCCGGCGTGCCCTTCTTCTCCGTCTCGGCCGCGGAGTTCATCGAGATGATCGTGGGTGTGGGCGCCAGCCGGGTGCGGGACCTGTTCGAGCAGGCGAAGAGGGAGGCCCCGGCGATCATCTTCATCGACGAGCTCGACGCGGTCGGTCGGGCGCGGGGCGGCGGGGTCACCGTCGGCGGCCACGACGAACGGGAGCAGACGCTCAACCAGATCCTGACCGAGATGGACGGGTTCGACGGCAGCGAGGGTGTGGTCGTCATGGCGGCGACCAACCGCCCCGAGATCCTGGATCCGGCCCTGTTGCGGGCCGGCCGGTTCGACCGGCGGGTGACGGTCAACCCGCCCGACACCAGCGGCCGCCAGCAGATCCTGGCGGTGCACACGCGAGGGGTGCCGCTGGCCGATGACGTCGACCTCGCCGGGCTGGCCTCGGTCACCCCGGGGATGGTGGGCGCCGACCTCCGCAACCTGGTCAACGAGGCGGCGCTCCTGGCCGCCCGCCGCGACCACGACCGGGTGCGGATGGCCGACTTCACCGACGCCCTGGAGAAGATCGTCCTCGGCGCCGAACGCAAGATCCTGCTCACCCCGGAGGAGCGTGAGCGCACCGCCTACCACGAGTCCGGTCACGCGCTGCTGGGCATGCTGACGCCGGGCGCCGACCCGGTCCGCAAGATCTCGATCATCCCCCGGGGGATGGCGCTCGGGGTCACCTTGCAGAGCCCGGAGACGGACCGCCACGGCTACGGCCGCCGCTACCTGCAGGGCCGGATCATCGGCGCCCTCGGAGGGCGCGCGGCGGAGGATCTCGTCTACGGCGACATCACGACCGGTGCGGAGAACGACCTGGAACAGGCCACGAAGATCGCCCGGCAGATGGTCGGCCGCTGGGGCATGTCCGAGGCCGTGGGGCCCGTCTCCGTCCTGCCCGATCCCCGTACGGAACAGCAGGTGGGCCTGGACGGGAACGGGCCCGCGCCCGCTACCCGGGAGCTGGTCGACGCCGAGGTCCGCCGCATCCTCGACGAGTGCTACGCCCAGGCCCGCGACACCCTGGCCGGGCACCGTGACCGGCTGGAACGCCTCGCGCGGGCGCTCCTGGCCGCCGAGACCCTCGACGCCGACGAGGCATACGCGGCCGCGGGCCTGCCCGAGCGTTCTCCCGCGGAGACCACGTGGCGCCCTGCCGGGGCCACCGCCCTCCCGCTGATCGGCGACGGGCCTTCCGGTTCCGGATGAGGCTGGGCCGGCGCAGCCGGCTGGTCCCGCCCCTCCCGCCGAGGCGGCGACGTGCCGGTCCTGGCCGTGAGGTCGGGCCCCGGGTGGCGCGGTGGTGGGCCGCCCTGGCTCGGGGCCCTCGGACCCCTGGCGCGCCCGGCATCCGCGCGCCGGATCCTCGACCGACCTCCTGGGAATCTACAGCAACGGCTGTAGGTTTGACGGGGTGGCGATACGAGTACCGCGTAGTCGCCGTCCACATCTCCCGGTTCGAGAGGAGGCTACTCAGATGACACTGCCTGTCCGTCCACGGCCCCGTGCAGTCGCCGGCTGGGATCCCTTCCGTGAGCTGGACGAGCTCACCGACCGCGTCAACTCCCTGTGGGAGGCCGGCGTCGACGGTGGCCTGCAGGGCTGGGCTCCGCTGGCCGATGTGGAGGAGACCGACGACGCCTATGTCGTCGAGATCGACCTGCCCGGCGTGAAGCGCGACGACATCGACATCCAGCTCGACGACCGCCAGCTCACCGTCTCCGGCGAGTTGAAGGAGAAGGAGCGCGCCGGGGTCCTGCGCCGGCGGACCCGTCGGGTGGGGCGGTTCTCCTACGCCGTCACCCTCCCCACCGAGGTCGACTCCGACGAGGTGCAGGCCCGCCTGGACGACGGCGTGCTGACCGTGCGCGTGCCCAAGGCCGCGCAGGCCAAGCCTCGACGCATCCAGATCAGCAGCTGACCTGCCGGCCGGCTGCCTCGACGGAGCGCCCGCAGGGTCCCCGGCCGCGCGCCGCCGCCCGGGGGCCGCGAGTGCGGTGGGGACGTCCCGGACGACCCCCACCACCGTCTTGGCGGCCGTCGCACGCGGCCCAGGTCGGCGACGTAGCGCGCGCCGACCCGGCGGTCGATCGTTCCTGTGGTCCTTCGTCGCGAAGAGGTGTGATGCGATGACGTCCTCCCCTGCGAAGTCCGTGGCGCCCACGCGCCTCCAGCAACTCGAGGAGCGCTTCGCCGCACTCGGCGACCGGCTCGATGAGTCGCCGGTCGGCGAGGCGCTCTCGGTCCTGCACGCGATCGTGCAGGAGGTGGCCCGGCAGGCCCCGCCACCGGAGCAGTCTGCATCGGGCACCACGCTGCAGGACGTGGCAGACCTCTACCTGACCGCACCTCCGATGACCGGAGCTGCGGAGTCGACCGGCCTGCCCGTGGGGACCGTGGCGCCGGAATTCACGCTGCCGGACGCCGATGGCCGGCCGGTCAGCTTGTCGGACTTCCGGGGCCGGTCGGTGGTCCTGGTCTTCTATCCGCTCGACTGGAGCCCTGGATGCAGTCGCCAGCTGGAGCTCTACGAGCAGGAGCTCGCGGAGTTCGAGGCACGCGGGGCGACGCCGATCGGCGTATCCGTCGACTCGATCTACAGCCACGGCGCCTGGGCCGCCGTGCGGGGGATCACGTTCCCCCTGCTGTCCGACTTCCACCCGAAGGGAGATGTCGCCCGACGGTACGGGGTCTGGCGGGAGTCCGACGGCTTCAGCGATCGTGCGCTGTACGTGGTGGATGCCGATGGGGTGATCCGCTATGTCGACGTGTCAGCGCGGGTCGAGCACCTGCCCGACATCTATGACGTCTTTGCCGCGCTCGACCAGATGGCCGGCCAACAGCCGGCGGCCTGAGCGCGGCCCGAGTCCGATCGGCCGACCGAATCGAAGAAGGGAGGTGGCGAGATGACGGCTCCCGTCATGACCGGCGTTCCCCCGACCATCCCGGCAGCGCCGGTCACCGTGTACGGCAACCGGTGGTGCGGCATCACCCAGATGACCCGCCGACTGCTCGACCGGGCTGCGGTGCCCTACCGGTACATCGACCTGGAACTGCACCCGGAGATGCAGCGGCGACTGCGGTGGATGGCCGGGGGCGACCTGCGCAACCCCGTGGTCGACGTCGCGGGGGAGTGGCTGGAACAGCCGACTCCGCGGCAGCTGCAGTGGGCGCTGAGGCGACACGGCCTGCTCTGAGTCACCGGGGCGGGTCTGCCCCGACTCATGGCCCGCAGTGCACCGTCCGAGCTCACCGCGAGAAAGGAGCGCCATGCGGTACGACGACTTCCTCGCCGAGGTTCGCGAGCGCGGCGAGTATGCCGACCGATCCGAGGCCGACCGCACGACCCGGGCTGTGCTCGGCCTGCTGAGCCAGCGACTGGTCGACGGCGAACGCAAGGATCTGGCTGCCCAGCTGCCGGCCGAGCTGAAGGACGCCGTCCTGACAGCCCGGCCGCAGGAGGCGTTCGGGGTGGAGGAGTTCCTCCGGCGGGTGGCCCAGGAGCTGTCAGCCACCGAGGAGACCGCCCGCTGGGACGCCGGCGCGGTCCTCGCCACCCTGGCCGAGGCGGTCAGCGGTGGGGAGCTCAACCAGATCCTGACCCAGCTCCCCGCCGGCTTCGCCCCGCTGTTCGGCAAGGCGGACCTCGCCTGACCGCCGCTACGACCATCGCCGGAACGATCACGGTGGCCGGACCGCACGGCACGGCGGCTCCGGTCGCCGCCACCCCGGCCGCGGAGCGGTGACCCGCGGCCGGCACGTCGACATCCGAGTACGTCGCACTGAGGAGGTATCCGAGGTGGCACCGATCACGAGCCCCCTTCCCGAGAACATCCAGAAAGTCGCCGGTGAGGCGCTCCAGGAAGCCCTGGTCGACCTCACCGACCTCAGCCTGATCGCCAAGCAGGTCCACTGGACCCTCGTGGGACGCACCTTCCGCAGCATCCACCTGCAGCTCGACGACGTCGTAGACACGGCCCGGCACCACACCGACGTCGTGGCAGAGCGCGCCGCGGCCATCGGCGTCCTTCCCGACGGCCGCGTCGAGGCGCTCGGGCAGCAGAGCCGCGTCCCGCAGCCCCCCGTGGAGTGGATCCGGGCCGAGGATGCGATCGACTTCTTCGTCGACGTCTTCGCCCAGATGGTCGCCCGCATGCGGGACCGCATCGAGGCGACCCGGGACGACCAGGTGACTCAGGATCTGCTGATCGACATCACCGCCGCTCTGGAGAAGCACTACTGGATGTGGCAGGCGGAGAACCAGTCCCGCTGAGGCTGACGACAGCGATCGGCAGGCCGTTGCAGGGGCCGGCCGATCTCGATGTCGCCGGGATCCGACGACCGCAGGTGTGGATCCCGCTGATAGAGGAAATATGTATCGACGACTGTAGGTTTGGGTAGGAGGCGGGTGCGCCCTCCACTGGCAGTGGCCATGGGCGGGACCTCCCGGGGTCCCGGCGACGGGCTACGCAGCCGGCGGAGCGGCACCGAGGAGGGCGCACGACTGCTGGAAGAACTGCACACGACACACCGTCAGGAAGGAGAGACCCATGAGCGTGATGCGCTTCGAGCCGTTCGGGGACCCCTTCCGGGGTCTCGACCGTCTGACCAGCCAACTGGTCTCGGGCCGGCGGACGCCGATGGGCATGCCGATGGATGTCTGGCAGGCCGATGACGGCTATCACGTCGCCCTGGACCTGCCGGGTATCGACCCGGGCAGCGTCGAGATCACCTGCGAGCGGAACGTGCTGACCATCCGCGCCAACCGCAGCGCGGAGTACGACGAGGGCCACAACGTGCTGCTCGCCGAGCGCCCGCAGGGCACCTTCACCCGGCAGCTCCAGGTCGGTGACGCCCTGGACACCACGAAGGTGCACGCCACCTACGACAACGGCGTGCTGACGCTGACCATCCCGATGGCCGAGGCGGCCCAGCCGCGCCGGATCGAGGTCCAGACCGGAGGCAGCGCGCAGCAGCAGCTGTCGGCCGGCAACGCACAGCCCGCCGGCGAGGGTGGCCGACGGAGCTGATCGGTGGCGCAGCGGACGGTGCGCCATCCCGAGGAGGGCGCGCCGTCCGCTGCGCCCGGCAGCCGGGCAGAGGGATCCGGTGGCTCGTCACCACGCCGCCGGAGCGACGACGGACAGGGAGCGACAGGTAGGGCAGAAGGGGTGACCCACGGTGCTCAAGGAGTTCGCGGTGGAGCGCTACCGCTTCGCGTGCGCCGGATGCGGGCACAGCTGGACTGCTGACTACGACATCCAGCACGTCGAAGACGGGCACGGTCTGACGTGGGAGTACTACTCCCTCGACGGTGTTCCCGTGCCGGCCCCGACGGCGCCCGGGTCCCTCATGTGTCCGCGCTGCGGGGCGACCTGGATCCACTTCCAGCTCGTCGCGGTGCGCCCGGTCCCGCTGGCAGAGCCGACGGCCGGCCGGCCGGACCCTGACCGTCCGCGTCAGCGCGTGGACGCCGACCGGCAGGCGGCTCGCCGGCATGCGCCGCTGCTCTCCGGTGAGCAGCTCGTGTTCGGAGAGTCGGCACCCGGCGTGCCCAGCGCGGAGCCGTGACCTCGCACTTGTGCGGCGCTGCCCTCCCCGCATTTTCCTGACGAACTCACACACGTGGCTTCCTCATGAGCACGACAGGAGGTTGAGATGGCCAAGGCGGTCGGTATCGACCTGGGCACCACCAACTCGGTGATCGCGGTCACCGAGGCCGGCAAGCCCGCTGTCATCGCCAACGCCGAAGGGTCCCGCACGACCCCGTCCGTGGTGGCGTTCACCGACTCCGGTGAGCGGCTGGTCGGGCAGATGGCCCGCCGGCAGGCGATCCTGAACTCCAAGGGCACCATCTCCTCGGCCAAGCGGTTCATCGGCCGTCGCTACGAGGAGGTGGCCAGCGAGAAGGACGCGGTCACCTTCGACGTCGTCCCCGGCCCCGAGGGTGCGGTGCGCTTCGACGTCCGAGGCAAGCGGTACGCGCCCGAGGAGATCTCCGCGCAGGTGCTGCGCAAGCTCGTCGACGACGCCTCGAAGTACCTGGGCGAGAAGATCACCGAGGCGGTGATCACCGTGCCGGCGTACTTCAACGACGCCCAGCGGCAGGCCACCCGTGATGCCGGGCGGATCGCCGGGCTGGACGTGCTGCGGATCGTCAACGAGCCCACCGCGGCGGCGCTGGCCTACGGCCTGGACAAGAAGAAGAACGAGACCGTGATGGTGTTCGACCTCGGCGGCGGCACCTTCGACGTGAGCCTGCTCGACGTGGGTGACGGTGTCGTGGAGGTCCGCGCCACCGCCGGTGACGGGCACCTGGGTGGCGATGACTTCGACCGGCGGATCGTCGACCACCTGGCCGAGGACTTCCAGCGGGCCGAAGGCATCGACCTGCGCAAGGACCCGCAAGCGCTGCAGCGGTTGTTCGAGGCGGCGGAGAAGGCCAAGGTGGAGCTGTCCTCGGTCACCCAGACCACGGTCAACCTGCCCTTCATCACCGCCGACGCCAACGGTCCCAAGCACCTGAACACCACGCTGATGCGGTCGACGTTCGAGAAGGTCACCGCCGACCTGGTGGAGCGGTGCATGGGGCCGGTGCAGCAGGCGATGACCGACGCCAAGGTGACCGCGGACGACATCGACGAGGTCATCCTGGTCGGCGGCTCGACCCGGATCCCCGCGGTGCAGAACCTGGTGCGCCGGCTCACCGGCGGCAAGGACCCCAACATGTCGGTCAACCCCGACGAGGTGGTGGCGCTGGGCGCCGCGCTGCAGGCCGCGGTGATCAAGGGCGAGGTCAAGGACGTCCTGCTGCTCGACGTCACCCCGCTGTCCCTGGGCGTGGAGACGATGGGCGGCGTGATGACGAAGGTCATCGAGCGCAACACCACGATCCCGGCCCGCCGCTCGGAGGTCTTCTCCACGGCCGAGGACAACCAGCCCGCCGTCGACGTCGTCGTGCTGCAGGGCGAGCGCGAGCGGGCCAGCGACAACCGCGTGCTGGGCCGGTTCCGGCTGGAGGACATCCGTCCCGCGCCGCGCGGAGTGCCGCAGGTCGAGGTCACCTTCGACATCGACGCCAACGGCATCCTCAACGTCACGGCCCGGGACAAGGACACCGGCAAGCAGCAGCAGATCACCATCAGCGAGTCCTCCAACCTGGACAAGGCCGAGGTGGAGCGGATGGTGGCCGACGCCCAGCAGCACTCCGCCGAGGACGCCCGGCTGAGGGAGCTGGTCGAGGCCCGCAACACCCTCGACTCCACGGCGTACCAGGTGGAGCGGCGGCTGGCCGAGCTCGGCGAGTCGGTGCCGGTGCACGAGAAGGCGCGGGCGGAGATGCTCGTCGCCGATGCCCGCCAGGCGGTCAAGGACGAGGCGGAGCCGATCGACCGGCTGCGCTCGCTGACCGGTGAGCTCCAGCAGGTCTTCCACGGCATGGCCGCCGGGTCCTCCGCTGGCAGCGGCCCCGCCTCGGGCGCCGGACGGCCGTCCGCCCGGTCGGATGACGACGACGTGATCGATGCCGAGGTCGTCAACGAGTGAGGTGAGAACGATGGCCGAGCAGGACATTCGCCCGGCCAGGCCCGACCCGTCCGCCTCCGCGCCCGGCGCTACCGCCGGCGCCGGGCCGCAGGACGGCGACCCGGGCTCGCGGGTGAGCGAGTTGCAGGAACAGGTCACCGACCTCGAGCGGCAGGTGGCGGAGCTGGAGGACCGGTGGCGGCGGGCGCTGGCCGACCTGGACAACCTCCGCAAGCGCTACGAGCGCGAGTCCGCCACCCAGCGCGCCCGGGAGCGGGCGCAGGTCGCCGCCGCATGGCTGCCGGTGGTCGATCACCTGGAGCTGGCCCTGGCGCACGCCACCGCCAGCCCGGCGTCGATCATCGACGGCGTCCGCGGTGTCCGCGACCAGGCGCTCGCCGTGCTGTCGGGGCTGGGCTTCCCGCGCCGCGACGACGTGGGCACGACCTTCGACCCCGCGCGGCACGAGGCAGTGGCCGCCACCCCGACCCACGCCGCGCCGGCCGGCACGGTGCTGGAGGTGGTGCGCCCGGGCTACGGGGAGGGGGAGCAGCAGCTGCGTCCGGCGGCCGTGGTCGTCGCCGCCGGTCCCACCACGGGCGGGCACGACGACACCGGTAGCGGCGATCGACGGGATGCGGGAGCGCGGTGATGGCCGACCGTGACTACTACGCCGCGCTCGGGGTCCCTCGCGGCGCCGGCGCCGAGGAGATCCAGCGCGCCTACCGCAAGCTGGCTCGCCAGTACCACCCCGACGTCAACAAGGACCCTGGAGCGGAGGAGAAGTTCAAGGAGGTCTCCGAGGCCTACGACGTCCTCTCCGACCCGGAGACCCGGCGACGCTACGACGCCTTCGGCCCGGATTTCCGCCAGGTCCCCGAGGGCGTGGACACCGAGACCTGGCGTCGGGCCCGCGCCGGCGCGACCGCCGGGGCCGGTGCCCGCTCCGGACCGGGTCGGTCGTCGGGCTGGCCCGGCGGCGCCGACGGCGAGCAGGTCTGGGTCGGCGGTACCGGCTTCGGCTCCGGGGACTTCGGTGAGGGCATCGACCTCGACGACCTGTTCGGTGGCATGTTCGGCGGTCGGGCGACCGGCGCCCGTGGTGCCGGCCGGGCCCGGCGTGGCTGGGGACAGGTGGCCGGCGCCGACCAGGAAGCTGAGCTGCAGCTGAGCGTCGAGGACGCTGTCCGCGGCGGCCGCCAGTCGCTCACGCTGTCCGGTCCCGAGGGGCCTCGCACGCTCGAGGTCAACATCCCGGCCGGCGTGACCGACGGGCAGCGGATCCGGCTGACCGGGCAGGGTGGAGCCGGCAGCGGCGGCGCGCCCAACGGCGACCTGTACCTGGTGGTGCGGCTGGCCCCGCACCCGCGTTACCGGGTGGACGGTCGCGACCTCTACGTCGACCTGCCCCTGGCCCCGTGGGAGGCGGCGCTGGGCACGTCGGTCGCCATCGAGACCCCGGGCGGGGAGGCGAAGGTCAAGGTGCCGGCAGGTACCTCCAGCGGGCGGCGGCTGCGGCTGCGCGGCCGGGGGCTGCCCAACCCCCGCGGGGAAGCCGGGAACCTCTACGCGGAGGCGCGGATCGTGGTGCCGCACCGGCTGACCGAAGCCGAGCGGAAGCTGTTCTCCGAGCTGGCCGCGGCCTCCACCTTCGACGCACGCAAGCAGGCCAGGAGGCGGTCATGACCTACACCCTCGTGCGCCGCAGCCGGGCACCTCTCCTCGAGCTGAACTCCTTCGCGACCCAGGCACGGCTGCACCCGGAGCTGGTGCGCCGGCTGGTCGCGCTCGGCCTCCTGGAGGCCGAGCGCGACGCGGGCGGCCGGCTCTGGCTCGCGCCGGCGGAGCTGGCGACGGTCGCGCGGATCCAGCGGCTGCGAGCCGGCTTCTCGATCAACTACGCCGCCGTCGGCCTGGTCCTCGATCTGCTGGACCGCATCGAGGAGCTGCAGGCCGTGCTGCGGCGTGCCGGGCTGCCGGCCGGCGCAACGACCCGGCGCATCACAGCAGACCAGACCACGACACGGACGATCATCGGAGGCTGACGTGGACCTCAACCGACTGACCCAGAAGTCCCAGGAGGCCCTCCACGACGCGCAGACCAAGGCGCTGCGGTTCGGCCACACGGAGGTCGACGGCGAGCACCTGCTGCTCGCGCTGCTCGACCAGCCCGAAGGCCTGACGCCGCGGCTGCTGTCCCAGGCGGGCGCCGATCCCGACCGGGTTCGCGTCGACGTGGAGGCTGAACTCGGCCGCCGGCCCCGGGTGACCGGACCGGGAGCCGCACCCGGCCAGGTGCACGTGACCCAGCGGCTGTCCCGGTTGTTCGACACCGCCGAGCGGGAGGCCCAGCGGCTCAAGGACGAGTACGTCTCGGTCGAGCACCTGGTGATCGCGCTGCTCGAGGAGGGCAGCGCCACCGCCGCCGGACGGCTGCTGCGCTCGGCCGGCCTGACCCGGGACACGTTCCTGTCCGCGCTCGGCGACATCCGCGGCAACCAGCGGGTCACCTCCGCGATGCCCGAGGTCGCCTACGAGGCCCTGTCCAAGTACGGCCGCGACCTGGTCGCCGAGGCCGCCGCCGGAAAGCTCGACCCGGTCATCGGCCGGGACACCGAGATCCGCCGGGTGGTGCAGATCCTGTCCCGCAAGACCAAGAACAACCCGGTGCTCATCGGCGATCCCGGCGTCGGCAAGACCGCCATCGTCGAGGGCCTGGCCCAGCGGATCACCCGCGGCGACGTCCCCGAGGGCCTGCGCGACAAGACGATCTTCGCCCTCGACATGGGGTCGCTGGTCGCCGGTGCGAAGTACCGCGGCGAGTTCGAGGAGCGGCTCAAGGCCGTGCTCAGCGAGGTGCGCGCCGCCGAAGGGCGCATCCTGCTGTTCGTCGACGAGATGCACACCGTCGTCGGCGCCGGCGCGGCCGAGGGCGCGATGGACGCCGGCAACATGCTCAAGCCGATGCTGGCCCGCGGCGAGCTGCACATGATCGGCGCGACCACGCTGGACGAGTACCGCAAGCACGTGGAGAAGGACGCCGCGCTGGAGCGTCGGTTCCAGCCGGTCGTCGTCGATGAGCCCACGATCGAGGACGCCGTCTCCATCCTGCGCGGGCTGCGGGAACGGTTGGAGATTTTCCACGGCGTGAAGATCCAGGACGCTGCGCTCGTCGCCGCGGTCACCCTGTCCCACCGCTACATCTCCGACCGGTTCCTGCCCGACAAGGCCATCGACCTGGTGGACGAGTCGTGCGCGATGCTGCGCACCGAGATCGACTCCATGCCCGCCGAACTGGACGAGCTCACCCGGCGCGTGCGGCGGCTGGAGATCGAGGAGGCCGCACTGGCCAAGGAGAGCGACCCGGCGAGCGCGAAGCGGCTGGAGGAGCTGCGCCGCGAACTGGCCGACCTGCGCGCCGAGGCCGACGCCATGCACGCTCAGTGGGAGGCCGAACGGCACGCGCTGCGCAAGGTGCAGGCGCTGCGCGAGGAGCTCGAGCAGGTTCGGGTGGACGCCGAGGCGGCCGAGCGCTCCTACGACCTGAACCGGGCTGCCGAGCTGCGGCACGGGCGGCTGCCGGAGCTGGAGCGGCGGCTGGCCGCGGAGGAGGAGCAGCTCGCGGCCAAGCAGGGCGGTCAGCGGCTGCTGCGCGAGGTGGTCACCGAGACCGAGATCGCCAACATCGTCTCGCGCTGGACCGGCATCCCGGTGTCCCGGCTGACCGAGGGGGAGCGGGACAAGCTGCTGCGCCTCGACGAGATCCTGCACGAACGAGTGGTCGGGCAGGACGAGGCGGTGCAGCTGGTCGCCGACGCCATCATCCGCGCCCGCTCCGGGATCAAGGACCCGCGCCGGCCGATCGGGTCGTTCATCTTCCTCGGCCCCACCGGTGTCGGGAAGACCGAGCTGGCCCGCACCCTGGCCGCGGCGCTCTTCGACACCCCGGACAACGTGGTGCGGCTGGACATGAGCGAGTACCAGGAGCGGCACACCGTCTCCCGGCTGGTCGGCGCCCCACCGGGCTACGTCGGCTACGAGGAGGGCGGTCAGCTCACCGAGGCGGTGCGGCGCAAGCCCTACTCGGTCGTGCTCTTCGATGAGATCGAGAAGGCCCACGCCGACGTCTTCAACACGCTGCTGCAGGTCCTCGACGACGGCCGGCTCACCGACGCGCAGGGCCGCACCGTCGACTTCCGCAACACCGTGGTGATCATGACGTCGAACATCGGGTCGCAGTACCTGCTGGACGGCGTCACCGGCGGCGGGGAGATCAAGCCCGAGGCCCGGGAAGCGGTGATGGCCGAGCTGCGGGGGCACTTCCGGCCGGAGTTCCTCAACCGGGTCGACGACATCGTGCTGTTCAAGCCGCTGACCCTGGCCGAGATCGAGACCATCGTCGAGCTCATGGCCGGTGACCTGCGGGCTCGGCTGGCCGAGCGCCAGATGCGCCTGGAACTGACCGAGGACGCCCGTCGGTTCATCGCCGGTCAGGGTTTCGACCCCGTCTACGGTGCCCGGCCGCTGCGCCGGTTCATCGCCCGGGAGGTCGAGACCCGCATCGGCCGTGCGCTGCTGACCGGGGACGTCCTCGACGGGGCCACCATCCGCGTCGACGCCACCGACGGGCAACTCGTCGTCCGGTGGGAGAACACCACCGGTGACGAGCGGGCTGTCGCCTGAGGAGGGCCGAGATGACCTCACCCACCGTCGTGGCCTGCCCGGCGTGCGGCCGTCGCAACCGGGTGCCCGCCGATGCGTCGGGCACCCCCCGGTGCGGGCAGTGCCGGGCACCGTTGCCGTGGATCGTCGATGCCGGTGACGCAGACCTGGCTGCCGTCGCCGATCGCGCCCCGTTGCCGGTGCTGCTGGACCTGTGGGCCCCGTGGTGCGGCCCCTGCCGGATGGTCAGCCCCGCCCTGGAGGAGCTGGCCCGCAGGTTCGCCGGCCGGATCAAGCTGGTCAAGGTCAACATCGACGCCGCCCCGCAGACCGCGCGACGGTTCACCGTGCAGGCCGTACCCACCCTCATGCTGCTCGACCACGGCCGGGTCATCAGCCGCCAAGCCGGCGCGGCACCTGCACCGGCGCTGCAGAGGTGGGTGGAGGAGGCACTGTCGGAGGCGGGCCGCCCCGGCCGGTGAGACTTCGCGCCACCACCGGCGACCGGAGCCGTGGCACCCGTGGTCGGTGCCCCTCGCCCCGAGGGCGGCAGCAGCGAGGTTGCGGTGGTGATCGGCTCCGTCGGCGGCTGAGCTCAGGGGTTCGCGGCGAGGAAGACGAAGGCGACGCACAGCACCAGGTGGACGGCGGCCTGCAGCAGGGTCGACCGTCCCGGCATGACGGTCAGGATGCCGACGGCCGCGGTGAGCACCAGCAGTGCGATCTGCAGCGGCCCCAGCCCGAGCAGCAACGGCCCGGGCAGCCAGAAAGACGCAACGGCGATGGTCGGGATCGTCAACCCGATGCTCGCCATGGCTGAACCCAGCGCCAGGTTCAGGCTGATCTGCACGCGGTCGCGGAGGGCGTTGCGCACCGCTGCCAGGGTCTCTGGCAGGAGCACGAGCACGGCGATGATGACGCCGACGAACGACGCCGGCAGCCCCGCGCCGGTCACGGCGTCCTCGATGGTCTTCGACTCCACCTTCGCCAGCCCCACCACGCCGATCAGCGCCGCCACGAGCAGCACCAGGCTCAGGAGCGCCCATCCGGTCGACGGCGGCGTGGCGTGCTCGCCGCCCGGAGTCCGCCGGTGAAGGCTGAGGTGCTTCTCGGGGTCGTCGCCGCGGGGCGGCAGGAAGTAGTCGCGATGACGGATGTTCTGCACGAACACGAACAGCGCGTACAGCGCCAGGGACACGACGGCGGCGAAGACCAACTGGGCTGAGGTGTAGGTCGGGCCCGGGGCACTGACGGTGAACGTCGGCAGCACCAGGCACAGCGCGGCCAGGGTGAGGACGGTGGCCAGCGCGGCGCCGGTGCCTTCGGCGTTGAACCTGGCCACCCCGTGCCGCAACGCACCGATCAGCAGGGCCAGACCGACGATCCCGTTGCAGGTGATCATCACCGCGGCGAAGACGGTGTCGCGGGCCAGGGACTCGGTCCCCGGTCCGCCGGAGAGCATCACCGTCACGATCAGCCCGACCTCGATGACCGTCACCGCCACGGCCAGGATGAGCGAACCGAACGGCTCACCAACGCGCAGGGCGACCGTCTCGGCGTGGTGCACGGCAGCCAGCACCGAGCCCGCCAGCAGGCAGGCGACCGCGACTCCCGCAAGGGGCGGCAGCTGCGGCCGCCCCCAGACCATCGCCAGCACGCCGACGGCCAGCAGCGGAACGACGACGGTCGCCCAACGGGTCAGCCGGGCGGCCAGGCTCGCCGCCGGGGGAGTGACCGGGTCGCTGCCCGGGGGACCGGTGGCCGGGGGCCGGACGGTGACGGCATGTGGTGGTGTCGCGCTGCGGCGCACCTTGGGTCCTCCCCTCGTGGCGTGGTTGCGGGCTCGCAGACGACCGCGCGGCTCGCGGCTCGGATCGCCCCGGTCGCGCGCTGCCGGCTGCGCGTCAGAAGCCGATGACCGGTTCGCGGGGCAGTGGCTCGGGCGCGGGCGCCACGATGGCCCGGACGGTGACCTGACCGGCTCGGGCGAAGGTGAGGGTCACATCCTTCGACTGCGCCGCATCGATTGCCTCCGTGAGCCCGGTCAGCACCACGGACGGGCCGCCCATGCCCACGTACACCGCCTCGTCGGCCAGAACTGGGATGCGCACCTCGCCGGTCGCATCTGTCGACGGCGCGCTGACCGGCTCGGCCTCCACGCGCTGCGCCGCGAGCACCGTCTCGGAGGGGACCGCCGGAGCAGTCTCGGTGGCGGAGGGTGTTCCGGTGACGGTGACGCCGGTGAAGAAGTCGCCGGCGACGGCCAGCAGTTCGTCGTCCTCCTGACCGCTGTTGACGATCGCCATCGACAGTTCCGCCTGGTCGCCGGGTCGATAGATGCCCTCCGGCGGATAGGCCAGTTTCGCGGCGCGAATGGTCACATCTCCCACAGTGCCGAAGCCACCGGTCTTGTCCCGCTGCTGTGTCGCAGTCTGCGTCACCTGACCGGCGCTGCACGCGCTCACCAGCATCGTCGATGACAGAAAGAGTGCGAGGACGACCTTTCGGAGGGTCCTGCCCATGTTCGATCACCCCTTCCGGCTGTGGACAGGAAAGGTCGCGAGCGCGGAACCGGCGTCACGGTCGGTGTGACGCCGGGCTGGTGCTGTTCCCGCTCGAGAGCTGTCGGCCCGGTCAGCTCACGCGGCCCGGGCGCCGATCAGTCGGGCGATGCGGTCCGCGACCGGGGGATGGGTCATGAACAGCACCGAGAGCGACCGCCCGTTGCCGCGGAGCGGGTTCACCAGGTACTTGGAGGCCTGGGACGGCTCCACCGGCATCGGCACGGAGCGGGCCGCATGGTCGATCTTGGCCAGGGCGCCGGCCAGCGCCTGCCCGTCGCCCAGCAACGCCGCGCCCGTGCGGTCGGCCTCGTACTCCCGGCTGCGCGACAGCGCCAGCTGCAGCAGCGCCGCGGCGATCGGCGCGACCAGGGCGGTCACCAGCATGGCCAGCGGTCCGGGATCCTCCTCGTCGTCGGAGGAGCCGAAGAATGGCAGCCACCCGATCACGTTCGCCAGGAAGCTGACCCCGGTCGCCAGCGCGGCGGCCACCGACGTCAGCAGGATGTCGCGGTTACCGACGTGCGCCAGCTCGTGCGCCAGCACCGCCTTCAGCTCGCGCGGGGTCAACAGATCCAGCAGACCTCGGGTGACGGCGACCGCTGCATGCCGCGGGTTGCGTCCGGTGGCGAAGGCGTTGGGCTGGCGGTCCGGCGTCACGTACAACCTCGGCATCGGCAGGCCGGCCTCGGCAGCCAGTTCACGCACGATGCGGTGATAGGCCGGCAGCTCGCGATCACTCACAGGGACCGCCCGCGCGGCCGCCAGCGCCAGCCGATCGGAGAACCAGTAGGAGCCGCCTACCGCCGCCAGGCCGGCGACCAATCCGAGCACCGTGCCGACCTCGCCGAACTGCGAGCCGAGCATGACCAGCAACCCGCCCAGCGCACCCAGCAGCACGGCGGTCTTGACGCCGTTCCAGCCGGCGCGCGCGGTCGAGAAGTACGACCGATGGGGAGACGGTGATGCGGACGTGGGCCGACCACCCGAATGCGCCCCCCGCTGCCACGTCGTCGTCGGGGCGAACTCCGAGTAGCGCGTGGAGTCGCGGAGTGCTGTGGCCATCGATGCCTCCTCTCACGGTGAGAACCCACGCAGCTGTGCGCCCTGAGCGGTGCGCTCGCTGCACAGTTGAAGACGCCGGAGGTGATTGCCTTGTTCCTGTGCCGTTGTCTGCAGGCGGCCGCCGCGACCAATCCGGAGAATGGCTCCGCGCGGGTGCTCCGCTTCTCGACGAGTTGTCCTATGTGCGACTGTGAAACGCGGCAGCGAGCAACGGTGGGGGCTTCGAGGCCCACGGGGCCGGCCATCTCGAGCCGCAGTTCTCACGGTTTGTCCAGGCCGCGGATCGGCAACCCCGCAGACGCGTCTCACGACCTGACGGAGGAGCACCGCCGCGAGAACCAGGGGAGGTAGTCGGCATTCCGACCTGCCCGACTCGTTGACGAGACCACGTGTTGAAGGGGGCGGGCCCTCGACCCCAGTAATGGGGGACCCACCGAAACTGACGTGCCGACCCGTGTCTCCGACAAGCTGTTGTCGTCCCGTGCGCCACCTGGTCGTTCGAGAGCCTGGGGCAAGACCCGGCGGACGACCATCAGCTCGGTGAGTCGGACTCCCTGAGCCGCCGAATCGCCTCCGACCACGTCACCGGTAGTCCGTCGGTCGTCCAGAAGACGAAGCGCGAGCTCGCCATCGCCCGACGGTGCCCTGCCATGGAGGACCGGTGGGGCTCGCTGCGGACGAAGACGTTCAGGGCTGTACGGTCGCGCCACGCTGACAAGGTCCTGAAGGTTCGATCAAGGGGCGTGCCTCGAGTGCTACTCCGAGAGCGCCCTGCGCCCTGAGCGCCTGGCGACGAATGCGCAGCGAATCCATGAGGAAACCTGGGACGTATCTGAACGAAGTGAGGCGGAACTCCGAGGCCATGATGAGGGGCGAACCCTCGATGACGGCGACGGTCTTCCAGGGGACATACGTCATGACAAGCCTCCACCGGACCTGACCAGGGAGCGGGCTGGTGGCTGACGGAAGGACTCCAGCGAGCGTGGTCGTCGCGGTGAAGAGCGCCAGACCTTGCCGCGAGTTGTGAGCCGCCCCCGCACCCGTCGCTTCTCCAGGGGATGGCAGTCGCTGTGGCGATCAGCGCTAACGAAGGGGGCGCGCCCATCAGGTCGATGGCCATGGCTGAACCCTCCGCACGGACCCGGTCGGGCGTAAGGGGCAGACCTGCCGAGTTTCGGGGGATTGCTGCCAGTGCAGCTCGGCGGTCTGTCCGCCATGCGCGCCGGCGGGTCGGGCTGCTGGAGGTGCGCCGGCTGTCGTCGACCGTGAACTACCGGACGCCGGCGGAGGTCATGGCGGAGGCCGAGCCGGTGATCCGTGCCGTGCTGCCGGACGCCAACGTGCCGACGTCGGTGCGCAGCACCGGGGTTCCGGTCGTGCAGGGGTGCGTGTCTTCGCGGCGCCGGATGGTCGACGAGTGGCTGGGCGCGCATGCGAGGGGATCGCCTGTGTCATCGGCGACCCGGCGACCCCGGAGACGCCGCCGGTGCAGTCGCTGAGCCCGTCACTGGGGAAGGGGCTGGAGCTCGAGCTAGGTCGTGCTCCTCGACGCCCAGTGGTTCGGGACGGGCATCGGGGGAGCCCCGACCGATATGTCCCGATGACAGGGTGACCCGACAGTTCGTCGCGCTCATGAGCGGGTGAACCCTGATGGCGGACGAGCAGGGAGCGGTGGTGCAGCGGCAACGCATCGACGTGGACGATGCTGCACCGCAGGGCTTCGAGGAACCTGACGGTGAGCTGGTGGCGGCAGCCGATGATGAGTACCGTCGCCGTCGCCGTCGCCGTCAGCAGGTCGGGTCCTCCAGCCGACCGTCTTCGGCGTTCCGCACGCCGCACCCGCCGAAATCGTGGCCCGACAGGGCGCGCACCAGGTCGATCGACTGTTGGTCGTGATCGGGTATCCCCGGTCCGACCATGCGACTGGGCAGCAGCCGGCCCCCGACCCAGCGGCCGTCGCGGTTCAGCTCGATCGACAGCACAATTCCCACGCCCAGTGGGCCGTCGTGGGAGAGCGAGCGATAGCCGAGGAAGTTGCCGAGGCTGTAGGCGATGAGGCGACCGTTGTGCCACTCCATACCGCGCAACACGTACGGTCCCGCACCGAGGACGACGTCGGCCCCGGCGTCGATCACCGCGTGGGAGAACGCGATCGGGTTCCCGCGGTCCTCGTCGAGGAACGTCTCGGTGCCGGGGCGGGTGTGCTGGTGGCCGGCGCCCTCCGCGCCGGCGTGGATCGTGACGATGACCAGGTCAGCTTTCGCGTCGCCCTCCCGTACGAGCTGCTCGGCGGCTTCGATGTCGAGCAGGCTCTGCGCCCACCAGTAGGGCGCGAAGCCGATGATGGCCACCCGGACGCCGTCCACCTCCCGGTACGTGATCTGCCCCGGCATGCCGGTGTAACTGACGCCGGCCGCGATGAGGGCCTCCCTGGTGTCGGTCAGCCCTCGCTCGCCGAAGTCACGGGTGTGGTTGTTCGCCAGGTTGACGACGGTGAATCCGGCGTCGGCGAGCACCTGTGCGTAGGCCGGCGGCGTGCGGAAGGCGAAGCAGTCGGCGCGGCCTGGCCCGCACTTCGATGACACCGTCGCGTCCGTCAGTGCCTGGTCCAGGTTGGCGAGGACGACATCGACGACCAGCAGATCCTTCACCGCGGCAAACAGGCCGCGTCCGCCGTCCGAGGGGAGTCGCGGCACTGCCCCCATGACCACGTCGCCGACCGCCACGATCCGCACGTCTTCCGCGGTGCCGGCGTCGGCCTGTCCGTGGAGGAGGGGGCACCCGGGGTGTTCCCGCCCGGTCGGCGCCGAGGTACTCGCCGACGGCGTAGAGGCAGCCTCCGGTCCCGCGGTCCCGCGGTCGTTTGCTTCGCAGGCGGTCGACACCAGGACGAGGAGCACGGCTGCCGTCCTGTGCACCGCCTGGCGAACAGCCCGTCCGCGCCGGCACAATCCCGGTGGCGACCGGTCCGGCGTACGGGTGCCCTCCGATCCGAGGTCCGGAGTTGGACGACGGTGGGCGCGTGTGGGCCGGCGCACGGTGGTCACGGTGCTGGAGGCCTGTCCTTTCGAGGGGCGGTACGGACGTTCCGCCGCGGATGTGGGCGGTCCGGTCGTTGGCTGGTTGCAGCCGCTCGCCGAGCCCCCCGTGAGAGTCGGGCGGTCGAGTTCAGGGCCGCCCTCCGCGACGGCGGGCCGCAGGGCATGGCGTTCGACCGCCCCGGCGGATGGTGCGAAGCCGGCGGTGCTCGCCTCGTCGGCCCGACCGGCCCGGGCGGGTATCGCCGCCTCGAAGGTTCGGTGCCGCTCCGCGAACCTCATTCGCAGAGCACCTCGTAGAGCAGCAGCCCGGCCAGCACGGCGTAGACGCAGGCCGCCGCCCGGTTGAGCGCGGTGGCGGCGGCTCCGTTGGGCGCGAGCGCCGTTCGCAGCCGGCCGGCGCCCAGGCCGACGAGGCCATCGATCGTCAGCCCGACGAGCAGGAAGAGCAGTCCGAGCACCAGCAGTTGCGAGGCAAGCGGTCGCCCCGCCGTGGTGAACTGCGGAAGGAACGCCGCGAAGAAGAGGACGATCTTCGGGTTGGCCAGGTTGGTGACGGCTGCCCGCCGCAGGAGATGCCCCGCCTCCGGCAGGGGCTCGGGGCCCGAGCTGTCCGGCGCTGTCGGCCGAACGGCCTGGACCGCGAGGTGGAGCAGGTAGCAGGCGCCGAGCAACTGCACCGTGCGGAGCGCGTGCGGGTACCGCTCGAACATCACGGCCAGTCCCATGGCGGCGGCCACCGTGTGCACGAGCATGCCCACCGACATGCCGAGTGCCGCCAGCAATCCTCCTCGAGGTCCGTGCCGAAGCCCCGTGGCCATGACGAACGCCAGGTCCGGTCCCGGCGCGAGACAGATGACGAGCACCGCTCCCAAGAATGCGGGGAGAATCGCGGGGTCAGGCATCGCGCCGCCGTCCGCGATCATCCGGTGCGCGGCGCATCCACCGGCCTCCGGCGGGTGCGGCACCCGCCGGAGCCTCGGGCCCGAGGACGACGCGGTGCCGACCCGCGGGGCGTCTCCCCCTCGGACAGGTGCTCAGTGAGTCGTCGCCACCGGTGACGGGATCGGTCACCCGAGGGATGCTCGGGCACGGTCGCCGGCTCCGGCCAGGGACATTCCTGCCACTCGCCGTTCGGCATCTGCCAGATTCCCGCGACGCTTCTACCACCCGGAGTCACCGCCTGAGGCCGTCGCGCAGCGGTGGTGCCCCTGGCCGCACGGACCAGCTCCACACCGGGTTTCCGATACTCCGGGCAGTAGTTGCTAGTTCAGCCCACCAGGACCCCTTCTCGAACTGGAAGCCCAAGCTCAGAGTGCCCACGGACGCGAGTCATCTCCATGCCGAACCTTGCCTCACCGCCCGGCCCGAAGACCGCACTGCACCCCTCGGTCGGACGCAGAGGCACCCGGCCTGATGGCCCCTGCCCGCTACTCGCCTTGACTGCCGAGGCGAAAGCCAGGCCTTGACCACCGGCGTGTTCTGGTTGGCCGTGAGAAGCCAGCGCCCGTGCTCCTTGGTCATCACGTACATCGGTGTCCCTTCGGTCTCGAGATCGCCGTTGAGGTCGAAGTAGCGCTGGTGAACCTTGACTGCCGCGACGTCCGGTCGAATGAACAAGACGTGCTGGACGTCGTATGTCGCTCGGCCGTGCGCGCTCGAGCCCGGCAGCACGGTGGCGGTGAACTCGGCGATCGCGTCCCGACCGAACAGGCGCTTGCCATGCCCGGTGGTCCAGATCGCGTCGGCTCGGAAAAGTGAGACGAATTCATCGACGAGTTCCTGCTCCTGGAGGCGCTGGGCGGTGGCGACCAGGTCCCGAATCGCCTCTAGCTCTGTCGCTTCGTCGTGGGGGCCGTGCTGGACGGTGTTCTCATCTCTGGTCATGTCCGGAGCCTTCCAATTGAGGTTCGTTCGAGGTCGAGCCGATAGACCATGACGTGGGTGGTGAATCAGTTGACTCACGAATGGGCGGCGACCGTGATCCGCTGTCTGCGGTGGGGCGGGGGTCGATCTGGTCGAGGATGGGAGCCCTGGTCGTCAACGTGCACCCATCTGGTCAAGCGCGTGATTCAGGACAACCGCCCTACTGGGCCAACGGATCGGTGGCCTGGCGTAACGCCGACGATGCCGAGCCGATCACCGGCTGACCATGGCCGAAGCAAGCGGCCTCGACGCCGAGGCCGGCCAGGTGCTGCAGGGATTGCCACGCACCTTGTCGGTCGACGTTGAAGGGCCCCAAGAGGATTTCTCGATCCTCAGGCAGCCAGTTCGAGGTCGCGGCAGAGCGCCTCCAGCCGCGGGCGGCGGCTGGCCAACTCCCGGAGCATGGCCCCGAGGAGCTCGGACAGAGCCAGGCCGAGGCAGATGGCCGCGAGGACCTCCGACGAGGGCTCCTTGCGGCCGCGCTCGACTTCCGAGAGGTGCCCGACCGACACTCCGGCAGCGTCAGCGACCTCTCGAAGCGTCTTGCCCTGTTCGTGACGCACTCGACGCAAGACTCGTCCGATCAGCTCTCGCCGCAACACGGGGCCACTCTGTCCTACCGTGCCACCGCATGGTGGCCGGTGAACGACTCGCGGCTTCTCCGCGCCGCATGGGCCCGCCGCCAGAACGCCGGCTCCTCGCCGGCGAGGTGCAGTGCCGCCAGGTCGAGGACGCGCCGTGGCGAGCGCGCTCGCGTCGCCGCAGGGCACGCCGGCGGTGGCGGAGCACTTCGGGGCGTGACCCCTTGGCCATCGACGTTTCCCCGCCCCGGCCGTGTCAGGGGGCTCTTGTCCAGAGGCCCGTCGTGGGACCGTTCTCCGCGATCCGTTGGCGCAGGGAGGGAGAGTCCGTAGGCCACGCTCCCGGCGGGCGTTAGGAGCGCCAGCACGATGATGGCTGGGCTTGGATCGCCCTGGTTGGCCAGCAGCACCTGGGTCGGGGCCTGCAACGCGGCGGTCGTGCACCCCAGCCACGTGAGCACCCACGCGGTGCGCGGCCGGAGACCTCGCGGCGCCACGAGAGGAACCGCCCACCCGACCAGCGCGAGCACTCCGGTGACGACGAGGACGGTGCGCTGGGGGAGGGCATCCATGGCTCGGGGGCCGCTCTCCCCGGGGCCGAACAGGCCCCAGTAGGTCATGGCCATTCCGAAGGCCACCATGCTCAGGGCGCCGACGGCGATGGCCCGGCCTCGTGGACGCGGCGGGGGAGCGCTGAGCAGACGTCCCCACCGTTCGAGTGCGAAACACCAGGCGAGGACTGCGATGCCGATGACGAGCAGGCCGAATCCGCCGTACGTCAGCGCGAAAACCCACGGGCTCAGGTGGTCCATCCCGTGGGTGTGCAGCGCGCCCGTCCCCACCAGCTGGAGCGCTCCGCCTAGGGGAAGCCCGACGAGGATCGGAGCCAGCAGGCCGGTCGCTCCACCCGCGAGCACCACCACGACCCACCCGGGAACGCGCCGGCCCCACGGGCGGATCAGCGCGATCGCCAAGCCCACAGCCGCGAGCTCGAGCAGCAGCGTGACGACGTTGCCGACGATGACGCGGGTGCTGTGGAGCTCCGCTGCGCCCGCACAGCTCTACTCCGACCGTGCTGCCGGTGAGCCACAGGATCTTCAGCGTCATGTACGGCGCGACCGCGGTCACGACCACGCACAGGGCGATGCGCTGAGCGCGCGAATACATGTTCGGCCTCCGGTTACCTGCCGAGGTGCTCGACCACGGTGCGGGCGCGATCTGACGACCAGACGGGGGTGGGCGGATCGGGCCGATGCCGCCGTGCGATCGTCGTGGTCGGGACTGGCGTGATCACCGCTGTGCGGCGAGCCAGTCGTCGAAGGTCGTGGGTGCGATGCGGGCGCCGTCCGCAGGGAGGAGCAGCTCGCCGGCCATCTCCGGGCCGAAGACCGTCGACCAGCTGGGGAGGAGCTTCACCTGACGGCCCAGCGCCTCGTGGGTACGGCGGACCATGTCGACCAGGTCCTGTGGTTCGGGTCCGGCGACGTCGACGTAACGGCCCTTCGGCTCCCCGACCGCGAGCTCGACGAGGATGCCGGCAACGTCGTCGGGCGCGACGGGTTGCAGCAGGAGCGGTGCCACGGTGGCCACCCCGTCCTGCTCGGTCCAGCCGGCGACCATGGCCGGGAAGTCGTGGAACTGGGTCGCGGGCACGATCGTCCAGGGCACGGGACCTTCCTCCACGAGGCGCTCCTGGAGGCGATTGCCTGCGTAGTGGGCGTTCGCCTGGACGCGGTGGAGGCCGGCGATCGAGAGCAGCACGTGGTGGCGCACGCCGGCGCGATCCTCGGCCGCCAGGAGGTTGCGGGTGGCGGTGCCGAAGCAGGCGAGCGCTTCGTCCACGTCGGTGGTCGCGCAGTTGGTGACGTCCACGACGGCCTGTACCCCGATCAGGGCGTCGTCGAGGCCCTCGCCGGTGAGGAGATCGACCCCGGACGACCGACTGACGCGGAGGGCCTCGTGGCCTGCGTCCTCCAGCACTCGCACGATCCTGGCGCCGATGTTGCCCGTGGCGCCGGCAACCGCGACTCGCATGGTTCCTCCCTCGCTCGGTCGAGTCGGCACGGCGTCCTGCGCGCCAGCACCGGCCCTCGTGGCGGGTTCGAGCTGGCAAGACCGGCGGAGGAGGTCAGCTTGCTTGACGTCGTCGAGGCCGTCGACGGAGCGGTCTCCCGTACGTCTGCCGGGAGATCCGCCGACGCGGGCGCGGCGCCCTACCTCCCGAGGAGCGCCCGCGCCTGCATCCTCGCGGTCAAGATGGCCGAGGCCCACGCCGCGTGGCGGCAGAGCCTCGCGTCCGTCAGCCTCGCCGACATCGTCGCCTCGCTGCGGGACTACGCGCCGGCGCGAACCCGGGAGCGCATGCGGCGCGGTTCGTGACCGCCGGTTCGCCCGCTCCGGGCCCGAGCCGATCTCCGGGGTGTCGGCTCCGAGCCGGCGGTGAGGCCCGGACGCCTGAGGGACCTCTCCCGGGTCGCCGCCGTGTTCGGCCGCGGGCGGTGGAC
Organism: Blastococcus sp. SYSU DS0510; assembly: GCF_054050835.1. NCBI lineage: Bacteria > Bacillati > Actinomycetota > Actinomycetes > Geodermatophilales > Geodermatophilaceae > Blastococcus > Blastococcus sp. SYSU DS0510. Next base: position 39,201 of record NZ_JBJHAC010000017.1, on the reverse strand, counting down.
GGGGACGGGCCCGTCCAGCGGGTCAGGGAACGAGCTCTGGCGCGGAGCCCTGGATGTAGGTGGTGAGGAGGCCCCGACGGCGCCGCAGGTCCTGTACCCGGGCGTCGAGGTCGTCGAGCTCGTGCTGCAGTGCCTCGCGCAGGTCGGCGCACCAGTCGAACGTCGAGCCGTCGCCGCGGGTGCACGGCAGCACCTGGCGGATCACCGCTGTGGAGAGCCCGGCGTCCAGCAGCGCCCTGATCCGGCGGACGGTCGTCACGGCTTGCTCGTCGTACTCGCGGTAGCCGTTCGAACTCCGCCCGGCAGCCAGGAGCCCTTGCTCCTCCTAGTACCGCAGAAGCCTCGGCGGCACCCCGCTGCGCCGGGCCAGCTCACCGATGCGCACCCGCTTCTCCCCGGTCGTGGCTTGACCCTCACACGATGTCAACGTCTTCGCTGGGCGTCATGGAAGCTAGCAAATCGTCCGAAGCCACTGCGACCGGTGAAGCCGGGGCGTCGGTGCCCGAGCAGGACCGCGCGCGACCTACGTGTGCCACCTCAACGGCGAGCCGGCGACCGCGGATGATCTCGCGCCCGTCGCCTTCTCCGGGTATGCGCACTTCACGGCCATGCAGGTGCGTGACGGGCGCATCCGTGCACTCGACCTGCATCTGGAGCGACTGCGTACGGCGACCGCGGTGATGTTCGGCCGGGCACTGGACGTGGAGCGGGTCCGAGCGCTCGTGCGTGCGGCGGTGCTCGCCGGTCCGAGGGACGTCTCGCTCACTGCGACGGCCTTCACGAGCGACGGCGAGTTCACCGTCGGAGGCGACGGCGGCGGCGTGGACCTGCTCGTGCGCACGGGTCCTCCGGCATCGGGGCCGGTGGGGCCGTTGGCGCTGGACGTCGTCGAGCACGAGCGGGGCCTGCCGCACGTCAAGCACGTCGGTGAGGTCGCCAAGACCTGGTTCCTGCGACGGGCCGTTGATCGGGGCTACCACGACGCCGTCTTCGTCGATCGGCAGGGCCGGCTCAGCGAGGCGACCATCTGGAACCTGGCCTTCTGGAACGGGACCACGGTGATCTGGCCGGTTGCCGACATGCTGATCGGCACGACCATGCAGGCTCTTCGGCGTCAGCTGGCGAACCGTGGCATTCCGCAGTGCGAGGACCCATCCGACGGTCGGACGTCGGGACGCTGTCAGGAGCCGTGGTCATGAACTCGTGGACACCGGCGGTGCCGGTCCACCGGATCGGTGGTGCGTCGCTACCCGATGCGCCCGAGTTCGTCGAACTCCTGCACTCCGCGTTCGGTGCGGAACCACCCGTCTCCCCGTGATCCCTCGACCGGCGGCCGCACCGGTCATCCGGTGGTGCGGGAGCACAGCTCCGGGGCCAGTGCGGCGACGACCGACGGAGGCTGCCGGCGTCCCGGGCCGGACCGGCGGCGGGGTGGCGGTGCAGCCGGAGGACGCTGACGGCTAGCGAAAGCCCGAGCGTCGCCGCCAGCGCCAGCGCCGTGGCCGGCGCCGGGAGTAGCGCGACCCCCGCCCCGGCGACGACGGCGCTGCCCAGCGCGGCGCCCACCGCGATGCCGAGGTTGAAGACGACGGGGACCAGCGCCCCGGCGGTGTCCCGGTGCGCGACGCCGGCCGCACGCATCATCCGGGTCTGCACCGCGGGCCCGACGGCGCCGGTGGCGATGCCCCAGACGCCGATGAGGAGGACGTCGAGGACGGGGTGGACGCCGAGGACGGCCACCGCGGCGAGGCTGGCGGACAGCAGTGCCCCCACCCCGACGACGGTGCCGCGGGGGAACCGGTCGCCGGCCCAGCCGGCCGCGGCGACGCCCGCCACGCTCGTGACCCCGAAGACCAGGAGCAGCCCCGAGGTGGGGATGCCGCCGGCCGGACCGTCGAGCAGTTCGGTGATGAACGTGAACGCCGTGAAGTGGGCGGCCAGCAGCACGCCGCCCAGCGCGCCGAGGAGGACGACCGGGCGCATCGGCGGCGCCTCCGGCCGGGCCGTACCTCCCCTCGGCGCCGCCCGGCGTGCCGTGGTGGGGACGGCGGCCAGGACCGCCGCGGCGACCAGGAGACCGAGGGCGGCCAGGGCGACGAACGGCACGCGCCACCCCCAGGCGCCGGCCACGGCGGCCGCCGCCGGGATCGCGAGCACCGTGCCGAGGGTGCCGCCGGTCAGGACGACCGCGGTGGCCCGCCCGAGCCGGTGCTCGGGCACCATGTCGGCGACCTGGGCGTTGACCGTCGCCCACAGCACGCCGGTGGCGGCTGCGCCGACGATGCGGGAGAGGGCCGCGACGGTGAACGCGTCGGCCGCCGCGGTGACCAGCGTGGCGGCCGACACGACCAGCAGGCCCCCCGCGATGACACGCCGGCGCGGGAATCGGGCGGTGAGCCGGGCCAGCGGGAAGCTCACCACCACCACCGTTGCCGCCCAGGCCGAGACGAGCAGGCCGGCCGAGGCCACCTCGACGCCGAGGCCGGCAGCGAGCCGGGGGAGGACGGCGGTGGGCAGCATCTCGCCGGAGACGACGACGAACGTGGTGGCGGCCAGAGCGAGCAGGCCCGCCCACGAGGCGCCGGGGGACTCGGGCGGAACGGCCGCGGGTCGGGTGCGCGGGCGCGGCGAGGGACGGGAGTTGCGGTCCATGCCGCGACGCTAAAGTCTCACATTGATGTCAATGTCAAGGGGTGAAGCGTGAAGATCGGTGAGCTCGCCCGCCGGACCGGTGTGGCTCCGCGCCTGCTGCGCTACTACGAACAGCAGGGTCTGCTGGAGGCGGAGCGGTCGGACAACGGGTATCGCAGCTATGGCGAAGAGGCGGTCGCCCGCGTCGAGCGAGTGGCGCTGCTGGTCAGGTTCGGGGTGCCCACTCGGCTGGTGCGCGCGATCCTCGACCTGGAGGGCATCCGGGCCCCCGAGATGGCCGCGGTCTGCTCACGGGGGGTGGCCGAGAAGCTCGCCGCCGAGCTGGCGGAGCTCGACGACCGGATCGGGTGCCTCAGCCGCAGCCGGGAGACCATCCGGGCATTCCTGGCCACGACCGAGCACCGCGACCTGCTCGACGGCGCCGGCCGCTGAGCTCGCGCGCGCACCGGCGGGGCATCAGCCAGAACAGCCGGCGGAACATCGCCACGTGGTCGCCGCCGCCGTGTCCCATCCCATGGTTGCCGTGACCTCCTTGGCCGGCGTGGCCCATCGGCGCGCTATGACCGCTGTGGTGTGCGCGGTCCACGTCGGTCCCGGGGTATCCGTCAGGAGCCGCGTGCGTGGCAGCGTGCAGTGGTTCCTCGACGGCGGAACGAGTGCCGGTCCCACTGTCGGCGACGGGCATGCCCGTTGCGTGAGCCGGGCGACGCGGATGACGGGGGAGTCCGGGGTATGGTCCGCCACCAGCGCCGGCGCTCTGGCCCTGGTCGATGAGCAGTTCGGGGCAATCCCGTGGCGTTGCGCAACTGGGTGGCCGAGGCCGAGATCGACGGTGGGGTCCGACCCGATACGGCGACCGCCGAGGCGGCGCGGATCCCTCGGCCGGACCGGGAGGACCGGCAGCTATGCCGGGTTCAGCCTTAGCAAGATCAAGAGGCGGATTGGATTATCCGGATATCCCGCTCGGCACCGTCGTCAAGAGCCGCGAGCGCGCGCTGGTAGGCGTCGCTGCGATACGCCGCCACGGCCTGCTCGACAGTGTTGAACTCGATCAATGTGGTCCGTTCCAGCACTCCCGATTCGAAGGCCGCGGCCGGGGTGCCTCGCGCTAGGAACCGCCCGCCGCCGGCGAGCATCGCAGGGCCGGCGAGGTCGACGTAGGCGGCGAGTTTTGCAGGGCTGTTGATCGCGCGGAACGTGTTGATCCAGTACGCCTTGGTCAAGGGTGTCCCTTCTCGGTGCCGCTCAGGTGCTGCACCTGTCGAAGACGTCGGGGAACGCAGGGGCGAGGCGGGTCGGGGCCGTCAGATTGACGGCCACGGCTGAACCCTCTGTGCGGACCTTGTCGGGCGACAGGGGCAGACCTGCCGATTTCCGAGGCGTTGCTGCCAGTGCGGCTCGGCGGCCTGCCCGCCACGCGCGCGACGATCAGAGATTTGCCAGGTCGGCCGAGGACACCGGTGTGGAGCTGGTCATCTACGGCACCGATGGCGGCCCCGACGTACCGACGTGACCCCCTCCTGCTCTTTCGACGGCGACCGAGCGGACCCCCTCCGAGATGCTGTTGCCAGCTGAGCCGTGGCGGGAGTGGGTGTAGGCGGTGACGTGAGGACTAGGCGGAGACATGCCCCGGCTGCACCGGGGGTGACGTCCCAGGAAGTTGTGTAGCTGGTCGGTGGCTCTGAGCTCGTCGGCGTGGTGCTGGCGTGCGAGGGGCCACCGCGTGGATCTTCTGCGTGAACCCGCCAAGGATCACGTCGAAGAGAAAGGCCACGCGATGGCCCTGAACCAGTCTGCCCTGCTCGAACTTCTCGAGGCGCTCAAGCTCGCCGACGTCGATGACCGCATCCGGTCGGCGACCGAGACGCTGTATCAGGCGCTGATCGAAGCGGAGCTGACCGCCACGATCGGCGCCGGCCCGCACGAGCGCACCGACGCCCGCACCGCCCAGCGCAACGGTCGCCGGTCGCGGACGCTGACCACCACGGCCGGAGATCTGGAGCTGCGGATCCCGAAGCTGCGGGTCGGGTCGTTCTTTCCCTCGCTGCTGGAGCGCCGCCGGCGGATCGACCAGGCGCTGTTCGCGGTGGTGATGGAGGCCTACCTGCACGGCGTCTCGACGCGGAAGGTCGACGACCTGGTCAAGGCACTGGGCGCCGACACCGGCATCTCCAAGTCCGAGGTCTCCCGCATCTGCGCCGACCTCGATGAGGAGGTGGCCGCCTTCCGCGACCGCTCGCTGGCCGAGATCGCGTTTCCCTACGTCTTCTTGGACGCCACCTACTGCAAGGCGCGGGTCAACCGGCGGGTGGTCTCCCAGGCGGTCGTGATCGCCACCGGCGTGGCCGCCGACGGCCATCGGGAGGTGCTCGGCTTCGCCGTCGGCGACAGCGAGGACGGCGCCTTCTGGACCGCCTTTCTGCGCTCGCTGAAGGCCCGCGGACTGGCCGGCACCCAGCTGGTCATCTCCGATGCCCACGCCGGGCTCAAGCCGCGATCGGCGCGGTGCTGCTCGGCGCGGCCTGGCAACGGTGCCGGGTCCACTTCATGCGCAACGTGCTCGCCCGGGTGCCCCGCGGCAACGCCGAGATGGTCGCCGCCGCCATTCGCACCGTCTTCGCCCAGCCCGACGCCGAACACGTGCACTCCCAGCTCGACGTCATCGCCAGCATGCTGGGCCGCCAGTTCCCGCAGGTTGAGGCCCTGCTGCGCGAGGCCCAGGACGACCTGCTGGCCTTCACCGACTTCCCGCTCAGTCACTGGAAGAAGGTCTGGTCGACCAACCCGCTGGAACGGCTGAACAAGGAGATCAAGCGCCGCACCGACGTCGTCGGTGTCTTCCCGAATCCCGCATCGCTGCTGCGGCTGGCCGGCGCGGTGCTGGTCGAGACGCACGACGAATGGCAGGTCTCCGACCGCCGCTACCTCTCCGAGGGCTCCATGGCCCTGCTCACCCGACCCGGGCCAGCCCGGTCCGCAGCCAGGCAAGCAGCGTGACAACTCGACCGAGGAGGTGGCGCAGCCGGCACTGGTCGCGTCATAGTCCAACCCGTAGAAGACCCCGCGAGCCGGACCGAGCTACACCACCGGGCGGGACGTCACCGCACCGGGGGCCGGGGGATGCTGATCAGGGTGATCGCTCGGGTCTTGGGGCTCTGGAGGAACACAGTGGAGGCGGCGCTGGTAGGGACGGGTCGTCGAGGGTGACCGGGCAGATGGGTCGCCGAGGTGATCGAGGAGGTCTGGCCGGGCGCGTCGGTGACCAACCATCCGTCAATCGTGCAGTTGTGGCCCTGGTGGCAGGTAGCCGTGCAAGAAGGCGTGTACGCCTGAGCGGACGATGCGCTCGACAGTCGCTCGTTCCAGTGGGATGGCGCCGTAGTAGGAGCGATCGGTGACGTCCCACGCGGCGAGCAGTACGAAGTGGTTCGCGGCCTGGGCGGGGTCGTCGATGTGGAGCAGGCCGCGATCGGCAAGTCCTTCAGGCGCAGGGCGAGCTCGCGCATCACACGGCGTGGGCCGGCGTCCTGCCAGCTTTCGATCAGTTCGTGCGGCAGGTGGCCGACTTCTGCCGTCATCTGCCGCACGAGAGCGAAGTGATCAGGGAAGTCGGCCATGGGGGCGACCCAGGCGAGTCCGAACTCCACGAGGTCGGCTTCGAGGTCGGTGATCTTGTAGAGGTAGCGGTCCATGAGGGCCAGTTGGGCGAGCGGCCATCTCTCTGGTCTCGGCGTTGGGCGGGCGGGTGTACGACCGCGTCGGCCCACGCCCCCTGGCGATCCCGGGTGCGAACGTCTGGACGGCATCCCTGTGGTTCCTCAGCACCGTGGACGAGGACACCGCCGTCGGGACGGCCCTGGTGGCCTACCTGGTCATGTCCGCGTCCCAGGCCCTGATGTGGGCACCCATGACGACGACGGCCCTGGCAGGGCTGCGCGCCGACCTCTACCCGCACGGCACCGCGGCGTTCACGACCATCCAGCAGCTGGCCGGCGCCGCGGGCGGGGCCGTGCTGATCTCCGCCTACACCATCGGCTCCGACGCCGCGGACGCCGGCGTGGCGCGCACCAAGGACATGTGCAGGGCGATGTAGCAGTGCGCCATGGCCGGTGCCACGGCAGAACCCCGAGCGCGTCCAGCGCTGTGACGCGGCTGGGATCGCTGATCAGTTGGGACGGCCCGACGACCGTGACGTTCCACCCGGTCCGTTCGGTCAGGTCGTAGTCGTCGACCTCGAACGCCAATACGGCACTTCTGCTGCCGGCGGCCATCTTGCCGCCCACGCCGGTCAGAATGAGCACGTCGTCCCCGCTGGCTGCGAAAGACGCAGTTTGGATCGCTGGCATCGCTCCCTCGGTGAAGGCGACCCGCCCGATGGACGCCGTCGCAAACAGTCGCATGCACTCGGCTCCGTCCAGCACCTCGAGCAGGCGTTCGTCCTCAGCCATGCTCATGGACCCCGCCGCGTGACATCAGAACCTTCATGCCAGCAGGTTGTCTCCTCTTGTAGGTGTCTCAGTCGATCGATCTAGCCGCACGGAGATCCACGCCTGCTCATCCGTCCCAGCAATGGGTCATAACCAACATAGATTCGAGATCGGCCGTGCCCCAGGGTCGCCGGACGTTGCGCGAAGGGACCTCCTTCCCTGCCGACACCGAAGCCGGGTGGGGAGGCGGGCAGGATCTGTGCTGAACACGAACTCCCCGCGGTGGCCTGCCGGCTTTCCCAGGATGATGCGCTGGTACGCCGAGCCGGGCCGCAGCTCGACCCAGAGCACCCGCGCGGTAAAGGCAAAAGCCCCAGCCAGGCATCGCGACGTGAACGGCCATCAGCCGGGGCGCAGACTGCGGCGTGCGTCAGGGCGTGGGCGACCGCCCCGGGCATGGTCGCGAACACGTGCCCCCGGTCCACCAGGGGGCGCAGCGTGCCGACGACGTCCAGCAGGCGGAGGTGCTCGGGGCTCGCACCCTTGAGCAGCACCGTGATGCCGCGCTCTTCCAAGTCTTCCACCACCTCGCCCAAGGCGCGGGCGCCGCTCGCGTCGAGCATCCCGACCGCGCTCAAGCGCAGGATGACGACCCGGACGTCGGCGGTGGCGGTGACCTCGGCCAGGAAGCGGGTCACGGCCGCGAAGAACAGCGGCCCGTCGAGCCGGTAGGCCAGCACGTGCCGGGCCAGCAGGGCCTGCTCCCCATCGCTGTCGATCTCGGGGCTGGTGACCTCCTCCGGGACGGCGCGCGCGGTGCCGGCCATCCGGGCCACCGCGATGACGACGGCGAGGGCCATTCCGAGGGCGACCGCGATGACGAGGTCGAGCGCGACCGTGGCGATCGCGGTCAGCCCGAAGATCAACGCGTCCCCGCGGGTGGAGGTCAGCACCGCACGAACCGTGTGTCGCTCCACCATCCGCCAGGCGGTCACAAGCAGCACCCCGGCCAGCGCGACCAGTGGGATGCGGCCGACCAGCCCGGAAGCCGCGTAGACGACGACGGCCAGCAGCAGAGCGTGGGTCAGCGAGGCGACCCGCGTGCGAGCACCGGCGCGGGCGTTGACGGCGGTCCGCGCGATGGCGCCGGTCGCCGGCATGCCGCCGCATACGCCCGAAGCGATGTTGGCCAGCCCCTGCCCGAACAGCTCGCGGTCGGCGTCGCTGCGCGGGGCGTCGGTCATGCCGTCGGACACCCGGGCCGAGAGCAGGCTCTCGAGGGCCGAGAGGAAGGCCACCACGGCCGCGGGGGCCAGGAGCGCGCTCAGCGTGCCGAAGTCGGGCAGCGCCGGCACGGGCAGGCCCGTGGGCAGCACGCCGATCGTCGTGGCACCGGCCCCGGTGACCTCGGCGACGCCGGTGACGACGACGACCGCGACGAGGCTGCCCGGTAGTGAGCGGTGCAGCCGCGGCAGCCCGGCGGTCAGGACGACCGACAGCACGAGCAGGCCGATGACGGCCCACTGCGGCTGCGCGAGGAAGTCCCCGACGGCGAGGACTGCGCCGCCCGTCGAATTCTCGACCTCGGGCTGCTCGATGCCCAGGGCGCTCGGCACCTGCTGGGCGGCGATGACGACAGCGATGCCGACCGTGAAGCCCTCGACCAGCGGCCACGGGACGTACCCGAGGAGCCGGCCGGCCCAGCCGCAGCACGGCGGCGCCGACCACGAGCACCCCGGCGAGCACCGCGACGGGGTAGACGACCTGCGGCCCGTGCTCGGCGACGAGGGGCACCAGCACGACCGCCATGGCGCCGGTCGGGCCGGACACCTGCAGCGAGGAGCCACCGAACACCGCGGCGACGGCCCCGGCGACGACCGCGGTCACCAGGCCGACGGAGGCACCCACGCCGGTGGCGACGCCGAAGGCGAGGGCCAGCGGCAGGGCGACGATGCCGACGGTGACCCCGGCCATGACGTCCCGTGGCCACGATCGGCGCAGGCCCGCGTAGTCGGACCGGCGGGGCAGCAGTCGCAGCAACGGGGAGGTGACCGCCGGGCCGTTCGCGGCGCTCACGTCCGGTTCCGCGCCGCGCCGGCCAGCGAGACTGCGTCGTCGGCGTCGTCCAGGGCGGCCAGCAACGCCTGCCCGTCGCGCAGGGTGCGGCTGAGCAGCCGTCGGGCGACGGCGAGCAGTTCGGCGGTCTGCGGGTCCCGGAGTGTGCAGACGACGTTGCTGCGCACCCGCAGGCTCTTGACGATTCCGGCGCGGCGCAGCACTGTCACCTGCTGCGACAGGTGCGAGAGCTCGAGCCCGGTCGCCTCGGCAAGCTCGCCGATGGTGTGCTCACCCTCGGCGAGCAGCTCGAGCACCCGGACCCGCGCGGGGTGGGCGAGCGCCTTGAACAGATCGGCCTTGGCCTCCGCGACGGGGCGTCCGGGGGTGAAGGGCATAGGGCCAAGGTAACGGCTTGATGAACATGTAAACCCATCAACTCGATGTGACCTCGCCCTCCGCACCGCCGGCGTATCGCGGATCCGGCCTGCTCGCCATCGCCAAGTACGACGAGGGCTACGTGATCCCGATGATCCCCCCGAGACACTTTGCCGCGCCCCGCGCCGCCGGAAATGGCAGGGGTGCGCCGATAGCTCTCGGTGACACGCCCGTGAGGTGGCCGATCGTGTGCCACACTTCGATTACCGAGGACACCCCGCACGATGACCGAGTCGGCGCAGTCTCGGGCAGCATGGCGTTCTGATGCCCTGCCAGGGGGACGGCCACCACGGGCACCGCACCCGTCCGGAACACCCCGCGCCGTCCGCGGAGGGGGCTGACCGTGTGTCGGTCGGCTGGGCGCGAATATGTCGTAGCAACGCTATTGGTGGCAGGGCGAGCCGGATGCTGTGGGCGTCGAGGGCCGCGGCCCGAGACGGTCACACAGATGGTCGGCGGTTGCGACTCCAATCGGACCGCGGAGATGTACTGCTTGGCTAGATTCGAATCATGGCCATGGTGCGGGACCATCCGGAAGGTCACATCGGTCCGACGGAGGGCTTGGGTGACCTGATGAGTCGCGTGGCTCGGCGACTCCAGGAGGAGCATGGCGACGTGGAGGGCACCCTGCAGGCCATTAGTGCCACCGCTACCTGGGTCGTGCCCAACGCAGAGGAGTGCGGCATCACTTACGTGATCGGGCGGTCGAAGATCGAGTCCCGGGCGTCGACCAGCGGTCTTGCTGAGTCGGTCGATTCGTTGCAGGAGCGACTCGAGGAAGGACCGTGTTTCGACGCGGTTTGGGATGAGCAGATCGTTCGCGTCGACGACGTCGGTGTAGATGAGCGTTGGCCTGAGTTCGGGCGACAGGCCGCCGGCTTGGGCGTGGGCAGCATGTTGTGCTTTCAGCTGTTCGTCGAGGGTGACCGCTTGGGGGCCCTGAACCTGTACTCCCGCACGCCGGGAGCCTTCCACGACGATTGTCAGGAGATCGGCGTGATGTTCGCTGCGCATGCCGCGGTGGCTCTGGCCGGCGCCGAACACGAATCGAATCTGCGTACCGGTATGAGCAACCGCGATGTCATCGGGCAGGCGAAGGGCATTCTCATGGAGCGGCACCGACTTACCGCCGACCAGGCATTCGGTGTGCTCGCACGTGTCTCTCAGGAGCTGAACCGGAAGCTGGTCGACATCGCCGGCGAGATCACCAGCACTGGTGCAGTCCCCGGAACCGATCGCCGCCGGGAGTGAGACCTCGCGGTCGAGACCCCTACGCGGACGAGCTCGCACAGATCGCGGCCCGAGTCGTGGCCACAACTCAGGGATGAAGGCGGTCGAGCGGCAGCGGGTGCACGAAGACTTCCTGTCCGACGACGTCGACGTGGTGGTAGGCACCTCGGCCTTCGGGATGGCGATCGACAAGCCCGATGTCCGGTTCGTCGTCCACGCCTCGGCCGTGGACTCCTCGACACCTATCTAGGGGACTGCTGCGACTTCAGTTGACACTCGTTCTGCGAGATCTCGTCCCCCGGACAGGATGTCGCTGTGCCCAAGAAGTTCCCGCAGACTTCAAGCCCTGGTGGACCGCCTGGCCGCTGGCCGTGACGAGTTCCGGGTGCTGAGCCGGCGCGCCGTGAGCGGCTCGCCCGTCGCCCAGCAGATGGTCGACGAGCTGAGCACCGGCGCCGGCCCCACGGTGGCCCCGGACGGGTTCGACGCCGTCGTGCACTGCGCCGGCACCGGCTGGTGGAGGCAGCAGCGGCGAATGACCTCCCGCACTTGGATTACGTGTCGATCGTCGGCGTCAATCGCATCCTGATCGGCTATCAGCTGTTGAGCGATGTCGCGGATGAACCGTCCTGGATCTGGCAGAGGCTCTGATCTCGCAAGGAGACTGAGACCGTGCCAGCACGCCGCAAGTGCGACGAGGAGACCCGCGCCCGGGCCGTGCGGATGTACACCGAGCGCATCCGTGATCTGGGCGAGTCGAAGCTGACCACCCGCAAGGCGGTGGGCGCGCTGCTGGACATCAACCCCGCGACCTTGCGCAATTGGGTGGAGCGCGAGGAGATCGACACAGGAGTCCGTCCCGGGGTGACCACCGAGGCCTCGGACGAGCTCAAGGCGTTGCGCCGGGAGGTTGCCGAGCTGCGCCGGGCGAACGAGATCCTCAAGACCGCCTCAGCGTTTTTCGCGTCGGCGGAGCTCGACCGCCGACTCAAGTAGTCGTCGACTACATCGACGCGCACAGGCAGCGCTTCGGGGTCGAGCCGATCTGCGCCGTGCTCACCGAGCACGGCGTCAAGATCGCCCCGAGCACTTACTACGCGCGTGTCGCCTGCCCGTTCTCGGCCGCGGAGCTGGCAGACGCCTACGCCGCGAACACGCTGGTCGACCTCTACCGGAAGAACCGACGGGTCTACGGGGTGCGGAAGTTGTGGCACACCGCCCGCCGCGCCGGGCATCCGTGGGGCCGAGACCAGGTCGGCCGCCTGATGGCCATCGCCGGCATCGACGGCGTCCGCCGCGGCCGGCACTCGACGATCACCACGACCCGAGACGCCTCCGCGGCTCGGCACCCCGATCTCTGCGATCGGGCGTGGTCCTCGCCGACCCGGCCGGACCAATGGTGGGTGGCGGACTTCACCTACGTGTGGACCCTGGCCGGGTTCGTCTACGTCTCCTTCGTCACCGACGTCTACTCCCGCCGCATCCTGGGCTGGCGGGTGTCGGCGTCGAAGACGACACCACTGGTCAGCAGTGCGCTGGAGCAGGCACTGTTCACCCGCCGCCGGGGCAACGCCGCCTTCACCGCCACCGGCCTGCTGCATCACTCGGATGCGGGGTCGCAATACACGTCTCTGGCGTTCACCGAGGCCCTGCTCGAGGCCGGCATCGCCGGGTCCATCGGCTCGGTCGGCGACGTCTTGGACAACGCGCTGATGGAGTCCACCATCGGGCTCTACAAGACCGAACTCATCGACCAGCTGCGTTCTTGGACCGGACGCAACGAAGTGGAGCGGGAGACCGCCGCCTGGGTCCACTGGTTCAACACCGAACGCCTGCACTCGGCGATCGACTACTGCCCGCCGGTCGAGTTCGAAGACCACCACTACCGTGACACCACGACCCCCGCGGACCTCGCGGTGGCGTGAACCGAGCGTCCGTCACATCCAGGACGGTTCACCACGCGGCGGATGGAGAAGCTGGTCGAGTCCCTCGGCATCACCCGGCTATCGAAGTCCCAGGTCAGCGAGATGACCAAGGAGCTGGACGCGCAGGTCGCGGACTTCCGGCACCGCCCACTGGACGCCGGTCCGTACACGTTCGTCGCCGCCGACGCCCTTGTCCTGAAGGTTCGCGAGGGCGGCCGGGTCGTGAACGTGCATGCCCTGGTCGCCACCGCGTGAACGCCGACGGGCACCGGGAGATCCTCGGCCTGCAGGTCACCTCCGCCGAGGACGGCGCCGGCTGGCTGGCCTTCTTCCGCGACCTGACCGCCCGCGGCCTCACCGGAGTCCAGCTCGTCACCTCCGACGCGCACACCGGACTGGTGACCGCCATCGGCGCGACCCTGCCCGGTGCGGCCTGGCAGAGCTGCCGGACCCATTACGCGGCCAACCTGATGGCGGCCACGCCGAAGAGCAGCTGGCCGTGGGTGCGGGCGCTGCTGCACTTGGTCTACGACCAGCCCGACGCCGCCTCCGTGCACGCGCAGTTCGACCGGGTCCTCGACGCCCTGGCCGACAAGCTGCCCAAAGTGGCCGAGCATCTCGAAGGCGCCCGGGCCGACGTGCTGGCCTTCACCGGCTTCCCCAAGGAGGTGTGGCGCCAGATCTGGTCCAACAACCCGAGCGAGCGGCTCAACCGGGAGATCCGCCGCCGCACCGACGTGGTCGGCATCTTCCCCGACCACGATTCGGTGATCCGACTGGTCGGCGCCGTCCTCGCCGAGCAGCACGACGAATGGACCGAAGGCCGCCGCTACCTCGGCCTCGACGTCCTCGCCCGCTGCCGCATCCGACCCGTTCCCGACACCGACTCCACCACCGAGGAGGTGACCATCCCGGCGCTCAGCGCCTAACCAGACACGAAGATCGCGCGGAAGCCGTCACACACCACGCCAGCGGACTTGACCCCTTGCGCGGTGTCCTTGCTGGCAGGGCTCAGCCGACAGCACTCGTGCCTTTCAGTTGCCTTATGCGCCGCGGAGGCAGGTGTCGGAGCCGCCTTCGGGGGCAGGTGCGCAGCGCCCTCCCCGCGTCTTACTCTCCGTGAGACACTTCGGGAGTGGCCGAGACGATCACCTTCCGCCCCGACGAAGACGCGCGCCGAGCGTTGGCAGTCCTGACGCAAGACGGCACCTCTGTCTCCACAGCCGTTCGAGCGGCCCTGATCGATGCCGCCAAGACAGCGGCGCAGGACAGGCTGCGCGCCGAGGCCGCTGCGCTGGCAGCCGATGACGCCGACCGTGCCGAGAGCGCTCAGGTCCTCCGGGACATGGAGACGCTGCGTGCGTGGTGAGGTCTACCGCCTGCGCTCTCCCCGCGGCGCCCGGGGCCATGAGCAGGCCGGCACCCGCTATGCCGTCGTCGTCCAGTCCGACCTGCTGCCGCTGTCGACCTGGCTGGTCGCGCCGACGTCCACCTCGGCCCGAGCGGCCACGTTCCGTCCTGAGGTGTCCATCGACGGCCGCCCAACCCGGGTGCTGGTCGAACAGACGAGTGCGGTGGACCCGCAGCGCTTAGGAGAGTCGGCCGGGCACCTCAGCTTCGATGAATTGCGCCAGGTTGACGCCGCGCTGCGCCTGGTCCTCGGCCTGTGACCAACACCCCGCAACCTGTCCCGGCAGCGGCTCACCGCCGAGCACGAGTCATCCTCCACCAGCAGTCGCTCCTCGTGACCGACCTGCTCCTCGAGCGGCTGAAGGGGAGCGCCACGGCCCGCATGGTCACTGTCTCCTCCCACGCAGCCCCGTAGGGCTTCGCGCGGGGGAGACGGAAGCGCACGGGGCTGCATGCATCCGGGTTGCAGCCGCTCTGCAACGTGCCGGGCCATGGTCGGCGCACGGCGGAACCACCGCCCGACCGCGAAGAGCGAGTAATGACCGACACCATCGACGGTCCACGACGAGACGGCGGTATCCGGAACGCACAGATGAGTTCCGGATACCGCCGCCCGTGTGTGTGACTACTTGACCTCGGAGCGGCGCAGGGAGAGCAGCCCGACGACGAGGGGAATGACGATCCAGATCATCGTGGTCGAGGCGAGCATCCCCCACTCCTCACCGGTGTTCGTGGCGCCCTCGAGGAGCGCCACCTGCGTTTCGTTCCAGTCGATCCACGGCTGCAGGTCCTCGAACCACGAGCGCACCTGGGCCAGGAGGACGAGGATGCCCGGCAGGACCAGGGAGACGACGAAGTATCCCACGATCGCTGCCGCGGAGTTGCGCAGCACGACACCGAGGGTGAAGCCGATGGCCATGCCGACCAGGTTGAAGAGCACCATCTGGGGCGCCATGGACATCGAAATGTCCCACACGGTGTCGACGCCGGTGAGTGCGGAACCGGCCACGTTGCCGAGGGCGCCCACAGCGAAGGCGACGGCCACGGAGCCGAGGCCCACCAGGAGGGTCGCGACCGCCTTGGCGCCGATCACGCGTCCGCGGCTCGGCACCAGCGTGAATGTCGTGAGCCCACTGCGCTGGCTCCACTCACTGGTGACGGCCAGGATCGCGATCATCGGCAAGATCACCGACATCGGGAACCCGCTCGCCCTCGCGAAGCTCTCGTAGGTGACGTCGCTGTCGGGAGCGAAAATTATGACCGACCCGGTCGCGATGGGCGACAGGACGCCGATGCCGATGAGCATCCAGAGTCCCGAGCGGGTGGTGAACATCTTGCGTAGCTCGACCTTGACGAGCCGGGTGGTCGGGATGGGACGGGCGGCCCGGCGGACCGGTGCCTCGGTGGTGGTGGCCGGAGGGATGATCGTGGCGGTCATGCCGCAACTCCTTCGCGTTGGGTGTCGGCAGTGAGCGACAGGAACATGTCTTCGAGCCCGGCGCCCTCGGCGGACCGGAGCTCGGTGAGGGCGATGCCCGCTGTCAGGGCCACGGCCCCGACCCGAGCGGGGTCGGCGTCCGTGCGGACCGAGCCGTCCCCTGCGAGCGTGCTGGGGACCCCGGCCAGCTCGAGGGCGTGCGCGAGGTCGCGCGGTGACGTCGACCGGACGAGCGTCCCCGCTGCGGCCAGCAGCTCTTCCTTGCTGCCGGCCGCGACGATCTTGCCGTTCCCGATCACGACCAGGTCGTCGGCGATGACCTCGATCTCGTGCAGCAGGTGCGAGGACAACAGGACGGTGCCGCCCTGCCTGGCGAAGCCCGTCAGCAGGTCGCGCATCCACCGGATCCCCGCCGGGTCGAGCCCGTTGGCGGGCTCGTCGAGGATCAGGACCGTGGGGTCTCCGAGGAGTGCAGTGGCGATACCGAGCCGCTGGCGCATGCCGAGGGAGTAGTTGCGCACCCGGCGCTTGGCCTCCGATGACGTCAGGCGGACGAGTTCGAGCATCTCGTCGACGCGGCGGCGGGGCAGACCCATGGTGTCGGCGGCGAGCGTGAGGATCTCGCGTCCGGTGCGACCGGCGTGCTGGGCGGAGGCGTCCAGGAGGACGCCCACCTCGAGGCCGGGGTTGGGGAGGTCGGCGAACCGTTCTCCGTTGATGGTCACGGTGCCGGACGTCGGGACGGTGAGACCGACCATCACGCGCATCGTGGTGGACTTGCCGGCGCCGTTCGGGCCGAGGAAGCCGGTGACGCGACCGGGCATGGCGGTGAAGGAGACGTCGTCGACGGCGGTGAAGCCGGCGTACTTCCGGGTCAGTGATTCAACGGTGATCATGTGACAACCCTCGCCGCGTCGCGGCGTGCGCACATCGGTTTGATGGCCAGTTCTGACCTAGCCGAAAGCATGGGCGCCGGGCCATGCATGCCTGGGGCCAATCTCAGGACCTGTTCAGGCGCACCGCCGGTTACCGCATCGGAATGACCGGCCATCGAGACGATCTGCTACCGCTACGCGGGTTCGACCTCGCCGTGCCCCGATGCGGTGACAACCCACAGCGCGGAAGCCGGGCTGTCACGTAGCCAGAAGGGCTCCCTGGGCAGGCTGCGCCACAGAAGTCGAAGCCACGTCCCGGCGACGTTCGCGAGGACGCCCGCACCGAGCAGGACCGGCACGAGCAAGACAGTTCCGAACAGGAACGTCCCTGTCTGGTCACGACCGGCGGCGTGGGCAGACCACGCGGCCGCGAACCCGATGGCCATTCCCATCGTCACCAACAGTGGCCTCAGCTTCCAGGACATCGGCACCGCGACCAGGAGGTAGGTCAGGGCGCAGCCGACGACCTGCGCCGTGCGGTAGGGACCTGGGAAGGACTGGGACACCTCGTCCCAGTAGTACTCGCTGTCCCACAGCGAGACCGCCCAGGTAACGAGACCCGCCGCGCACCGGAGCAGCGGGGTGATCGCTGTGGTCGTCGCTCACCTCATGCGCGGACGGAAGGGCCGCGCAACTGCCAGTCAAGGCGGTGTCGGGTCGAGCGACTGGCGCAGATCGCCCGCCGGCAGCTCGATGTGGCCGAGGTGCTCCTACAGCTCCTACAGCACGTAGAGCACCACGGCGAGGTCTGAATGATCAGTTCCTGGCAGGAACTTGCGTGCGCCGTTCACGCCGCCGCCAAGACCTCCGCTATCCATTCCAGGTCCCGCGCAGCAGTAGAAACGCGCGTCGCGACCCGTCGGTGCAGGTCGTCCAGTGACTCGACCGCACTGAACTCCGCTTCGCGGTCACGGACGCTCGGCAGCCGCCGTGCGACATGACCCAACCAGAACTCCGTCACCTCGCAGCAGTGGACGATGAGGGCGCCGGCCGCATTCGTTGTGGTCCCAGCGGTCGCTGGTGAATGCGTGGCTCTCCCAGCACCCCGGCCACGACGAGCATCTGGTCGAAGGCATGCTCGAGAAGAGCAAGGGACGTCTTCGGCATCAGCTTCATGCGCATGTCCGTACGAGGCGCATCGTTCTCGCGACGGCGGCTCACGCGCGGCCACGGCATTCGCGGTTGAACGCTCACGGCGGGCGGCACTGCGGCGCAGCGGGATCAACCGCGATGGTCAGCGGGGCTGCCACACTGCCCACGAGAATCGGGAGCCGAGCGACAGCGGAAGCGTGGCGCTGCTACATACCTCTGCCCCCCGGCTGTCTGCTCGCACACGGCGGCGCCGGTCGTCAGCAGCAGGAGGGCCGGGGTCATGCTGCCGGGCCACACGCCTGCGGGCTCCAGCCGTCCTGGCCGCAGGGACGGGACATCCGCAGTACTTTCGGCTGATCCGCCCGAGCGGCGGCCCCTCTACGTTGGCCGGGAGGGGGAAGCATGCTTGCTGGAGTGTGGGCCGAGCCTCGCCC
The DNA here is from genome assembly GCF_054050835.1 of Blastococcus sp. SYSU DS0510. Classification (NCBI taxonomy): domain Bacteria; kingdom Bacillati; phylum Actinomycetota; class Actinomycetes; order Geodermatophilales; family Geodermatophilaceae; genus Blastococcus; species Blastococcus sp. SYSU DS0510. The sequence continues at coordinate 21,165 of NZ_JBJHAC010000017.1, read as the reverse complement.
CGCGTGCCCGCCGGCGCGGGTCTGGCGGGACTGGGCGCTGTCCTCGGGTCTTGTCGCGATCTCGCTCGTCGAGATGCTGCTGCGCGACGACAGAGCATGGGCGCCACTCCTGATCGGTGTCAGCGTCGTGGTCGCGGCGTGCCTGCTGTGGCGACGCACGCAGCCGCTGGCCGCGGTCGCCGTGGCCTTCGGAGCCGTCCTTGCCTTCGACATCGCGAGGATCGTGGCTGTCGATACCACCGGTCTGCTGGGCATCGCCGGGTTGCTCGTGCTGCCCTACGCCCTGCTGCGCTGGGGGGCAGGTCGCGAGGCTGTCCTCGGACTCGGCATCATCCTCATCTGGCTGCCCGTCACCCTCGCCGCGGTCCCGACCTCACCCGCGGAGATCGTCGGCGGCTACGGCTTGTTCCTGTTCTCGGCCGCGCTGGGCGCGGCAGTGCGCTATCGCACCAGAAGCCACGATCGCGAGATCGAGCAGGTGCGGCTGCGCCAGCGCAACGAACTCGCCCGCGAGCTGCACGACACGGTCGGCCACCGCGTCTCAGCCATCGCCGTCCAGGCACAGGCAGGTCGTGCGCTGTCGGCCGCCAATCCTGAGCGCGCGCTGGCCACACTGAGCACCATCGAAGAAGAGGCGTCCCGGACGCTGAAGGAGATGCGGGCGCTGGTGGGTGTGCTGCGCGACGGAACGGACGCCGATCTGGCCCCCCGCCGGGGCGTGGCGGACATCGAGCGGCTGGCCCGGCCCGGCGGCGAGGTGCTGGGCGTCCGCGTGGAGGTCTCCGGTGACGTCGAGGCCCTCGACCCAGCAGTCAGCACCGCCCTCTACCTGATCGCCGCCGAGGCGGTCACCAATGCGACCCGCCACGCATCCGGGGCTACCCAGGTCACCATCGACCTCGCCGCATCCCGCGGCCAGGTGGGCCTGCGAGTGCACGACGACGGCGAGGCAAGTACGGCCGGATCTGCTGCGGCCGGCTTCGGGCTCCGCGGCATGGCGGAACGGGCGAGCCTGCTCGGAGGCACCCTGCGGGCGGGACCTGACCCGGACGGCGGCTGGAGCGTTGACGCCTCGCTGCCTCACACGGTGCGCGTGTCATGACCATCCGCGTGCTCGTCGCCGACGATCAGGACATCGTCAGGGCGGGGCTGTGCATGATCTTGCACGCCCAGCCAGGCATCACCGTCGTCGGCGAGGCCGCTGACGGCCGACGGGCGATCGCCATGGCGCGTTCGCTGCGTCCCGATGTGTGCCTGCTGGACATCCGCATGCCGGACGTCGACGGGATCGAGGCCACCCGGCAACTCGCCGGGCCCGATGTCGTTGAGCCCCTGGCCGTCGTCGTCATCACCACCTTCGACCTCGACGAGTACGTCTACGGCGCGCTGAAGGCAGGCGCCCGGGGGTTCCTGCTCAAGGACGCCGGCGCCGAACTGCTCACCCAGGCCGTGCATGCCGCCGCCCGTGGCGACGCCCTGATCGCACCCAACATCACCGCCAGGCTCCTGTCCTCCTTCGCCGACAACCGCTCGCGCCCGATGCCACCCGAGCCCGTCGAGCCGCTGACCGCTCGCGAGGAACAGGTCCTGCTCGCTGCCGCTCGAGGGAGGACCAACAGCGAGATCGGCAAAGAGCTGTCGATCAGCCTAAGCACCGTCAAGACCCACATCGCCGCCCTGATGCGCAAGCTGAACGCCCGCAACCGCGTCGAGATCGCCATGTGGGCCTACGAGACGCACCGCGTCGACACCTGATCGGCTCGCAAGCCGCGAGGCCACAGCCGGGTCGACGGGACGCTGGAGCCGTGGGCTGTCCACAGCGACGTCCACCGCGAGCGCGGGCGGGCGCCGGGACTCGCGGCCCGGCCCACATGACTCGCAGCGCCGCCCTGAAGCGCCCTAGCTAGGGAGGTTCCGTCGCGCCTCCGACGGGGTTACGTTCGAGCGGTGACGTGGTGGCGTGCTCTACCTGAGCTGCTACGTGATGCTGTCGGGGCTCTGGCGATCATCCTCATCTTCGTCATCGCCCAGCAGATCTACGGTGACGGGGGATCGCTTCCTAGAGCGGTCGCGATCGTGGTCGTCATGGGGTCGCTCTGACTGTTCGGCGCCGCTGGCCCGCGGCCAGTTACGCCGCTGGTCTGCTCACCGTCGTCTTCGCCACGACCGGTATGGAGTTCCTGGCCGTCGTCAGCTACACCCTCGTGGCCTACCGGAAGCGGGTCCGACCGGCGCCCGTAGCTGGCATCTCCGCGCTCGCGCTCGTCATCGGGCACCTGGACTATTGGCCAGAGCTCGTCGTGGACGAAGTCGCCGGCGATCTCATCCTGATCGCCGGGATCTCGGTGCTGCCGGTCGTGCTCGGCCAGGCCGTGCGCAACGCGCGTCGCACTACCGCCGAGCTCACCAGGCGCAACGCCGAACTCGTGGTCCTGCGGCAGCAGGCCGCCGACCACGCCGTCGAGGCGGAGCGATTCCGCATCGCCCGGGAGCTACACGATGTCGTTGCCCACCACATCAGCGCCATGACGGTTCACGCTCGGGCCGGCCACCATGTCGCCGAGCGCGACCCGCAAGCGGCTCTCGACGCCCTCGGCTACGTCGCCGAAGCGGGCTCGGAGGCCGTGACGGCGATGGGCAGCTTCGTCGGGACACTCCGAGGGGAGGTCGCCGCCGGTGGTCGGGACGAGCTGGTTCCTCAGCCGACTCTCGAGGACCTGCCGGACCTGCTCGAGTCCTTCCGCCGCACCGGGCTGGTCGTGCACGAGGACCTCCACACGACCGGTGTCTCGGTCGCTCGCGCGCTGGGGCTCAACGCTTACCGGATCGTGGAGGAGGCGCTCACCAACGCCATCCGGCATGGTGCTGCCGAGCGGGTGTGGGTACAGGTGTGGTTCGACGGCGAGGACCTGCATCTGCAGGTCGATGACAACGGGCGCGGCCTGGATGGGGGCTGCACGCCGACCGGGCACGGGCTGGTCGGCATGGCCGAGCGCGCCGAACTGCATGGGGGTGCGATGGTCTTCGGCCCCAGCCCGCGGGGCGGCTGCCGGGTCGAGGCCACGCTGCCCACCGGCCACGCGGACAGTCAAGGCGCCGCCAAGTCAGGTTCCCGTCGGCGGCCCGGCCGCGGTGGTGACGTGATCCGGGTTCTGCTCGCCGATGACCAGCAGGTCGTGCGTTTGGGCTTCCGCATGGTGCTGGACGGCGAGGACGACATCGAGGTCGTCGGCGAGGTCGGCGACGGCACCGCCGCGATAGCTGTCGCGGAGGAGCTTCGTCCGGATGTGGCGTTGATGGACGTTCGGAGGCCGATCATGGACGGCATCGCGGCGACTTCAGTAATCGCTCAGCGTTGCCCGGAGGTCCGTGTCGTCGTCATCACCACCTTCGAGCTCGACGAATACGTCGACGGCGCGGTCCGGGCGGGTGCAGCCGGCTTTCTGCTCAAGAACATCGAGCCGTCTGCGCTGATCGAGGCGGTGCGAACGGTGGTGCGCGGCGACGCGCTGGTCGATCCGGCGATGACCCGGTCGCTGATCGACTATGCGATGCGGCAGCGTGACGAGCCTGCCGGCGCCGTCGACCCGCAACTGCTGGAGCAGCTGAGCAGCCGGGAACGCGAGGCGCTCACGATGCTCTCGCGAGGTATGTCGAACGCACAGGTGGCGGCGGCCCTGTTCCTGGGGGAGGCGACCGTGAAGTCGCACGTGAGCAACATGCTGGTCAAGTTGCACCTGCGCAGCCGGGTCCAGGCCGTCGTCCTGGCCTACGAGACGGGTTTCGTCCAGCCGGGCACCGTGGGCTACGCGGACCTGCTCAAGGACGTGTGAGGGCCTCGGCTCCTCCTTTCGACGGGGACGCACCCCTTCTCCGGGCGGTTCTGACTCCGGTCGCCGCTGCCTAGCGTGGCCGGCATGCGTCGCATCACGACGTCGTGGTCTCCTCCGCCGTCACCGGCGCGGGACCAGACGAGCACGGGCGCCGAGGGCGCCGCGCTGATATCGCTGAGCCCTCGCCAAGACGTACACCACCGGTTCGGTCAGCTTCACCGCCCTGGACGCGGTCGACCTGACGGTTAGGGCCGGCGAGTTCCTAGGCGTGGTGGGCCCCTCCGGCTCGGGCAAATCGACCCTGCTGAACCTGGTGACCGCGATCGACCGGCCCACCGCCGGCCGGGTGAGGTCGACGGCGTCCTGATCTCTGACTTGAGCGCGGACGATGCGGCACGGTGGCGGGGACACAACGTCGGTGTGGTCTTCCAGTTGCTGCCGACGCTCAGCCTGGCGGACAACGTGGCGCTGCCGATGGACTTGTGCGGCGTGCACGGCCGGGGGGAGCGCCCGGAGATCGCGCGTGACCTGCTGGCTCGGGTCGGGCTCGCCGGGCACGCCGACAAGCTGCCGTCCCAGGTCTCCGGCGGCCAGCAGCAGCGCGCCGCGATCGCCCGGGCCCTGGCCAACGATCCGGCGCTCATCGTGGGAGACGAGCCGACCGGCAACCTCGACTCTGCCTCGGCCGCGTCGATGCTCGCCTTGTTCGACGGGCTGGTCGACAGCGGCCGCACCGTGCTCCTGGCGAGCCACGACCCCGAGGTGGCCGAACGGACCGGCCGCACCGTCCTGCTTCTCGACGGCACTGTGACCGAGGACGCGACGGGCGCGCGATGACCGGCGCGCACAGGCGGAAGGTCCGCGCCGACCTGCTCACCGACAAGCTCCGGTCGTTGCTGGTGATCGTCTCCCTGGCCGTCGGCGCGGCGGCCGTCGCGGGCATGTTCCTGGCCGCCACGGCGGTCGAGGCGTCCTTCGCCGCCAATCTGCGGGCGGCGAACCAGCCAGCAGCCGTGCTCAGCACCGGTCCCTTTCCGGCCGGCCTCGTCGAGCAGGTGGCCGGCCACCCGCTGGTGCGTCAGGCCGAAGGGCGGCGGTTGCACCGGGCACAGGTGTCCCGCCCCGGGTCTGATGGAGGCTCTCAATCCACGTGAGGATGAGAGTCATGGCGGCACCGAGGAAGTACCCCGACGAGCTGCGTGAGCGGGCGACCCGACTGGCGGTCGAGGCGCGGCGTGATCCGGCGACCCGGACCGGCGCGTTGAAGCGGATCGCCGAGCAGTTGGGCATCAACGCCGAGACGTTGCGCAACTGGGTCATCCAGGCCGAGATCGACGACGGGCACCGGCCGGGCACCACGACCGATGACGCCACCCGGCTGGCCGAGCTCGAGCGCGAGGTGCGAGAGCTGCGCCGGGCGAACGCGATCTTGAAGAGCGCGTCGGCTTTCTTCGCGGCGGAGCTCGACCGCCCGTCTCGCTGATCGTCGACTACATCGATCAGCACAAGCTCGAACACGGGGTCGAGCCGATCTGCGCAGTCCTCACCGACGCCGGCGTCAAGATCGCCCCGAGCACCTACTACGCGCACCGGTCGAGGCCGCCCTCGGCGCGGTCGGTCACCAACGCGGCCACCACCGCGGTCATCGAGAAGGCGCACACCGAGAACTACGGGGTCCACGGCGCCCGCAAGGTGCATGCCGAAGTGCGCCGACAGGGTCATCCGGTGGCCCGCTGCACCGTCGAGCGACTGATGCGCGCCGCCGGACTGCGCGGCATCACGCGGGCCAAGGGCCCGCGGACCACCGTGCCCGGCACCGGGCCGGACACCCGCCCGGACCTGGTCGACCGGGCGTTCACCGCAACCGACCCGGACCAGCTGTGGGTCGCTGGCATCAGCTACTGCCGCACCTTCTCCGGGTGGGTGTACGCCGCCTTCGTCATCGACGTCTACTCCCGCCGGGTGGTCGGCTGGCAGCTGTCGAGGTCGCTGCGCACCGACCTGGCTCTGGATGCGCTGGAGATGGGCATCTGGACCTGCCGGCGAGCCGGCCACGACGTGACCGGGCTGGTCCACCACTCGGACAAGGGCGTTCAGTACGTCGCCGTGCGCTACACCCAGCGCCTCGCCGAGGCCGGCGCAGTCGCCTCCGTCGGCTCGACCGGTGACTCGTATGACAACGCGCTGGCCGAGGCGTTCAACTCGCTGTTCAAGGCCGAGCTGGTCCGCAACCGCGGCCCCTGGAAGAGCGTCGACGACCTCGAGATCGCCGTCGCCGAGTACATCGACTGGTTCAACCACCGACGCCTGCACGGCGAGATCGGACTCGTCCCACCGGCCGAGCACGAGGACACCTTCTACGGACACAACACCGCGGCGGCTACCGTCGCCGCGTCAGTTCCGAGCCTCCACTAAACCCGGGGCGGGACAGTCCGTCCTATGGGGGGCTACGGGCACGCGTCGTGCGGCGCGGTCCCATCTGGCCTGATGACCGTCTGCCCGAAGTTCCCAGGGGCAGACGCTGTTGGCCCCACGATGATCCCTCCGAACGGCACGACGTGCCGGGCCGTCGTGCTTGCGGTCGCGCCGGTGCAGCCCTGAGCGGCGCCGGCGGGAGAAGCCGCGATGAGCGGCGTCAAGACCGCGACTGCTCCTATGACGGTCATCCGGATCGCGATCTTGCGCTAGCTGCTCCTTGGAGACGACGGTTACCGGGTACTGGTGACGGTGGGTCTACTCGGCGGCGTCCCTGGGCGACAACAACCTCGATCACGAGACGACGACTTCCTCGACGGATCGCAGGCCCGTCACTAAAGGTGCGTGTCCGGTCACGATCACCTGGCGGACGTCGGTCCTCAGGGAGAGGGCGCCTGCTAACCGCGCGAACGTGAACGATGTCGAGGGATACCTGTGACCGGTGTCCCGCGACACCGCGGTGGAGCGGGTGACGGGAATCGAACCCGCACAGTCAGCTTGGAAGGCTGGGCACTCAGGTGCCATCTTTGCTGCTCAGGGCCGAGTCAGGCGGACGCCGTGCTTTTCACGTGCCTCAGCGCCACATTGCGGCTGGAGCGGCTCCTCGCTTCCGCGTTGCGACAAGCCGTGGAACCCGCCTGCCGCTAGGGGGTCAGTTTTCGCCCGCCGTTGACATAGCGCGCTCAGACCGGCCCGGACGCCGTGCTCGACGTAGGGGCGGAGTTCGGGGGACTCTCCCGCACCGTGTCGGTCGATTGGGCCCAGACCAGCAACAGACCTACGACGACGACGATGGCGACCGGCGCCAGTGCCAGGGGGCGAAGCCCTCCCCTTCCCGCGGAGACCAGGAGAGCGATGATCCCCATTCCGACGATCAGGCCGACATTCATGCCAAGGAGCAGCAACCCGCCGAGGACGGGTGCTGTCGCGCCGACGTACGCCGCGACCGCTGACGCGCCGACGGCGGGCACCAGGGCCAGGGCCGCGACGGTGCCGATGAGGGTATCGGTCTTCTCGCGGGCCTGAGCGGTGGTCCCAGCCAGGCCGGCGGCCACCGCGGCGGCCATGGACCACCATCCCGGATGGACCCGTTCTTGCAGCAGGGGCTGGGTCAGCAGCGCGGCGTCGGAGGCAATGACGCCGAGCGCACCCATCACGGCGGTGGTGCTCCACGCGGTGGCGAAGGCCAGGGCGAGGCCGACAAGCGCGACGCTCAGGCCGCGCGCGGCCTCGCCGCGTCGCCGCGCCACTAGCGCGAATGGAATCAGCGCCAGCGCAGGCATCAGCGGCGCCACGATCATCGACCCGATCAGGATGGGAACCGAGCCCGACAGCAGCGCAACCGAGGCGAGCACCCCGGCGGTGGCCATATACAGCAGATAGGTGGCAGACAGTTGAACCTGGGAGGCGGTCTTGCTGACGGTGTCCTCGTCCATCAAGGGTCGAGGCGTGAAGGCGGGCACGTGGATCATCCTGAGCCGCAGAAGGCCACCCGGCATGCCCGGCGCCGCGGGCTAGGTGTCGCGACCACGGACGTTGTTGACAGTCGGCGTGGTGGCTTGATCATGAGGAAGACCTCCGGAAAGAGTGGTGGTGCTTGGCGTCACCAGTCCCAACCGGAGGTCTCCGTGGCCCACGCTAATGCCCGTACCACCCTGTATGCCCGCAAGCTGATCGTCGCCCGTGTCCTGGCCGGTCACCGCCCCGGTGAGATGGCCAAGCAGCTCGGCGTGAGCCGGCAGACGGTCTACAAGTGGATGGGCCGCTGGCGCACCGAGGGCGAGGCCGGGCTGCTCGACCGCTCGTCCCGGCCGCACCGGTCCCCGCGGAAGACGGCCCCGGAGACGGCCGCGGCGATCGTGGCTGCCGGCATCGAGCACCACGCCGGCCCGCTGCGGCTGGCCGCGATCCTGGGCATCGCGGCCTCCACCATCGGGGTGGTGATCGCCCGCGCCGGCATGCCGCGGCTGGCCGAGGTCGATCGGCTCACCGGCGAGCTGTTGCGCGGGCGGCGGCACAGCGACCGCTGCTATGAACGTGAGCGGCCCGGGGAGCTGCTGCACGTCGATGTGAAGAAGCTGGGCCGGATCCCCGACGGCGGTGGCTGGCGGGTGCACGGCCGCTCCGAGGAAGTCCGCGGCCGGGGCCTGGGCTGGGATTACGTGCACGTGGCCATCGACGACCACACCCGGCTGGCCTACGCCGAAGTCCTGCCCGATGAGCGAGCCGACACCTGCGCGGGTTTCCTCACCCGGGCGGCGGCCTGGTTCACCGGCCACGGCGTCACCCTGGAGCGGGTGCTGACCGACAACGCCTTGAGCTACCGCCGTGGCGCGGCCTGGATCGCCGCCTGCGCCTGCCTGGGCATCGGCCGGCGGTTCATCAAGCCCGGCTGCCCCTGGACCAACGGCAAGGCCGAGCGGTTCAACCGCACCCTGCAAGCCGAGTGGGCCTACACCACCGGCTGGACCAGCAACGACCAGCGCACCGCCGCACTGGACAGCTGGCTGGAGCACTACAACACTGTCCGCAGCCACTCTGCCCTCAAAGGTCAGCCACCGATCAGCCGCCTCGCCGCGTGAACAACCTGTCTGGTCGCTACGGCTAGGGGGCCAATCCCACGCGGTAGTGCCAGTGAGCGGCTTGCTCGGGCCCCGCGGCCACCACTTTCAACGTCGCGTCCGCAGACGAGGCGTTAGCGCGGTGTTCGACCGCTTCATCTACTGGGGGAAGCGTCGCTCGGGGAGCGCCCAATGATGGCGGCATGTCCCTCGGAGCAGGCTTCCTGCGGAGCTAGATAAATTGATTTGGTCTGCCAGCCGTTACGGGTCTTCGGGGGCGGTGACCGGATCCCGGTTCAGGACCTGCCTGTGCCCCCGCGACAGCACCAGTGCGCCGGCGGTGCCTGTTGGGGCTCTACGACAGCGTCGGGCTGTCGCACGCCACCCGTGACCGAAGGACCCAGCCGCATCACTGGCGGCACCGGCCATGCTCACGGCATAGTCACCACACCGCTGACCAACACGGTGAGGACTACATCCACCACTCAGCGGGACGTTACCTCCGCGTGGAGCAGCTGCTCGGGATGTGAGCCGAGGTTGACTGCCGCCCTGGGGGAGACGCCGAAGTCAGGCCCATGCGAGCGCTAGTGACATCGGCGACTTCTCGCGGATGACGTACCTCAGCGTGAAGGCGCTGCGGCACTACCACGAGACCGGGCTGCTGCAACCCGCGGCCGTTGATCCCGACACCGGTACCGGCACTACCGCCCGGCCCAGGTCGGCACGGCCCAAGTGATCCGCGGCTGCGAGATCTCGGCATCCCACTCGAGGACGTTGAAGAGGGTGATCGGCGCGCGCGACGTCGAGGCGCGCAATGCCGCCATCGTGGCGCACTTGAGCCGGATGGAACGGCGGCTGGAACGGACCCAGGCGTCGGCCGCGTCCCTCCGGGCACTGGGAGTCCTGGCGGAACCGGAAGCCATCCCAGGCGATCAGAGCGCGGTCGGGTCCGACCTCGACGAGGTGGATGAACGGCTAGAAGCGGTTCTCGCTCATGCGGGGCGGACCCGGGCGACCCAGCGAGCGATCTGCCAGGCGACCTCGGCACCATTGGTCAGCGGCAGCATGTGGCCGGCACCCGGATAGCTGACCAGCTCGCCGTCGGGCAGCGCCGACATCAGCTGGATCACTTCGTCGTCGGGTACCTCTGGGTCCTCGGTGCCGTGCAGCACGAGCGTGGGGACGTCGAGGCCTGGAGCCAGCCGCAGGCCGTCGTGGCGGACGCTGGCCAGCGTCGTCCCGGCCAGCGCCAGCGGGCGCGTGGACAGGAAGCTCTCCCGCACCCGGGCCACGAGCTCGGCCGGTTCGCCAGGGGCGAAGGCGAAGCGGCGGACCAGCCAGTCGGAGATCGTCTCGGCCCATCTCAGCCGGCGTCCCACCAGTGCGGTGATCCGCAGCATGCCGAACCAGCCGCGCTGCAGTGTGGTGGCCACCCGGGGCGGCAGATTCCGGGCGGGCAGGCCGGGCGCGGTGACCCCGGAGCCGCCGGACCCGGCGAAGACCGCCCCGGCCATCCGGGCGGTGCCGGTCTCGGCGACGGCGGCGAGGATGATCCCGCCGCCGAGGCTGTGGCCCACCACCACCGCCCGCTCGCCATGGGGGACGCAGGCGTCGAGCACCGCCGCCAGGTCGCGGCCGTGGGCCTCCAATCCGTACCCCCCGGCGCGGGCGTCGCCGCTCTGGGCGTGGCCGCGCAGGTCGTAGCCGACGACCCGGTGGCTGCCGGCCAGTCGCTCGGGGACCTCGCCCCAGGACTCGGTGGACAGTCCCAGGCCGTGCACGAGGACGACGGTCGGCGCGCCATCGGGGCCCTGGACGGTGAGGGCGAGCCGGGTGCCGTCGAAGGAGCGCAGGTCGGTCACGGAGCGGGCTCCACGATGGTGGCAACGAGGAAGGTCTCACCGTCCCATTCCTCGACCGCCTCCTCGTCGAGATCGAGGAGAAGCTCTTCGGCGACGGCCTCGGCGTCGAAGTCGTCGACCGGCGTCGCGGCGAGCAGCAGCGGTGTACCGGCCTCCGGTTCGGGGCCCCCGGCCCCGGCGGTGGCGACCACCAGTGCCGGCTCCACGCCGGCGTCGTCGGGGGAGGTGACGGTGAAGACCCGCGGGGAGATGACCTCGGCGACCTCGGCGAGCAAGGTGACCTCGATGCCGTCGTAGGCGTCGAGGTCCTCGCGGAAGGCTGCGTCCAGAACGCCGCTGTAGGCGTCGTCGATGTCCTCGGCTCCGCGGATGTCCGGTAGCTGCACCGGGGCGTTCGGTGCCAGCGGGTTGTCCTCGTCGTGACCGGTGCAGGCAACCAGGCCGGTGCCGGACAGTGCCAGGGCGGCCGCCAACGCGGGGCCGGCCAACCGGGAACGGTGCGTGGACATGGACGGGTCTCCTCCCTGTCCGTGCGCCGCACGGACTCCTGGCTCACCGGGCGTGGGTGCACCGGCGAGCCGAACTGCCGGTGGTGCCTTTCTCGTCATCGACCTGTCATCCGGCCCTGGTCTCAGGCCTCGGGCTGCAGCTCGAAGAACGCGACCTGGGGCGGGGCGTTGATCCGGATGGGTGCGATGCTGAAGCCGGTGCCGCAGGTGACGAACATCCGGTTGCCCTGGGCGCCGTAGCCGTCCGGGGCCCAGCCGTCGGCGACGATCTCCTCCTCGCTGGTCAGTCCCATGTAGGTCCAGCGCGGAGCGCCGGGCAGGGCGATCTGGCCGCAGTGGGTGTGCCCGGCCAGGGCGAGGGGTGCGCTGCCGGGGGGCAGGTCGGGGAAGGTAGTCGGGTTGTGCATCAGCACGACCCGGGGTGCGCCGTCGGGGACGTCGGCCAGGGCGGCGTCGATGTCGACCCGGTTCGGCTTGGCCGGGCCGAGGCCCACGACAAACAGGTCACCGGCCAGTCCGGGCACCGGCTCGGCCTCGTTGCGCAGCACCGGGGTGCCGTGCTCCTCCAGGGCCGTGATGAGTTCCTCGACCGCCCCGATGGCGTAGTCGTGGTTGCCCAGCACGGCGAACGCGGGGATGCCCGAGTCCCGCAATGGCTCCAGCAGCTCCAGCACTGTGTCGATGCGTGGCTCGATGTCCGGGGTGGAGCTGTAGAGGAAGTCCCCGCCCAGCAGCACCACATCGGGCTCGGCGGCGACCGCGGTCTCCACGGCCCGCCGCGACATACCGGGGTTGCCCCACCACATGCCGATCTGGAAGTCCGCGATCACCGCGACCTCGGTGCCGGCGAGATCGTCGTCGAGCTGCGCGATCGGCACGTCGGCCCGCTCCTCGTCGAGAATCAGCCGCGGCTCGATGAGCACCCCGTACACCAGCAGGAGGACGACGAGCACCCCGACCGCGATGCCGATGCGAACCAGCCAGCGCTTCACGACACTCTCCGTTCCCCGTGGCGTGCCCGGGCGAGGTCCAGCAGGTTTCCCAGCGCGGCGTTCACCGCGTCCGCGTGGGTGAGATTGACCATGTGCCCGGCTCCGGAAACCAGCACCAACCGGGCCCACGGCCCGCTCCGCTCAGCCAGCGTCTCGGCGGCGGTGGCGGGGATGGTGGCGTCTTCGGCGCCGGCGAGAACCAGCACCGGGAGGTCGCGTAGCGCAGTGGCCGCCGTCCGCCGGTCGTAGCGGGCCAGGCCGGGCAGGAAGGCGGCCAGCACCGCGGCCGGCGTCTGCTGCCACATCCGGATGATCGACCGGGCGTCGTCCTCGGGTGGATAGCCGGCGAACAGCCGGGACCGCAGCAGACGTTGCACCGGCGCGGACCGGAACGGGTGCAGCACGCCCAGCAGAGGAGCGGTCAGCCAGAGCAGCCACGCCCCGGCGGACGCCAGCGCCGCCCGGAGACGGCCTTCTTCAGCGTCCTGCCCGGCCGCAGGCAGCGGGCCGGCCAGCGTGGACATCAGCGCGACGCCGGCGATCCGCCCGCCGAACAGCTCCGGCCGCTGCGCGGCCAGGGCCAGCACCGCCATCCCGCCCATGGAGTGGCCGACGACCACGACCGACCCCGGCCCACCCAGCTGGTCGACCACCTGGCCGAGGTCGCGGCCCAGCCGGCGGGGGGTGGCCGACCGAACCCCGGCCCAGCCGCTGGCGCCGTGGCCGCGCTGGTCATACCGCACCAGGCGGACATGCCCCTCCAGCGCCGCCCACTGCGGGTCAAACATTGCGGCGCGGGCACCGAAGCCGTGCGCGAGGACAACGGTCACCGGCGCATCTGCCGCCCCACCGACCTCGACGTGCAAGCTCACCCCGTCGTCGGTGCGGATGCCGGGCGTGGCCGCGACAAGGTTCCGGGCAGTGCGGTGGGCCCGGTGGAGGCGAAGGCCGGCGACGCCGGCGACGCCCGCCGCCCCGGCCAGGACGCCGCGCGCGCTCACTGCCGCTCCCGGGCGGCGGCAGGCCGGGCCGCTGTGCCCGCCCGAATCCCCTCGCCGGGGGCGGGCAGCAGCACCCGGGCGCCGGCGTACACCCACAGGCCACCCAGCAGCAGCCCGGCCAGCACATCGGTGGGGTAGTAGGCAGCCTCGTAGATGCGGGAGATGCCGATGGCCGGGGCCAGCACCACCGGCACGGCCAGTACTGCCCACCGCCGCCGGCCACGGCCGTAGCCGATGACCAGCGCGGCCAACGCCCCGTACAGAGAAGCGGCCGCGGCAGCGTGCCCGGAGGGCCAACTCGCCCCGCTCGGCAGCCCGGAGGTCAGGTCGGCCACGCTGGGCCGCAGCCGGTCGACCACCTGCGCGCTGAAGAAGTACAGGCCCACCTCGCCGACGAGCGTCACCACGACGAAGACGACAGGGCGCCAGCTCGCCGCCACCGCCAGGCCCAGCACCGCCACGGCGAGCCCGACGGCGATCACCGCGCGGGTGCCCGAGAGCCGGCCCACGGCCTCCATGACCGCCGTGAGGTCGGCGCTGCGCAGATCGACGAACGTCTGGATGCCGGCGCGGTCGAGCCGGCCCAGCCAGGTGTCGCTCAGTACCGCGGTGACCAGCAGACCCAGCCCGCTGAGCAAGGCGAACAGAACCACGGCAACCCCGATCAGCCGCAGCGCGGCGCCCTGCCGGTGCGGCGCTGCAAGTTCGGGGGTGGGCGCGAGGTGCACCGCCTCGCCCGGTGGCACGTCCAGCGGGTCCAGCGGCTCATCGACGATGTGGCCCAAGTCGCGCTGCCATCCAGGAACGCCGCGGCGGTGATCGCGAGCCAGCTGGCACCCAGCGCCCACCCAGCGAGGACGTCGGAGACGAAGTGCACGCCCAGGGCCAGCCGGGTGAGACCGACCAGCACCACGAGCAGCGCCGTGGCAGAGATCAGCCACGGGCGGGCCCGGCGGCGTACGGAGGGCAGGGCGACCAGAAGCAGCGTTCCCCACACCACCAGGGCGGTTATCGCGTGACCGCTCGGGAAGCTGGTGTTCAAGGGTGTGTCGACGATCGGGGGGTCCACCACCGGACGGGCCCGGTCGACGATCGCCTTGGTCACCGGCCCCAGCACGGCCAGCCCTAGGCCGGCGGTCGCGACGAACGCCGCGAGCCGACGCTGCCGCCGGAGCAGCAGGAAGGCCGTCGCCAAGGTCATGACCAGGACGGCGACCCCGGTGCCTCCCAGATCGGTGACCACTCTCAACGCGGAGACCAGATGTGGTGAGTCGCTGACGCGCTCGTTGAGGGCGGCGGCGACATCGCCGTCCAGCGACTCCAGCGGCGACCAGGAGCGTTGCACCAGCATCCACAGCAGCAGGAACGGCGCAGCGCCGACCACCAGCGCGGCCCATCCGAGGAAGGCGCGCAGCTCGAAGCGGCCGATTCCCCAGGAGTCATCGCGTGCGGTACGGAGCGGCAACATGGCTCTCACCGATCGAGGGCTACCGATCAGGCCCCCCTTGGACCGCAGGCAGCCTAACGCGGTTCCGGGACATCGGCCGGGCGGCCCTCGCCGATGGACGGGACTGCGGCCCCACCGGAACCGGCTCGTCGGGTGCGACCCGACCGGAGGCCGTCTCGGCAGACCGCTCGGAGGAAAGCCGGTCGGTGACCCGGTGGGTGCACAGCTACTCGAGGTAGCGGCCGCGACAGCGGCCGGCTACTCGGGGTCACGACTGGTCGGCCGGGGCACAGGACGACGAAGGGGGCGCCTCCTCGCGCGTGTAGTCCACACGGGCCCACACCGTCTTGCGCCCGTTCCCGAGCGGCTCCCAACCGTGGGCACCGCTGATCTCGGCGACCAGGGCCAGGCCCAGTCCCCCGAGCGCGGCGTCCCGGCCCGGGTCGGGAGTCGGTGGCACGTCGCCGGCGGCGTCGGCAACCTCGAGCAGCCAGCAGTGGCCGTGGTCGGTCACCGTCACCTCGACCGGCGGCCGGCCATGCCGCAGGGCGTTGCTGACCAGTTCCTCGAACGCCAGAAGGAGCCGTTCGACGCCCCCCTCGGTCGCACCCGGGGGGCGCACGCCGTCGTGCAGAGCGGCGCCGAGTTGCCTGCGGGCGGCCGTGACGTCCGCGACCCGCATCGGGCGCCAGCGGTTCAACACGCGGACGTCGGACCGGGGCACTGGGCGCGGGCTGAGCACCCAGGGCGTCCGCACCGAAGGGGCGGTAGCCGTCGCCGCGGGGAGCAGGGGGCTACCGGTGCCGGTCTTCCTCGCCGCCGCGCTCTCGGCGACCCGGCGGGCCGAGCCCGTCGATCCCGTCGATCCCGTCGGAGCTTCGTCAGCGGGCACGGGGAGGCCGGGGGCAGGTCGGGGCGAAGGGACAAGATTGTCTGACACAGGCATTCCTCGTGGTTCTGACCAGTTTGGTCACGGCTGCGGGCCAGCCTTTCGACCGCGCGTTGAGACAACGTTGAGATTAGACCTAGGTGGCGACGTGCCATCGGCCCCAGTGTGGTCTGTGTTGCATCCGAGCATGGAGAGCCGACGTCTGTGTCCGCGCGTGGTTGACGGCCTGATCCAGGTCGTCAAGAGTCCCTGCCCGAGCGACTCCATCCCTTGTTGATAGGTTTAGGACATGGTTGTGACCCGACTCCCGGATCAACGGGACGTCAAGGATCCGGCCGTCAACGGGTCGTCGACCCGGCCGCTGCCCCGCCCGGTCGTCCTGATGATCGACGACGAGGCCGACTTGGTCGCGATGGCCGGCAACTACCTCGCCCGGAACGGCTTCGAGGTGCTCACCGCCAGCAACACGCGGACCGGGGCGGAGCAGCTGCGAGGGCGCCCGATCGACCTGGTCGTCCTCGACCTCGGGCTGCCCGACGGAAACGGCCTGGATCTGCTCCGCACTCTGCGCCAGGACGACCCCCAGGTGCCCGTCGTCGTCCTGAGCGGCCGCGGACTGGAGAGCGACCGGCTGCTCGGCCTGGAACTCGGCGCCGACGACTACATCGTCAAGCCGTTCTCCCTGCCCGAACTGGCCGCGCGCATCCGAGCGGTGCTGCGCCGCTCCGCACCCCCGCCCGCCGGCCCCCTCGTACCGGTGGGCGAGCTCGTTGTCGACACATCCGCGCACGAGGTGAGCGTGCACGGCACCCGGCTGGCGCTCAGTCCCCTCGAGTACGACTTGCTCACCCTGCTCGCCCGGTCCCCGCGACAGGTCTACTCCGCCGCCGAACTGCTCGAGCAGGTGTGGGGCTCCGCCGCCGGGCGGGCCGACGCCACCGTGTCCGAGCACGTCTACCGGATCCGGCAGAAGCTGACCCAGGCCGGCGCCTCCAGCCCGCGGATCGTGACCGTGCGCGGCGCGGGGTACCGACTGGACCCATGAGGCGCACCATGACTCCCGACGAACTCGACTACGCGGCGGTCTTCGACGCCCTTCCGGCCCCGTTCCTGGTTCTCACGCCGGAGCTGGTGATCGTCGGGATGAACCGGGCGCGGGAGCGGGTCACCGGGACGCAGCGAGCCGACGTGGTCGGTCGCCATCTGTTCGACGCCTTCCCCGACAACCCGGAGAACCCGCAAGCCAGTGGGGTGCGCCACCTGCGGGCCTCGCTGGAGCGGGTGCTGTCCACGGGAGAACCGCACACGATGGCGTTGCAGCAGTACGACATCCTCGACCGGACGACGGGCGAGTTCGTGGAGCGGTACTGGAGCCCGGTCAACGTCCCGTTGCTCGACGAGCACGGCCGCGTGGTGCTCCTGCTGCACCGGGTAGAGGACGTCACGGACTACATCCGGGAACGGCAGCTGCGGCGGGTCGAGCAGGAGCGGGGCGAGGAGGCGCTGCAGACACGTCTCGAGGATTTGGAGGCCGACCTCTTCAACCGCGCCAGCGAGATCCAGGAGGCCGACCGCAACTTGCGGGAGGCCGTCGCCCGGCTGGAGACCATCACCGCGGAGCTGCAGGAACAGGACAAGGCGAAGGACCGGTTCCTCGCCACGCTCGCGCACGAACTGCGCAACCCGCTCGCCGCCGTCCGAGCCGCCCTCGACGTCCTCGCCCTCGACATCGCCGGGAACCCGGTCCTGGCGGTGCTCGACCGCCAGACAGCGGCCCTGACCCGCATGACCGACGACCTGCTCGACGCCGCCCGCGGGATGACCGGACGACTCACCGTGCAGCGCCACCACTTGGACCTGCGGGCGCTGGTGGAGCAAGTCGTGGCCGACGTCGGATCCGCACACGGGGGACCGGCCCGCACCATCGACCTGGTACTGCCCGACACGGCCGTGCCACTCGACGGCGACGCGGTCCGCCTGGGCCAGGCGGTGACCAACCTCATCGACAACGCCTGCAAGTACACCCCAGCCGACGCCGCGGTCAGCGTCCGGCTCAGCGCCGACGACGGCAACGCCGAGCTACAGGTGCGGGACAACGGGCCCGGATTTGACCCCACCGTCGCCGAGCGGTTGTTCGAACCCTTCCACCGCGAGCCGGATCCCCGGCGGCAGGCACCCAGCGGCCTGGGCCTGGGGCTGGCCGTCGTCCGCGGCATCACCCAGCTGCACGACGGCACGGTCACCGCGCACAGCGACGGTCCCGGCACCGGCGCGACGTTCACCATGCGGCTGCCGCTCCGCGTCGAGCTGACCGACGCCACGCCGGCCAGGGAACCGGCCGCAACCGGCAGCCGGGCGACTTCCCCGGAACCGACACCGCCCGGGCCGGCGACGCCGCTGCGCATCCTGATCATCGACGACAACGAGGACCTCGCCCGCGCCTACCAATCGGTGCTGACACTCCGCGGCCACGAAGTCACCGCCGCCTTCACCGCCCGCGACGGGCTCGCCCAGGCCGAGAATCCCTTCGACGTCGTCCTCTGCGACATCGCCCTCGGCGAGGACGTCGACGGCTACGAGGTCGCTCGCCGGCTGCGCGGTACCGCGCAGCACCGCCGGACGCGGTTCGTCGCCATCTCCGGATTCGGCCGCGACAGGGACAGGTCCCGGGCCCTGGAGTCCGGATTCGACGCTCACTTCACCAAACCGCTCGACCCCGGCGACCTGGAGCAGCTGCTGCGGCGGTGGAGTGCGGACGAAGCCGCGGACCCGGACCGAGGCCGAGCTCCACCGCCCGCAGGCCAAGGCCGCCACCGGCGCCTGCCCGGGTCGCCGCCGGGCACCCGCCGCCGCACGTGACGAGCGAGCTGCGGTTAGCCGAGCGTCGCTGTGGGTACTCACAAGGTGACGGCTCGTCACTGTTCGAGCTGTGGTTGTTCGTCTGATAGCGGCATAGCAGCGCGGCATTCCGTCGAGGTGCCGTAGCCGAGGTCCCTATACCCCCCGGTTCTTTACTTGAGACCGGAGATCTTCTAGCCCAGCAGTCAGACTCCCCACGCCGGAACGTGGGCGCAGTCCGCGCCCGGCGCGGCCGCCCCACGCCCGCACCCTGGGCCGCTGGAGCCGCGCCCGGGCCGCGGACATCACGGCCAGCCGCCTGCAACTGTGTGCCGCACTGCACGACGGTAAGCGCCCTCCGATGGAACCGAGGCGGCCGCTGAGTGCCTTGCTTTGGTGTTCGAGGAACTGGCCAGCAACGCGGTGCGGCACGCCCGGCCACCGATTGAGGTGGGTCACCCGCCGATGATCATGTCGACCTTCGCGGAGAGCGTCGACCTCGCCGGCAGGACGGTCCTGCCGTTCACCACCCACGCCATGAGCGGTCTGGGCACCGTGCCAGGGACTACGCCCGCTCGGCTCCCGACGCCACCATCGGCGACGGCCTGGCCGTACAGGGCGAGGAAGTGCACGAGCTCGCCGGGAGGCTGCCCGAACTCATGGGTGGACACCGCGGCGGCGACCGGACGGGTGCGCCGGACGGAGAACCGACTTCCATCGCCCCGACCCCGTCGGGGCCGTCGGCGGAGACGATCGCGGCCTGGGCGCAGCTGCGCGCGCACCGGCCAGCCGTCAGCTCCGCGACGCGCCTCTCCTGACTCCGGCTGGTCGTCGACGTCGCCGTCGTCGCGGGAGTACTCCCGCCCCATCGCGTCCGGCGTCGCAGCGTGGAAGTCCGGCGCTGGGATGATCGGGACGTTGAGCGGCTGCCCCGCCCCGGACGGACGGCCTCCCACCGCGAGCCGGGTCTCCATCCGCAGCCCTTCGTCGTTCGAACCGTGCACCTGCACGGCATCACCGCACCTCCTGATGCACTATGTTGCACTCTCGGAGGCAGCGTAGATCGGTGCGGTGGGGATGACGCAAGGGAGGCGGCACTGATGACGGCCGAAGTGGTCGCGGTCAACGAGGTGATCGGGCAGCGGGTTCGGCAGCACCGGACCGCCCGCGGCTGGACGCTGGATGAGCTGGCCGACCGCTCCGGGGTCAGCCGGCGCATGGTCATCACCATCGAGCACGGCGAGGGCAACCCGAGCATCGCCACGCTGCTGCGGATCAGCGACGCCCTCGGTGTCGGGTTGCCCGTCCTGGTCGACGTCGAGCGCCCGCAGGCCCTCACCGTGACCGCGGCCGGGCGGGCGCCGGTGCTGTGGCACGGGGACCACGGCGGGCAGGCGGTCCTGGTCGCCGGCACCCAGCCGCCCGACGTCGTCGAGCTGTGGGACTGGTCGCTGCAGCCGGGCGACGCGAACACCAGCGAGGCGCACAGCGCCGGCACCCGGGAACTGCTGCTCGTCCTAGAGGGCGCGGTCGACCTGCGCGTCGGCGACCGCACCGAGCGGCTGACCGTGGGCGACTCCGCGGCCTTCGCCGGCGACATCGCCCACGGCTACGCCAACCCCGCCGACGCCGCCGGCCCCGCCCGTTTCGCCCTCACCGTATTCCAGCCCCACGTCACCGGGACCCATTCGTGACCGACCCCCAGCAGTGGCTCGCCGCCGCCACCGTCGACGATGCCGTGTTCGCGCTGCGGCCGGACTACCGCGTGGTGCTGCTGACCGCCGACGGCCTACAGGGCGGCCCCAGCGACGAACGGAGCGAGCAGGTCCTCGCCGCCGCCGAGGTGACCACGCGGGAGCGGCTCGACGGGCGCAAGCCCGGGGAGGTGCCGCACCTCGCCTCGTGGCGGGAGGCCTACCGGGCCTTCGGCGCCAAGCCGCAGCGCACCCGGCCCAGCGTGGAGGCGCTGATGCGCCGGCTCGACCCCGGCGGCCTGCCGCGCATCGACCGGATCACCGACGTCTACAACGCCGTCTCCATCGCCTCCATGCTGCCCTTCGGTGGGGAGGATCGCGCCGCCTACGCCAGCCCGCCGCGACTCGTCCGCGCCGACGGCACCGAGGCCTTCGACACCATCGCCGGCGGCGAGGCGGTCGTCGAGCCCCCGGAGGTCGGCGAGGTGGTCTGGCGCGACGACGTCGGCGTCACCTGCCGCCGCTGGAACTGGCGCCAGTGCACGCGCACCGGCATCACCACCGCCACCACCAGTGCCGTCTTCATCCTCGACGTGCTCGACCCGCTCACCGATGACGACGCACACTCCGCAGCCGACGCGCTCACCGAGGGGCTGCTCGCCCTCAGCCCGGACGCCACCTTCCACCGCCGGCTGATCACCCGCGCCGACGGAAATGCACCATCCTGATCCACCCCCGGGCGACGCCCACGATGATGAGGAGTAGCGCGCGCTCCTGCTCTGCGGCGGTGGACCCGAGCGGGGGAAGATGGCCCAGCACGTCGGTGATCCGGGCGGCTGCCGGTGCTGGCCCGGACAGGATGTCGGCCGCGCGGCCGTAAGGGAGCGAGTCGTCGACGAACCGGGTCGGACCGACCAGCACCCCGGTATCCTCGGTCCGCTCACTCATCGGGACGTCGGCGCCGTGTCCCTGTCGCCGGGGGGACGTGTGACTGGCTCACTGCCTTCGGGCACGGCACTGCCCCCGCGGTCGGATCCGGCGTTCGAGCGGTTCGCCCGCCTGGT